>PXCF01000090.1 GCA_003566715.1 Cryomorphaceae bacterium | reverse complement strand
GACTGATTCCCGAAAAACTTCCCGGAAAACAGTTGTTTTCGACACACAATTATAGATTGTCTCTTAAGTATAGAGCCTTAAGCATACAGCCATCAAAAAAAATCATTCACAGCTATACACTGTTAGCTCTGAGTCTATAAACCCTCAATCCCTCCCCTTATAAAACGTCCCAAAATGCGTGCTGCTCTCTTGCGGGGCTTCTAGGTATTTATTGATGGCAAAGGCGCTGGAGGAAAAGGCCATTTCTTTCCAGGGGATGTCTTCCGGCGCAAACAAGGCCACTTCTTCGCTTTCTGTGGTGGGATGGAAATCGGTGTTGGTCATCTCAGCTAAGAAAATGAGGTACACTTGCTTGGCGTGGGGTAGGTTGTAGATGGTGTGCAGGTGCTTGAGCGTGACTTGCACGCCGGTTTCTTCTTCCACTTCGCGCAGGGCGCCTTCTTGAACGGTTTCGCCGTTTTCCAAAAAACCACAAGGCAAATTCCAAAACCCTTTGCGCGGCTCAATGGAGCGCTTGGCCAAGAGGATTTTCCCGTGGTAAACGGGTAAACAGCCAACTACCATATTGGGGTTTTCGTAGTGAATGGTATCACAGTCCGCACATACGTACCGCAGACGGTTGTCGTCTTGCGGAATGCTTCTCTTGAGGTTTTTGCTGCCGCAGTGCGAACAGTAGTTCATTCGGATGAGGGTTGATTTTTACTTTGTCAAAGTAACGGCGTAAGGGGGGATTTTCCAAAAGAATTGGTGGTGGTAGGAAGGTAGGTAAGGGTCAGCGCAAGGCTGACCCCTACTACGGCCGTGGTTTTGATATTTCGAATGTCACCGTACGCGTGGCGTTACTGTTCGCGGGGATGTTGACATCCCATTTCAATGCCCCGTCGGCGGTGTTGTGCTCGGCGCCGTCGCCATCGATGAGGGAGATGCTGACATCGCTGTGGTCGCTGACCGGAAGGCGATCTCTCAGCTCCACATCTACGCTTTGCACTCGTCGGTTACTGATGATTAGCTCGTACATGTGGGTTTCGGTGACGCGTCGACTTAAAAAACGACGGGAGCGGTCGGCGTGCTTGGGCTTGTATTCGGCGTGGAGGTTTTTGTCCTCACCAAACGAGAGCTCTAAGGTGTCGCCAATGCGTTCGGGCGTGATGTGCATAACCCCCACTTGCCGATTGCCTAAGAAGATGCGTGCATTACCGGGCAACAAGCCCATTCCTTGCATGCCGCTTTGCTTGGCAATGAGGTAAACCTGGTTGGTCATTCGCGGCACGGCGATGTGTTGGTGAATCACGTCTTCGGTGGTGTGACGACGCAAAGTAATGGTACGCGTATTTTGACTGGAAGGCAAGCTAATGCGCTCTTCCGGGCGGAAAATGGCCGCTCCGCTATTGAGGTCGAGGTTGCCAAAATCCGGACGGGATGTTTTGCTCTCGGGAAGCTGCATAGAGCCCCTTACTTTTACGCCGTCGATAAAGTACGTTGTTTCTTTTGATCGCGCACCTCTTGTATTTGGGGACCCTGATTCATAGGCTATTTCTACATCATCAGCAAACTCTCGCACATCAGCAGCCGTGGCAAAGGCGTTTTCATCGGGCTTGAGGTTGATGGACAGCCACGCATTGGCCTGCGGGTAGTTTAGGGTTTCCACTCGGTAATTCCAGGTAAAAAAGCGGATGAACGACACCGGCTCTTCAGACGTGATGGAGAAGTGGCCGTGCTCGTTGGAGGTGGTGGTAGTAATCACACGTTGGTAGCGGTCGAGCAGTTCTATGTTGACCGAAGGAACGACAAACTGGGTGCGGTTTTGGTAAATGGATCCGCTGAATGTGCCTTTGTTGCCCACTTGGCGAATGGGTGGCCAAGCGTTTTGTTGTTGGTTTAGTTGTCGGGTAACAGAAATTATGGGCAGTTCGGGAATGCTCTTGTCTTGCAGCGGTTCGGCACTGGTCAGCGTGATATCGATGTCATCCCACGCTTGTCCGGTGTGCTGAAACAACTCGGCTTGGTAATTCCACTCCATTTTTTTCTCGGGATAGGCGGAGCGAACCTCGTAGCGCGGTTGCCACCCGGCGCGCTGTGTGAGGTAGGAAAGGTTTAAGCCTATGTTTCCCGCTTGAAGTGCCTCCAGCTCGATTTCGATGGTTTGTTCCAAATTGCGACTGGCCATTAGCGATTTGCCCAGTTTGCCGTAAAGGTCAAAGCGCTTTTTTCTCGTTTCCCGTAGTTTGTTGATCAGCTTGCTATCGTCGGTTTGGAGTTGCTCCATTCTGCTGCGGTAAAATTGTCCGGCCTCTCGCCAAGTATTGGCCGTGAGGGTTTGATTGCCGCTAATCTTGCGGTTTTCGTTGAGCATGGCACGTTCCTCGCGAATCAGTCCGATAGATTTCTCCAGCTGCTCAATCTCTTCGTCGAGTTTGTTAAGTGACTCCAGTCGTTCGCTTTCGGCCAAAAGATTTAAACGATGTGTTCCGGGAATGAGTTGGGTGGAAACCACGCGCACATCGCCGTCGATATCGATGACTACTCTGTCTTTGCTTACGTCATTAGGAATACCGCCAATACTGATGGTTTGCGTACCTTTCTTAAGGTTGACTTCTTTAAAAAGATTCACCTCCGCGGCATTGGGGTACAAAGTAGCGGAGGTGATTTTTGGTTTTATGTTGGTGTTTTGCGCATGAAGGGCAAATGTGCTTACTAGCAAGGTTAAAAGCACAGTCCTTAGGATTGCTGAGCGAAGGTGATTGGTTTGCATAAGGATGGATTTATTGGTCGAATGTAAGTAACATTTTTTAATGGTGTTTTTAAAAAACATTTGTGGTTTGCACCCTTGGCACATGGTTGTCCCAAAACGCAAACGGATCGATGTGTTCATAGTTTACCGTGGCGCCGGGAATGCTTTTCGCAACAACCACCGTTTCAGCAAAAGCAGTACGCATCAAAACTGCGTCCCAATAACTTCTTCTCCAGGTTGAAAACTGACTGCCGGCTGGTCTGCCAATCAATCTGTGTTGGGTGCTGATGACGGCGCGTGCTCCAAAGGCCGTATCTCTCACGCGAATTTCCATACGCTGTTTTGCACGATCAACGTCAACGACCTTTCCTCGGGTGGTCAACATGGTCAATTCTTCACTTATCATGTCCAATTCATGACCTTTAAAGTCCAATGAACGCTTGATGTCGTAGAATAAATCCTTGGCGTTTCCGCCTTCTTTTTCAATAACCACAAATGACGCCTGAAATGGAATTCCTTGTAAATCCCTTTCATCTGCATCTACTTTTAACGCAGTCGTTTCTAAAGAATAACATGATGTCAAGCCAAATATGGAAACTAAAATCACGCTGAAAAACATCATCGACTTTTTCGTAAATCCGGGGGCAAATTTTCTTGTTTTCATGGCTGTAATGTTTTTAACCGTAGTATTCCAATTTTCATTCCATTATTTTTTGTATTTAGTATTTAGTTTGGAGTATTCAGTATTTAGTATTCAGTTTGGAGTATTCAGTATTCAGTTTTGACGAATGGCGGTATTGGCTGCTGTAAAAGTCCTTCTTCTCTTAAGCCTTAAACTTCAAACCCCCAACATCATACCTCCCATTCATCAATCAGTCATTAATCTAAAATCAAAAATCCTCAATCATAAATCTGTTATTTGCCTCATCCGTTTATATATTTACCGAGCAAAAGGCAAAGACATATCTTTTCTTACATTTTACTCGGTGGAAAAGCCTTTCTTTGCAAGTATGTTTTAAAATTAACTTATCGTAAACCAGAGCGATACGCATGTCAGAAGAAGAAAACGGCAACGAAGAAAATATCGATAACAACGAAAATACCGACAATGGAAACGTGCGTCTCACGCGGGTGAGTGGCATGTACGAAGACTATTTTCTTGATTATGCCTCGTACGTTATTCTCGAACGTGCCGTTCCTGCATTGCACGATGGACTTAAACCGGTACAGCGTCGATTGTTTCACGCGATGAAAGAAATGGACGATGGGCGCTACCACAAGGTGGCCAATATCATCGGGCAAACCATGAAGTATCACCCCCATGGTGATGCCTCTATTGGCGATGCCTTGGTGCAGCTCGGGCAAAAAGATCTGATGATTGATTGTCAGGGAAACTGGGGCAACATTCTCACCGGTGATAGTGCGGCTGCGCCCCGTTACATTGAGGCCAGGCTGACAAAATTTGCCCTTGAGGTCGCCTTTAATCCTAAGATTACGCAGTGGCAAGCCACCTACGATGGTCGAGGAAAAGAGCCGGTATTTTTTCCCATGAAGTTTCCCCTCTTACTCGCGCAAGGAGTAGAAGGGATTGCCGTGGGTTTGTCTACCAAAATACTCCCGCACAATTTCAACGAACTGATTGATGCCAGTATAAAAATTCTACGCGGCAAAAAAGCCGTGGTTGTTCCCGACTTCCCTACCGGAGGTATTGCTGATGTGTCTAACTACAACGATGGCATGCGCGGAGGGAAAGTACGCATTCGTGCAAAGATTGAGGTACTGGACAAAAAGACCTTGTGTATTCGCGAGATTCCCTTCGGAACCACCACGGGTAGTTTGATTGAAAGCATTCTTAAGGCCAACGATAAAGGTAAAATCAAAGTTAAAAAGATTGAAGACAATACCTCAGAGTTTGTAGAGGTACTGGTTCACTTGCCGCCCAATATTTCTCCCGATAAAACCATCGATGCCCTCTACGCTTTTACCGATTGTGAAGTGTCGATTTCGCCATTGGCTTGTGTGATTCAAGACGACCGTCCGTTGTTTGTTGGCGTGAGTGAATTGTTGAAGCTGTCCACCGATCACACGCTGGAACTTACCCGTCAGGAATTGCAGGTCAAACTCGATGAGTTTCAGCAGGAGTGGCACATGGCTTCGTTGGAGCGCATCTTTATCGAGCACCGAATTTATCGTGACATTGAAGAGGCGGAAACCTGGGAGGAGGTGATTCAAAACATCCACGAAGGCTTGAAGCCGCACATCGGTCATCTCATTCGTCCGGTTACCGATGAAGATGTCGTTAGGCTTACCGAGATTCGCATCAAGCGCATTTCTAAGTACGACTCCGACAAAGCCAATAACAATATACTGGCTCTAGAAGACAAAATCAAGGAGTATAAGCACCACTTGGAAAACTTGGTGGATTATACCGTGAACTACTTCAAATATCTCAAAGAAAAATACGGTAAGGAAAGGGTACGTAAAACAGAAATTCGCCTTTTCGACGACATACAGGCGCAAAAAGTGGCCATTGCCAACGAAAAACTCTACGTCAATCGCGAAGAGGGATTTGTGGGTACGGGTTTACGCAAATCAGACGCGGAATATGTGGGTGACTGCTCAGATATCGACGACATCATCGTGTTTCGCCGCGATGGGGTGATGATGGTGACCAAGGTTGACCAAAAAACCTACGTGGGAAAAGATATCATATACGTGAGTGTCTTTAAAAAAGGCGATAAGCGCAAGATTTACCACATGCTCTACACCGACGGCGAAAAGGGTGCCACCTACATGAAGCGTTTTTATGTAGATGGGGTTACCCGCGATCGCGAGTACGATTTGACCACCGGGAGCAAGGGGTCGAAAGTGGTCTATTTTTCTGCCAACCCCAATGGCGAGGCGGAAACCATTACCGTTCATCATCGAGCGATTAAAAACATTCGTAAACTTCGCTTTGACATCGATTTAGGCGATTTGGCCATCAAAGGTCGCGGCGTGAAAGGTAATACGGCGACTAAGTACCCCATTCGCAAAGTGGAACGCAAAGAAAAAGGCAGTTCCACCTTGGCGCCTCGTCGTATCTGGTTAGACGAAACGGTGATGCGTCTCAATGGAGAAGCGCGTGGACGACTTCTCGGTCGTTTTTCCGGAGACAATAAGGTGCTTGAGTTAAGCGCCAGCGGTTACTATCGCTTGCTGCCTTATGATTTCTCTACACATTTTGAGGAAGACTGGCTCGTCATCGATAAATACGACAAAGAAAAACCCGTAACGGCCATTTATTGGGAATCGGAAAAAGAGCGTTACTACGTCAAGCGATTTATTCCCGAGAACACCGATAAAAAAGAACGTTTTATCTCCGAAGCAGAGGGCTCACAACTTGAGTTGGTGAGTTATCACCCACAACCATCGGTGAAAATCACTTTCAAGAAAGTCAAAGGTAAGCAGCCCGACGACGAAGTCATAGATCTGGTGGAATTCATCTCCGTAAAAGGAGAAAAAGCCATGGGTAACCAACTGACCAAGTACCCCGTCAAGCAATTTACCATCATTGAGCCGGAACTGGAGGTTGAGGAGGGAGCAACGCAAGAAGAGGAAACCCCTTCGTCACCCGATGAAGGTCAATCCCAATCCAATGACAGTAACGACGATAAAGAACCGCCAAATTTGGACGAAAACGGACAAATCACATTATTCTCGTAGGGGTAGGCCTTGCGCCTACCCCGCAATCGTTGCGCCTACCCACAACATAAATAATTTCTGCGCGTCTATTAAAGTTGACCACGCACCACACATGTACCCAATTTCGATTTTTAGGTAATTTATTGTAAAGTATCTCAATAATTACCTATCTGACTAACCCCAACCCCCCAAACTCCCATCCTTCACGGTTTGGTTAATTACCTTATCTTTACCCGCAAATATTATCCATTATGAGTACACTATTAGAAGGAAAAGTAGGCATCATTTTCGGTGCATTAGACGAAAACTCCATAGCCTGGAAAGTGGCAGAGCAAGCGCATGCACACGGGGCAAAATTTGTATTGACCAATGCGCCGGTGGCTATGCGAATGGGCGCCATCCAGCAGTTGGCAGAAAAAACCGGCTCGGAAATCATTCCTGCCGATGCCACTTCTATGGAAGATTTAGAAAACCTATTTACCAAAGCCGTAGAGATATTGGGTAAGCCCCTCGACTTCGTTTTGCACTCCATCGGTATGTCGGTCAATGTACGTAAAGGCAAGCACTACACCGATCTCAATCACGACTGGTTGGCCAAGGGCTGGGATGTCTCGGCGGTGAGTTTCCACAAAACACTACAAACGGCTTATAAATTAGATGCCATTGCCGAGTGGGGCAGCGTGGTTGCGCTGACCTACATCGCTGCACAACGCACCTTCCCCGACTACAACGATATGGCCGACAACAAGGCGTATCTTGAGTCCATTGCGCGTAGTTTTGGCTATCACTATGGCGTGAAGAAAAAAGTGCGCGTGAACACCATCTCTCAGAGCCCGACCCCAACCACTGCCGGAAGCGGCGTGAAAGGCTTTGACGGATTTATTTCCTATGCCGATGAGTTATCGCCACTGGGCAATGCCACAGCCGACGATTGCGCGTCTTATGTTATTAGTTTGTTCTCCGACCTTACGAGAAAAGTCACCATGCAAAACCTTTTCCACGACGGTGGTTTCTCCTCCGTGGGTGTGAGTGACGCTGTGATGGAGGCCTTTATCAAAGGCAAGGAGTGATTTGATTTGTGATTTTAGATTGATGATTTTCGTTTTCAGACTGAAGGAAGTTAGATGATGTAGAAGTCATTCTTTTAAAATGGCACTTGACGAAGCATTTCGATAGGCTCGTCAGACGGATTTTAAAACCTCTCAACTTTGGGAGGTTTTTTTGTGCTTGGTTATGAAAAGTTTTTCATAATATTGACTTTTATTTTAAGGGTGTTGTAACAGGTGCTTTTTTAGCGCACAATTGGATGATCTATCAGGAACGTTAGGCTTATGAGGGTAATATTTACACTGTGTTTTGTTTTGTTGTTGCAAATGGTAAACGCACAGATATCGGGAACAGTTATCGATTTGCGCGACAATCAACCGGCAGTTGGAGCGAATGTAGTGATCAAGCAAGCAGGCCGTATTGTTGATGGGATTTCTACCGATATCAATGGGAAATTTCGTCTAAATCCGCGAAATATTACATATCCGGTTGAATTGGAAGTGAGTTATATGGGGAGTAAAACCCAAGTTATTAAGGTGCTCTCGCCCGGTGAATTGAATGTGATTCGCCTGGAAGAGGACAAAACCACGCTTGGCGAAGTGACAGTGGTGGAGCAGCGGTTGAGTAAAAAGCAAAAAGAAAGCGCTTTATCGGTAGTGGCCTTGGATGTAAAGGCCATAAATGAAGCTCCAGCGGCAAGTTTTTACGAGAGTCTCGGAAATTTACAAGGGGTGGACCTTACCAGTGCGAGTATAGGCTTTAAGATCATCAATACACGAGGCTTCAACAGTACGTCGCCAGTGCGTTCGCTGCAAATCATAGACGGCGTCGATAACCAAGCACCCGGACTCAATTTTTCTTTGGGGAATTTTGTTGGCGCGTCTGAGTTGGATTTGGTTAACGTGGACATCATTGCCGGTGCAAGTTCAGCCTTTTACGGTCCGGCCGCTTTCAATGGGGTGGTATCTATGACCACCAAAGATCCTTTTCTATTTCAAGGGACCTCGGGGATGCTGAAGGTTGGCGAGCGAAACTTACGCGAGCTGTCTATTCGCCATGCCTGGGCGTATAAAGACAAAAAAGGCAAAGATCGCTTTGCATGGAAAATCAATGCCTATTACTTAGAAGCAGATGATTGGGTAGCCGATAATTATGGCCCAACGGAAGATAGTCAGGATGGACCTGAGAATCCCGGCGGATTTGATTCGGTCAATATTTACGGAGACGAAACCGCTTTTTCTAATCCTTCCGTTCGCTCGTATCCGGGTTTGGGGAGGTATTATCGCGATGGCATTAAAGAAGTGGATTTGGTGGATTACGACACCAGAAACCTCAAATTGGCCACTGCATTTCACTACCGATTGAACAATAATTCCGAGTTGATATTGGCCAATAATTTTGGTTACGGAACAACCGTCTATCAAGGAGACAACCGCTACAGTTTACGCGATTTGATGTTCTTTCAAAATCGCCTGGAGTGGCGAAAGGAGAACAAGTACTTCCTTAGAGCTTACGCCACCAATGAAGATGCGGGAAATACCTATGATGCGTATTTTACTGCATTGAAAATGCAGGACGCCGTTTTGGAAGAGCGCTTTTGGGGGTCGACTTACGAAAACCTCTGGCCCAGTCAGGAAGTGCGTCAATTGCCCGGTTTTCCCACGGCGAGCTTTAATAACGAACGCGAATTGTGGATGAGTCAGTACGATGCGTTTTTGGCGCAAAATGGAGATGCGCTTGCGCAGCTGCATCAACGCACCAGGGAGCAAACCAATGCCTTTGGCCTGGGAGAGCTCCGCCCGGGTACGCAGTTGTTCGACTCACTATTTAACCACTATACCAATTTGGATTTCGCCGATGGTGGAACGCGATTCTTTGATAGATCCGCGCTTTATCACATTCACGGAGAGTATGTTTTTGATTTAGATGACGATCGATCTAAGTTTACGGTAGGAGGTAATGCTCGATTGTATCGACCTAACTCTCAGGGTTCAATATTTGAAGATACGGCAGGTATTCGTCTTTCCAATTACGAATATGGCGTGTACGGCGGTTATACGAGGAAGCTCAAAGGTGAGCTGCTTATCTTCAACGGAACCGTGAGGGTGGATAAAAACGAGAACTTCGGTTATTACTTCTCTCCGGCGGTGTCCTTGATTTACAATATCGATCATTTAAATACCCTTCGGTTTAGCTTGTCGTCGGCTGTTCGCAATCCAACACTGCAAGATCAATACCTATACTATAATGTAGGAAGAGCCATTCTCATTGGTAATCTCAATGGTCGTGACTCATTAGTGCCGGTTGAAGATATCACGGATTACTTGGGTAAGACAAGATCCGAACGAGAAGCACATGAGTGGAATTATTATGACGTGGCGCCCGTTAGGCCGGAGCAAGTGCAAACACTCGAGGTGGGGTACCGCACCACCATAGCGAATAAGCTTTATTTGGACATGAACTATTATTACAGTTTCTACCAAAATTTTATTGGGTTTAACATTGGCGCAGACATATTTTTGGACAACGAATTGTTTGGCGACCCATTTACCGGTGCACAGGTGTATCGGGTTGCCGCCAATGCCGAGCAGCAAGTGACCACCCAAGGATTTACATTTGGATACAATTACTTTTTTGCCAAGAATTACACATTCAATGGAAATTATAGTTGGAATAGATTAAATGCCGGCGCCGATGATCCCATTATTCCTGCTTTTAATACCCCTGAACATAAGTTTAATGTCGGTATCAGTGGCTCAGGTATTCAAATTAAGCGATTGAAACACTTGGGGTTTGCCGTCAACTATCGCTGGATAGAGGGCTTCTTATTCGAAGGCTCCCCTCAGTTTACCGGCTCTATTGATACCTATGACATGGTTGACGCGCAAATGAGTATTCGTTTACCTTCGTGGAATAGTACAATTAAGGTAGGTGGAAACAACGTACTAAACAACATGGCCTTTCAGGTATTTGGCGGTCCGCGTGTGGGAAGATTGCTTTACGTAAGCTGGCTTTGGGATATGGCAAGAAAATAATTGAGTCAAATGTTTGTTATATCGAAAAAAAACTTAACTTTGACATAATTTAAATTAAATGAAATGAGGAAAGAATTATTCGTATGTGCCTTGGCAATGGTATCCATGCTAGGGTATTCACAAACCCGTTACGTCGACGAAGTATTTACCGACGCAGAAATTATGAAGATTGCTGATCAGCCTTACGGCTTGAATTGGCAAGAGTATGCTCCGGCTAGTATTGGTGGCCCTCAGCTGTTACCCAATTTTATGGACGTTTACATGCCAAGTCCGGCCGTAGATACAGAAACCAATCGTCCGGTAGTGGTTTATTTTCACACAGGTAGTTTTTTGCCTAAAGGTTTGGCTGGTCCGGTTGGAGAGCGAACCGATAGTGCCGCTGTAGAGATATGTAAGCGTTTTGCGAAGCGTGGCTTTGTTGCTGTATCGGCTACTTACCGCGTAGGTTGGTTAGCCAATAGTACCGATTTGGATCAACGTCGTGGAACCAATTTATTGGCCGTGTACAAGGCCACCCAAGATGCGCGTACGTTGGTGCGTGCGCTTCGTTTGAATGCATTGATGGGAGGGAATCCTCTTGGCATCAATGAAGAACGCATCATTTTGATGGGGCAGGGGTCTGGTGGTTATATCACATTTGCAGCCGCTACGCTTGATAAGTATAGCGAGGTAGCCGACTTCGATAAATTTCAGTATGAAGATCCCAGTTCTACCGGCTTGTACGGGAAACCAGTAAATGCTGGTGATCCCTACGTTGACACCGCTGTTGTAGGTGACTGGTGGGGCTTTGGTGGAGAAGTTTGCCTAACCGGCGATACAACTGCGCTGGGTCTGCCCGAAGTCGACTTAACTTGTGAAGGACGCAACTTTGTCAACTTCCCCGGCGTCTCATCTGATTTTGCCATGGCCATTAATTTGGGTGGTGCATTGGGTGATGAGAGTTGGCTGGAAGCCGGTGATCCGGTGATGGTTTCCGTGCACGTGGTACAAGACTTTTTTGCTCCCTTCGTTGCGGGAATGGTCAACGTGCCCATTGGTCAACAGTTCTTTAATGTGGTTGAAGTTGCCGGTAGTATGACCGCCATTACGCGTGCCTCTCAACTTCGCAACCTCAATGTGCTGCAGTTTTATTGGAACGACCCGCTGAGTCTCCAAGCGCGAGACGCCTCCTATAATCCTTTTGGTATCCACCATATTTTACCTTTTGACATACCACCTCCCAATCCCGCTGCACCATTCTTGGTCAATGCCAACCCTTGGGACTGGTGGGATCCGGCTGATCCCAACGGAGCCAACGAGACCAACCCCAACAACGTAGCCCAGTCTAAAGCATATATCGATACCATCTTTGAGTTCGTTATCCCCCGCATTAAGCGCGTACTCGATGCACCAAATCTCGGTTCAGACGTGATTGAGGTCAATCAAAAGGCCAATACGTTGATGAAGGTATATCCCAATCCGGCCAGTGATCGCATTCACATATCCTTGGAAGGACAAAACCGTCAAGTTATTAGAGTAAAGTTGATGGATCTCAGTGGTAAAATTGTTTACTCTGAGGAAGGTAGCCGAACCGCTCAACAAGAGTTGCCGGTATCTCAAGTGCCCAATGGTATTTATATTCTAAGTGTAGAAACCGATAAGGGTGTTGTAAATGAGCGCGTTAGTGTTGCGAAGTAGCAGGTAAACGCTGCATGATGTCTGTGCAGACATCACTACGCAACCCATATAAAATTTAAGCCCTGCCGATTTGGTGGGGCTTTTTTTTGATGCTTCTTCCCAATATATTTGCCTCGTGTTTCTAGGCCCCGTAGTTCAATGGATAGAATAGAAGTTTCCTAAACTTTAGATCTAGGTTCGATTCCTAGCGGGGCCACAATAAGTGGCTGTCTATAAAGCTTGATAGCTGCTTTATGCTCAGTTTAAAAACAAATCATTTACTAATGTAAACTCTTTGTTTTTCCCCCGATAGCTATCGGGGTCGCAAGCCTTGCTCTCGAACTTTCTAGTTCAGCCACAAAGGGCTTCTCAGTCTTTTTCCTCGAATAGTTTGCGCTTTCCTAACGGATGAAATTAACTCTTGATTGATTATGAGCAACCATTGCGCGTTAAAAAACTGACCAATTACAGTAGATCGCGAATTAGTCTGTACGGATTGGCACCACGGATGTTTATCATAAAACGCACGCGGTTCCAAATTTTGGGTTGCAGGGCACTTACATGATCTTCCAGTCGGTTGTCGTTGATGATAGGTATGCCAATAGCTAAGCCGTCCGGTATGATTTCCAGCATCAGTCCCGATGAGAAGTATGCGTTCCAATTGAGGTCACCACGATTGGTTTGATCATTCATCACCGCTCCCTCCGCATACACGCTCAACGGGATATAAGGCAAGTCCAACGACACACGCCCCGACGTTAATACACTGTGTGCTTGAAGTTGGGTGAACACAAGAAAGCCGCCTTCGTTTTCCAAGAACTGTGAATGGTTTCCGCTGCGGCTAAAAAATAATTCATCTAAACGGTAGTCTTGCTGTCCGTCCCAGCCGTTTAGGCGAAAGTGATACGGGGAATTTCTGTCTGTAGGAAGCATGGCACCGGCAAAGAGTCTGGTTTTTACATATTTCTCTTTCCAATACCGCCGCTTGTAGTTGTAGGTTCCAAATAACTTGGCCGTTGAAATTAGTTCGGAAGAAATGCTGTTTTCCGGACCACTGACTGAAAGGTCGCGAATCCATTCCACACCGATGTATCCGTCATGTGTTCGATTGAAGTTGCTCTTGTTGAAGGTGTAAAAGGCCTCATTAGCGGTGTACCATTGGCTGGTTTCTGAACTTTCGTTATTCCACTGCTCAATGGCCTCAATGAAGCGAAAACGAATCCCGGCCTTGTGACTGAAATTGCTGCTGTGGTCGGTCGTGCGCAAATGGAAGATGAGGTTGGGATTGATGCGGTTGTACAAGGAAGGTGCATCGCCACGTGTGGTGAAAAAGCGACTGGCTTCGGTTTCGAGACTAATGCGGCTTAGTCCGGCGGTTTTTGGTGTGAAAAAATGATAATTGACTCCGGCCAATCCCACCAAACCATTGGATGAAAACCCGTATGCCGGCGCAACGTAATATTCAAACTTCTTACCAAATATGGAGCGGTTGTGAATTCCCAATCCAAGGAAAAATGCATCGCCGCTATTGAACCCTAAAACGGGAACCAGCAATTGTCGGTTTTCTTCGCGGTGCTCGAGCATCGGAAGGAATTTGAGGGTGCGCTTCCTTACGGCCGATCTCGCGTCGTTTTCGATCACGAGGTCAAGTGAGTTGTTGTTTTTGTTGTGAATGACCTTTTCCGTCCACTCAGCTGGAAATTCAAACGTCTTCTTTCCCGAAAAACCTTCGCGCCAAATGGTGGTGTCGTTGGCAAACGTAAGCGGTAGAGGTGCGATGATGTTCCCCTTATTTTGTATCGTTACCTGCACTTTATCGCCTTCTATTTTTGATGACACAATTTTGTAGTCCACTTTCTTCGTGCTTCCAACGACGTCCTCGAAAAACCAACTGAGGTCTTTTCCGGTGCTCTCTTCAAAGGCTGCGCGTAAATCTTCGGGCGCGGGGTGTTTGAATTTCCACTTGTCGTAATAGTGGTGCATGGCTTTTAAAAACTCAATCTCTCCGAGATATCCCCGCAAATGTTGAAAAGCAACCGCAGACTTCATGTAAACGACCAAACCATAATTAATTTCAGAAAAAGCGGTTGATGGGTCGTTCATGGGTTGGTCTTCGTTCCAACCGCCTTTAATGCGGTAGGTGAGGTAATATTGATCTTTGTCTTTCCACTTGTCTAAACCAAAGACTTTGGCGTTGCCCAATAAATCTTCATCCGGATAAAAATGCTGCATGTACATCGACTCAACATGGGAGTTAAGGCCTTCGTCCATAAAGGGGTAGCGCCTTTCGTCGGACCCGAGAATCCCGTAAAACCAGTTGTGTCCTACTTCATGGGCAATCACTTTGTCCAACATTTTTCCAGACCCCATAGAGCCAATCACCGTCACCATGGGGTATTCCATTCCGCCACCTGCAGCAATGGTGCCGTCTACAGCGGTGACGAAATCATACGGATAATCACCCACTTCTTTGCTGTAAAACTGCGTGGCATTCACGATATAATCAACGCCTTTGTTTTCCCAGATCTTCTTATTTGCTTGTTGATACATGGCCATCGCCTTGATGGTACGGTCGGCTACGTTGAAATCTTTGGTTTCAATATAGAAAGACTTCGAGGCAAAAAAAGCAAAGTCGTGAATATTGTCTTGCTTGTACTGTAAGGTTTTCAAAACGCCAGAAGATGGCGGCGTTTTTCCGTCAAATGAACCATCTTTGGTCGCCGCTTCTCGTTCGGCGATGCGTTCCCATTCACCTTCGTTTTGCAATACGCCGGTTGCGCCAACAAAGTAGTTTTCAGGAAGCGTAATAGAAACATCAAAAGACCCAAATTCACTGTAGAATTCACCTTGGGTTAGGTAAGGGTAAGGGTGCCAGCCGTTCTTGTCATAAACCGCTGGCTTGGGGTACCATTGGGTAATCATATAATCTTGATTCACGTGGCCCAATCGTGAAATTTTTGCGTTGGGAATTTTAACCCGAAAAGGGGTTTTTATGGTGGTTTTTTCGCCGGGTTTTATGGGCGTGCGCAATATTAAACGTTGCACATCCGGTTGGTTGTCTATGTTTTCATAAGCAACAGATTCGCCGTTTTGTGAAAACGCCAATGAATCACAAAAGCCGCTGTTCTTTGGGTCGTTCAAAAGCAACGATACCCGTCCGCTGATCAGTAGTTGATTGTACAGTGCCGTGCCTTTTTGATAGGCGTTGGGCATGGTGAGAATATAAATTTCATCTAATGTGTCCGGCGAATTGTTGTGGTAGTCCATTTCAATTTCGCCCCTGAGAAAGTGTAAAGAATCATCTAAAGCGACTGTTATTCTGTAATGGACTTCCTGTTGAAAGTAAGTCGTTTGAGCAAAGGAACACGTGCCGATTAAGCACGCAATCGCGAAGGGTAGTTTTTTTAACATGTAAACAAATGATTTGTATTTAGATGCACGCTTCATTTAAATGGTTGCAAGGTAAATAAAAAACATATATGCATTAGTGGGGGCAAATCATACTCGTATTTACCGTAATGACCACCAATTATGTACATAGCGTCGAGCGCAAATCTTTTTGAGGATATATTTGTTTTCTGGTTTAATGGCCTCTGTCTTGTCCTTAATTTTGAATTATATTTACCGGCTAAACAAAATGATTATGAAGAAAACATGCATATCTCTCACTGCCCTGTTCTTTTTTGCCGCATTCTTTTCAACCGAAGCCGAAGCTTGTACCCGGGTGGTTTATAAAGGTCCGAATAATACTGTGCTCACTGGTCGTTCTATGGATTTTTCTATGGAGATACCTGCTAATTTGTGGATCTTTCCGCGAGGAGTGAAACGCAATGGTGAAGTGGGTAAAAATTCCATTGAATGGACATCTAAGTATGGGAGCATCGCTGCCAGTTCTTGGGATATTGCCACCAGCGACGGTATGAACGAAAAGGGATTGGTCGCCAATATGCTGTGGTTGGTAGAGTCACAGTACCCAAGTTTTGAAAAAGACGGAAAACGAAAAGGCATGGCCATTTCTCTATGGGCACAGTATGCACTGGATAATTTTGCTACGGTAGAGGAAGCTGTAAATGAATTTAGTAAAGAGTCCTTCGCCATCGTTTCTGATTTTATTCCGGGCACAGAAAAGTTCACCACCGTACACCTTTCCCTGTCAGATGCTACTGGCGACAATGCCATCATGGAGTACATCAATGGCAAACTCGTTATTCACCACGATCCGTCGTATATTGTTATGACGAACGATCCGCCGTATTTGGAGCAATTGGCGATAAAAAAATACTGGGATAATATTCCGGGAAAGAGCTTTTTGCCCGGCTCTGTCACCGCTTCTGATCGCTTCGTACGGGCCTCATTTTTTATCGATGCCATTCCGCAAACCGACAACACCCGCGTGGCCGTTGCCGGCGTAATGAGTGTGATTCGCAATGTGTCGGTGCCCTACGGATTTTCCATTGAGGGATTCCCTAATTTGTCGACCACCAGGTGGCGAGTGGTTGCTGATCAAACAAACCTTGTATACTATTTTGAAACGGCATTAACACCTAATACCTTTTGGGTGGATCTCAAAAACTTTGATTTTTCCAAAGGCAATGAGGTAAAAAAATTGGATCTGTCCAACAATAAAACCTATGCCGGTGAAACATCTGCTTACTTTCAAGTATCTCAGCCATTTCAATTTATTGGCTTGTAAATAATGCTTGATAGGAATGCATCAAGGAAAGCCTCTTCACGTTAAAAAAAGTAACTTATGAAGTATACCAAATGGACACATGGTTTCGAGCGATTTGTGTTTTATGTGCTCTCTGGCGTTGTTGTTTTGTACATTTCGGTTGAAATCATTGAACTGGTCTACCAATTTGGCAAAGCTCTTTTTACGGCGCACGATCACAGCGATCGCTTGCTGATCACCAAAGAGCAAACGTCTGCAGTATTACCGGTTTTTTTTAATATCCTCATCGCCATTGAGCTGATAGATACCTTTAATCTGTATATAAAAGAACACAGCATCAAGGTGCAGAGTATTCTTCTGATTGGACTGATTGCCATCGGAAGAAAGTTGCTCGTACTTGATGTCGGGCACAACAGCGGCATCAACAACATTGGATTGGCTTCCATTATCTTGGCGTTGTCTATTGGGTATTATCTGGTCAAACGTCCGGAAACAATGGGTGTGAAAAAGAATGAGGAAGGGTAGGGTAATAGGAAACTTGTCTTTATCAGCTGTTTTTTCTGTTGGTTTGCATAATCGCTTTTGTTCTCTGCTCAATTTTTCTAATCGCCGTGGTATGCTTGCTCAAAATGCGAAAGTTTTCACTGCGCACCAGTGGATTGTTTTTGCTGTGCTGAAACAAAACATCCCTTGCGTGCCGTGCCGATGTTTCTATGTCAACGATGGGAGGTGGGTATTCAATAGGTGTCCAAGCGCGCTCGATGGGCGTCATTTTCCACGGTGTATGAATCAGTTCGTTGGGTAGATCTTTGAGTTCAGGTACCCAGGTTCTAATGAAGTGGCCTTGCGGGTCGTGGTCTTGCCCTTGTTTGACGGGGTTGTAGATGCGAAATTGATTGATTCCAGTGCAGCCTGCTTGCATTTGAAACTGGGGGAAGTGAATACCTGGTTCAAAGTCTAAAAAACAGCGTGCGAGATGATGCACGCCTGCCGTCCACGGTTGCCACAAATGATGGGTGAGAAAGCTCACCAACATGGCGCGCATGCGAAAGTTGAGATACCCCGTTTCGGCAACACAGCGCATAGCGGCATCTATCATGGGAATGCCGGTTTGACCGTTTTTCCAAGCGTTTACCTTTTCTTCATCAATCTCGTGACGGATGTTGTCAAACCCTCTATTGAGGTTTTCAAACTCCATACGGTCTTCCATTTCAAATTTTTGGATGAAATGACAATGCCAATGGAGTCGGCTGATAAAGGCTTGAAGCGCCCGTTTGTTGGTTGCGTCATTGCCGTAGGTTTTCATGCTGTTTTGGTAGACTTCCCTTAAACCAATGCTTCCCCAAGCGAGGTGGGTACTCAGCCGACTGCACGACGTCCGACTTTCTGATGGTTTCGAAATATGACGTTGGTAATTGACGTACCGTTTTTCATCGAGAAATGAATGGAGCAGCTTTTTCGCCTCTCTTTCACCGCCTATTTGCCTTTGGTGATTCCTTTTGGTGATTGCAAAAATGGTTTCCGGAAGAAATGTTCCCGCTTCTTTGATGTGCCAACGTGCGTTTTTCACATCCGGATGAATCAAATCAGCCTGCATAAACAAGCGCCAGTTCTTATCCCACTCTGAACGGTCTTTCAGTCCGCGTTGTACGCCGTTGTTTTGGAATTCACGCCATTTGATATTTTGTTTGTTGAATAAGTCTTTCAGTGATTTGTCGCGCCGAAACGTCCATTGCACACCGGTCTCCAGATGACTGTATACAGCTTCGATGGGGTATTTTTTTGTGAGTGAAGTAAAAAACGGCAATGCGTCGCGATGCAGTATTTGCAAAGGAAAATTGGATTGTAGAGAGAATGCGGCTTCAAGCAAAAATGCGAGATGTTTGGGGTCGTACTCCGGTTGCTTGAGTGCGTGGGGTTCAACGAGGTGCACGGGAAGGATAGGTAATCCACGCGCGATGGCGTGTTGCAGGGGCGCATGGTCGCTGATGCGCAAGTCACGTTTGAACCAAACGACGGAGATCATTGTAAGAGAACAATTAAAAGGTCAATTGGTTTTTATGCTTCGTATATTTGCCGCCTGAATTTGCATCACGATGTCCGATAAAAAAGTTGCCTTTCATACCCTCGGGTGTAAGCTTAATTTTTCCGAAACGTCTGCTATTTCGCGTACGTTGGAAGACGATGGTTTTACGCGCGTAGATTTTTCTGAAGTTGCAGATGTTTACGTGATTAACACCTGTTCGGTAACGGAAAATGCCGATCGCGAGTGTAAGCATTGGGTAAACCGGGCTCAGCGTGCCAATCCCGATGGGTTTGTGGTGGTGGTGGGTTGCTATGCCCAGCTAAAGCCTGAAGAAATTGCCGCGTTTGAAGGCGTGGACATGGTTTTGGGTGCAACAGAGAAGTTTAACATCGGACAGTACCTGCACGACCTTGCTAAAAAAGATAGTGGCGAGGTACATTCCTGTGACATTGAAGAGGCCGATTTTTTTGTAGGCAGTTACTCCATTGGCGACCGTACCCGCGCATTTTTAAAGGTGCAAGACGGTTGTGATTATAAATGTACCTACTGTACCATACCACTGGCGCGCGGTATCAGTCGAAGTGCGCCATTGGATCAGGTGGTTCAGCAGGCTCGACAGATTGTGAATCAAGGCATCAAAGAAGTGGTGCTTACAGGTGTCAATACAGGTGATTACGGTAAAGGAGAATTCGGTAATAAAAAGCACGAGCACACCTTTATGGATTTGATTCGTGCGTTGGACGATGTGGAAGGGCTCGATCGCATTCGCATTTCTTCCATTGAACCAAATTTACTTTCAGAAGAGATTATTGAATTTGTTGCCAGCTCCAAGCGTTTTGTCCCCCATTTTCACATTCCATTGCAATCGGGTTCCAACGAGATTTTGGGTAAAATGAAGCGCCGTTATCGTCGAGAGTTGTACGTCAATCGTGTGGCCTGTATTAGAAAACATATGCCTCATGCAGCCATTGGCGTCGATGTAATTGTTGGTTTTCCGGGGGAAACCGAAGCGCATTTTCTAGAAACGTATCAATTCATCAACGAGCTGCCGGTAAGTTATCTCCACGTGTTTACGTACAGTGAACGCGACAACACCGAAGCGGTGGAAATGGAAGGCGTGGTGCCTATTCCCGAACGCAAAAAACGCAACAAAATGCTGCGTGGTTTATCGGCAAAGAAACGCCGAGCATTTTACACTTCACAAGAGGGTATGCGCAAGCGTGTACTGTTTGAAGACGAGAATAATAAGGGATATATCTTAGGATATACCGAGAACTATGTAAGGGTTAAGGCCTTCTGGGACCCGGCTTTGACCAATACGGTTCAAGATTTAACACTCGGTCAGCAAAATAATGATGGCACGGTGTCTTTGGTAGAGCTTTCGTCTGTACCTTTGGAAAATGTTCGCAATTATTAGATTATATCACCTCAGTCCAATATTTGAAGAATCGTTTAAGAGCGATTGGAGTTCATTGGTGTATGCGTTTAGAGCACACGACGCCTTCGTAGCGGCAAGACTTCACAAAGAATCGCCGGTTACATTTATTGCGTACGAGCGCTGGAAATCGAAAGAGTCTTACTTGGAAGTGATGAATGACTACGAAGGAAAGATACGTGAACCTCTGGAAAAATTAAAAGACAACTGCAACGATATCAAATTGTTGCATTCTATGGACATGATAGAAGCCCATGCAATAGATGGTCAATAAGTCTATGTTAAACGAGGTGGTAGCGGTTGTCGCCAAAACCGCTCGTTTTATTCAAAGTCAGTCAAATGCCTTCAAGCCCGGAGATATTGAGGTGAAAAGCCTTAATGCCTTGGTGAGTTATGTCGACAAACAAGCCGAAGAACTTTTGGTAGAAGGGTTGATGCATATTCTGCCGGAGGCTGGTTTTATCACGGAGGAGGAAACCGTAACCAACGAGCGCAAGCAATACAACTGGATCATTGACCCCTTAGATGGCACCACCAATTTTCTTCATCGCATTCCCGTTTACGCGATCAGTGTTGGCTTAGAAAGTGAAGGTAAAATGGTGCTTGGTGTGGTCTACGAAGTGGTAAGAGAGGAGTGTTATACTGCAATAGTAGGCCGAGGAGCAGAGCTCAATAACAACCCTATTCGGGTGAGTGGTAATCTACACCTTAAAGATACCCTCATCGCTACAGGGTTCCCGTACTACCGTTTTGATCGCATGGACGATTTTATAAAAACACTTACCGATTGTTTTAGGCTTACCCGAGGCGTGCGTCGCATAGGAACGGCCGCTACGGACTTGGCTTACACCGCTGCAGGAAGATTCGATGCGTATTACGAATACGGCTTGAGCGCTTGGGATGTTGCCGCTGGAAGTTTGATCGCTCAAGAAGCTGGAGCGTTGGTAACCGATTTTTCCGGAGGTGATGACTATCTCTTTGGTGGAGAGATCGTGGTTGTTCAGCCAGAAATAGCTAAAGCCTTTTACGAGCTGCTTTCGCCGCTTAAAAGATTTTGATATAATGCGATTTTTATTTGTCGGATTGGAATTTTTTGACTAATTTTACGTCAACAAAAAGACAGAAAATATGTCAAAAGAAAGAGTAATCAAGACGGACAAAACAGTAAAAGCTATATTGACAAATCATTACCTTCATGAAGTGGTTTCAGAAGTGCGTCATGGTCGCAAGCGATGGATAGTGATTCGCTCTCAAAAGTTGAATTGACTTTTAGGATTCCAACTTTATTTTCCTAAGTTTAGGTGTTTCAATGGATAGTGCATAAATGTGTGGCGTCCTCTTTTTTTCTTAAATGAAATCTTTGTTTTAGCCATTCAAAATGATGTTAAGATGGGAGAAAAGCGCTTTCCCGTCCGGGTGTTTTACACTATTTTTGCCCCTTATTTGTCAATTCATGTCAATGGATCATCAGCAATCGGTAACCATTTCTTCTGCAGTCGTCCCCAAGTGGAGAGAATATATGGCGCTTATGAAGCTCAGGCTTTCATCAAGCGTGGTGTTTTCTTCGGTCATTGGTTACCTGTTGGGAGCATCTTCAGTTCGCTTTCTCGACCTAACCATTTTAACCTTAGGTGGTATAATGGTAACTGGTGCGGCGAATGCCTTTAATCAAGTGATTGAAAAGGTTCAAGACAGCAAGATGAACAGAACAGCTCAGCGCCCTGTTGCCAGTGGTCGTTTGTCGGTCAATGAAGCACTGATTGTCGCTTTTGTATTGTCCATACTTGGCTTAGGTCTTTTGTATTCTTTGAATTTTTTGACCTTCATTTTTGGGGCCGCTTCGGTGGTGCTCTATGCGTTGGTCTATACGCCTTTAAAGGCCAAGACTTCCTTTGCCGTGTTTGTTGGAGCTTTTCCCGGTGCCATTCCCATTATGTTGGGTTGGGTAGCTGCTACCGGTCGGTTTGGTGTAGAGCCGGGGACGCTATTTGCTTGGCAGTTCTTGTGGCAGTTTCCACATTTCTGGGCCATAGCGTGGTTGCTACACAACGATTACGCAAAAGCTGGCTACGTGTTGTTGCCTTCGGGTAAGCCTGATCGCGCTTCGGCCTTTCAGGCAGTCCTCTATGCCTCGGGCTTGTTGGGACTGGTGTTGTTGCCCTATTTTGGGTTGGCCGGTCGCTTTGTTGTCAGTGCACCTGCAACTGCGTTGACATTTTTCTTGGGTTTGGTTTTGGTTTACCGTGCATGGGTATTATTTCGCAAGCTCGATCATGCGTCGGCACGCAAGCTCATGTTATACAGTATTGTTTATTTAACACTCACTCAGATCATCTGGGTTGTCGATCACTTTATAGGCTAAATGCATGTCTGACGAAACGTTACAACAACAGAGAAAACGCGCCAAAAAGCCCATGCTTTGGATTGCGCAAGCCAGTATTTTTATGGCATTCGCGGGATTGACATCCGGGTTTTTGGTGAGCAAAGGATCTTTGCAAGACAAAGGTCTTTGGATGGAGTTTGCATTGCCCGGTGAGTTTCTCACCAGCACCATTTTAATAGGTATATCCAGTTTGGCTTTAATAATAGCAGCACGCGCTCTAAAGAATGATAACCAATCACTTTTTAAGAGTGGCATTATTGCCGCTTTTATCTTGGGCATAGGATTTATCGTCTTTCAACTGTTGGGATGGCAAGACCTGATTGACCGAGGAATCTTTTTTACCGGAGAAGGAAGCAACGTTAGTGGTTCGTGGATTTATGCCATCACTTTTTTTCACTTACTTCACTTGGCCGGTGGTATAATCGCTTTATTAGTAACCATGTATAAAGCATTAAATGGTTTATATTCAGTAAATAACAAACTAGGCTTTGAGTTGGCGTCAATTTTTTGGCATTTTCTCGGAGCTGTATGGTTATATTTGTACCTGTTTTTAATTTTTGTTCGGTAATATTGCACCTTTAATTCAAACACGTAACAATGGCTACACAAGCATCTGTAGATCAAAGTAATGAAAATGTATGGGGCGGAGGAAATCGTCCCTTAGGCGCCTCTTATGGTAAACTGATGATGTGGTACTTCCTCTTATCAGACGCCCTTACATTTAGTGGTTTTCTCGTAGCATACGGATTGTATCGCTTCAAATTTGAATCTCTCTGGCCGGATCCCGATGCGGTGTTTACGCATTTTCCTTTCGTGCACGGAGAGTACCCGTTGATTTACGTGGCCCTAATGACGTTTATCCTTATCATGAGTTCGGTTACCATGGTAATGGCTGTGAATGAAGGGCACAAAATGAATCAAAAAGGTGTAACCGTATGGATGCTGGCAACCATCTTAGGTGGTGCTATTTTCCTTGGCTCACAGGCTTGGGAGTGGTATCACTTTATCGTTGGTGAGCACGGCGCTGTTCGCTTTGAAGATGGACGTATGGCCAAGATCGCCGATGCCGACGGCACCGTTTTATCTCTTCACGACATTGTTCACGGAAGTGACACACCTCACGACCATCACGAAAAGTTTGCAACCGATGAGGTTATTGCAGCCTTTAAAGCAGACCCTAGTTTGCAACTTCTTCTCCCAGGAAAAGAAAGAGAAATTATCAATCATAAAAGTGCTTTGCCTCTAGTAGAAAACAGCTACGTAGTTCAAGGGGCTAATATGAAAGAAAATGAGTATGGTCATCCACTGTTTGCCAACTTCTTCTTTTTCATTACGGGTTTCCACGGTTTCCACGTATTTACTGGTGTATTGCTCAATTTTATCATCTTTGTCAACATAGTAAAAGGCACCTACCAAAGAAGGGGTCACTACGAAATGGTTGAAAAGGTGGGGCTCTACTGGCACTTTGTTGACCTTGTTTGGGTATTTGTATTTACCTTTTTCTACCTTGTTTAATATAGTTTCAAACAAAAAATAGACACGTCATGGCTGATCACGCAGAACACCCCACTGGAACCCGTTGGATTTGGAATATCTTTTGGCTTTTACTCATAGTAACTGCCGTTGAAGTAGGACTTGGTATTGTTAAGCCGGCTTTCTTGATGAACAAGGTAGCAGGCACCTTGTTAATCAATCATGTTTTTATTATCCTCACATTGGTTAAGGCATACTACATTGTAATGTACTATATGCACTTGAAGTACGAGCGTAAGAATTTTATTTGGACCATTGCCCTACCAGCACTAATTCTTATTCCTTATTTAACGTTTATCATTTTGGTAGAAGGTGGGTATATGGGCTCAATTACATTGCAGTCCATCCCCGGAAATTAGACAACATGAAAATCAATTTTAAGAAATGGGCGATATTGGTAGCAATACTGATATTGCCTTTTTTGCTCTATTACATTTGGGTTTACAATGTAAAAGAGGTATTTTTTCAATCGCTTGAATATGCTGGTCCCAAACAAGTGACCGATGCAGGTGATACCATTCCTTACAGCATTCCGGAATTTGCCGGATATGTCAATCAGTTTGGAGAAGATGTCGACCGCTCGTTCTTTGACGATCGCATAACGGTTGTCAACTTTTTCTTTTCTACTTGTCCGAGCGTTTGCGGTCCAATGAACTATCAAGTAAAGGATCAGCTGTATGATCGCTTTAAACACATTGAAGATTTTCGCATCCTGTCTTTTACGGTAGATCCGGAAACAGACGATATACCGACCTTACGTGCTTATGCTTTAGACCTAAAAGGCAAAGAGCGCCAGCCAGCCGTTTGGAACTTTGTAAGGGGTGAAAAAGAGGCTACCCACAAATTAGCAGCTGCCTTTTTCCTCTCGGCCATGGAAGATGAACTGGCTCCGGGTGGTTTTTTGCACTCAGAAATGTTGGTCTTAGTAGATTGGAATGGCCGAATTAGAAGTCGACGCGATGAACTAGGCAACCTAATGGGTGTTTATAATTCATTGGAGCCTGTGGAGGTAAAAGATATGGTGGACGATATCAAAGTGCTCAAAGCAGAGCTGGAAAAAGATCGCGCCAGACGAGAGCATCAAGCGTCCCAAAAGAAATAAATGATTATCGCAAAGATGGATAAAATACTTTCCAACGAAAAAAAGGCCCTTAGCCTCATTGCCATTCTCTCGATTGTGGTGCCCGTCGCCGTTGCCATATTAATGGTGCTTCCGGAAAGCGCAAGGATTGATACGGATAACCCTATAGTGCAAGGCTTGCCTTTTTTGCACGCGGTACTCAACGGTTCAACGTTTATCTTATTGTTGCTCGGGGGGGTGTTCATTAAGAGAAAAATGATTCAACAACACCGCCTGGTAATGGCGTCTGCTTTTATTTTATCAGCTGTTTTTTTGGTATCGTACGTTATTTCCAAACTTTCAAATGAGCCGGTACCCTACGGCGGCGAAGGTTGGATGCGATCGCTGTATTTTTTCATACTTATTTCTCACATTATTCTATCTGTTCCGGTGCTGCCTTTAGCCATGTTAGCCATTTATCGCGCCTATGTCAATCAAATTGAGAAGCACAAAGCCGTCGTTAAATGGACATATCCAATATGGCTTTATGTAGCCATCACCGGTGTGTTGGTCTATGTCTTTATGTACCCCTATTATGGATAAGCGTATTTTCTTATTTGTGTTATTGCTTGCTTTTGCCTATTTGTTCCCACAGTCGGCCGAAGCCCAGTGCGCCATGTGTAAAGCGGTAGCGGAAACATCTACAGGTAGCAAAGGCGCAACAGGTCTCAATAATGGTATTCTTTATTTGATGTTTATGCCTTACTTGCTCATGGGCATTGTAGCTGTTACCTGGTATTTTTATAAAAAAAAGGGACAGGCCTAGTAGATACAAGGTATACCTTGTATCTGTACTGAGATCGGCATGCCTTGTATTAGCAGTAGACAAATAAACAGCATAATTGTCGCACAAGATTTACCTTTGCCGGATACGACAAAGACTATGATACAATCAATGACCGGATACGGTAAAGCCGAAAAAGCTTCTGAGCGCTTTCACTTCATCGCTGAACTACGCACGCTAAACAGCAAATCATTCGATATAAATTTTAGAATTCCTCATTTGCTACGTCCTTACGAAGCAGAGATGCGCAAGTATTTTCAGCAACATATTGTACGGGGTAAAGTGGATGTGCAGATTTCTCTGCAGTCCCAAAAAACGAATTTGTCGGGTGCTGTTGATTTGGATCGGTTGAAGTCGTATGTTGATTCGTTTAATTCAATCCTTAAAGAAACCGCAGCGACAGGCGACCCGCTTTCTGCCGCTATGCGTATGCCCGATGTGCTCAACACGAGTGATGATCCGCTTAGTGAAACCGAATTTGATACATTGATGAAAGTTGTTGAAGTAGCTACTGCGCAACTGGTAAGTTATCGCGAAGACGAAGGGGCGGCGATGGAAAAAGATTTACATAATGCGGTCAATACCATTGCCCAATTACTGGAAGAAATCCCTGCAATGGAAGCAGAGCGCACCGAGCGTATAAGAAATAAATTTTTGTCACAACTCAATGAGTTAAACGTTGACGTAAACCGCGATCGCTTTGAACAAGAAATGATTTACTACTTGGAAAAATTAGATATCAACGAGGAAAAAGTGCGACTCAAGCAACACTTAGAATACTTTTTGAGTGAGATGAGTATGTCTAAACACAGTGGTCGAAAACTTAATTTTATCGCTCAAGAGATGGGCCGAGAAATAAATACGCTTGGCTCAAAATGTCAACATGAAGGCATTCAAAAGCGCGTAGTAGAAATGAAAGAAATTCTCGAGCAGATCAAGGAAATTAATCTTAACATTGTGTGATTATGGCCGGGAAAATGCTCATATTATCTGCTCCGAGCGGTTCCGGTAAAACAACCTTGGTCAAGCATCTACTGAGTCAACGCAGCGATTTGTCCTTTTCTATTAGCGCTACCACCCGTGCGCCAAGAGGAAAAGAAGCGCACGGCAAGGATTATTATTTCCTCAGTGTGGAGGCATTTGAAAAAATGATCGCCGAAGGTGCATTTGTTGAATACGAGCAAGTTTATCCCGGAAGGTATTACGGAACGTTAAAGTCAGAAGTGGAGCGTATCTTCAACACAGGAAGTCACGTGGTCTTTGATATTGATGTGCAAGGAGGCGCCAACCTTAAACGCCAATTTCCGGATAACAGTTTATCCATCTTTATACAACCTCCCAGCATTGATACGCTGCGAGAGCGATTGACCATGCGCGGAACCGATAACGCTTCTGAGATAGATATGCGTGTAGCTAGAGCGGAAGAGGAAATGGTGATGGCCGGACAGTTTGATTACGTCCTAACCAACAATAACTTGGAACATGCAAAGCGCGAAATCAGCGAGGTGGTAAACAAATTTCTTGCACAATGATAGGATTGTTTTTTGGTAGCTTTAATCCTGTTCACATAGGTCATCTCGTAGTGGCACAGCACATTTATTACGAAATGGGATTAGAAGAGGTGTGGTTTGTAGTGAGCCCACAAAACCCATTTAAAACCTCCGCTTCATTGGTTGATAAATACGAGCGATTGCACATGGTTAATTTAGCCATTGCAGAATGCCCTTATTTCAAAAGCAGTAATCTGGAGTTTGGTTTACCTGAGCCCTCTTATACATACGACAGTTTACGTGCATTTAAAGAGGCTTATCCCGATAAATCATTTGCAATGTTGATTGGCTCAGATGGTTTGCAAAACCTGCCCCGTTGGAAAAATGGAGAGGATATTCTGCGCAATCAAAAAATAATTGTCTATCCCCGGCCCGGTTTTCCACCTGAAGGCAAATACTTTTCATCTGAAAATATTCACATATCGGACGCACCGTTAATAGGTGTTTCAGCTACTGAAATAAGAAAATCCATTAAAAACAAAACACCCAAAACTTTCTTACTTCCGAAAGCTGTTTGGGAACATATTGATCAACAGATTCTTTATACCTCGTAATGTTTGTTTTTTACGTGAAAAAAAAGTGTTATACATTCATTGTGAGCGCATAATACATTTATTCCTTTCTTTTAAGAATCTATTTTTCTTACGTTGAAGTTTAATTGATTTTGATTAGTACATTTGCACAACTCCTATAAACTTAAATAGCTCAATGAGTAAGCTTACGAAGATAGACAATATGTGGTTGACATATTTGCTAAGAACATTAGCAATTGTGTCCGTTTTTGTCATCGTTTTTAATATGTTGCTGTCGCTCATACCGGGAAGTATAGGTTGGTTGTTTGCCGATTATATTCCTGCGTTAATCGCTGCTTCGGTGCTGTTTTGTATTTTTTCCATGCGTTTTCGATACTGCGTTTTTCAAATAGAATATGAAATCATCACTTTGAGAGACGTGCCGTTGTTTAAGAAGTTGCCTCTTAGCGGTTACTACAATGGAGCCTCTGAGTTCCCTCGTAGAATGCTCAAAGAGTTCAGCTTTGAGTCAAAAGGATTAAAAAAAACCTTGATAATAAAGACTATTTCTAATACCAACGAAGAGAAGACCAGGAAGCTGAACGTGACTTTTCTATCACAAAGTAAAAGAGATAAAATCCAGAGCATTTTAGAAAAAATAAAAAATAAAAACCAAAAGCAAGGCAACTTAGATGGCAGAGAGGTTTAGCCGTCAACTTTTGTGTTTTTTTTTCAAAAGCTCTCTTTTTTTTTCGTAGGTTTGACCTTCAAATTTTAATCATATGTATCCAATAGTACTAAACATTCACTCCATCCTGGCATACGTTGTCTTTCTTTTGTTGATGGTTTCAATAATAAGATGGATTGTAAAAATTAATCAAAATGCCACTTACTCCGACTCCGATAAGAAGTGGAGCAAGATCGTTGTGATGGTGGTTCATACACAGTTTTTAATTGGTTTGGTGCTTTACCTGTTTTTAAGCCCCATTACCCAAGAAGCCTTTTCAAATGTAGGTGAGGCCATGCGTAATTCCGCGCTCAGATTTATGCTGTTGGAACACATTACAGCTAATTTGCTCGCAGTTGTTGCCATTACCATGGGATCTGTAAAAGCCAAAAAAGTAGCCGGTGATAAAATCAAATTTAAGAAATTGGCCTTTTTATTCTCTATCGGATTTATCTTATTGCTTTCGCGCGTGCCTTGGGCCAATTGGTGGAACCTAAACTGATTCATCGGCCGCCCTTCATTCTTGTCACTCCCCATTCACTCCGCTACCGCAAGGACGTAATGTTTCATATTTTTGTTTTTTTAAGAGAGAAACATAAATATGTTATTGGTTTACATAAGTAGCAACAAATTAATTTCGCATAAAAACAAAGCAATTGCATGCTTGAAAGACAAGAAAGAGGAAAGCAAAACGAAACAGCTGTTTTGGTAGGTGCCCATACGCGTCACATGAGTGACGATTTGCTAAAAGAGTATTTAGATGAACTTGAGTTTTTGGCCAAAACCGCCGGAGCACATACACTGAAACGCTTTTCTCAAAAATTATCCAATCCCCATCCGCGAACTTATCTCGGTATGGGTAAAATTAACGACATTGCCAATTATGTCAAAGAAAATGAGGTTGATCTGATCATCTTCGACGATGAATTAACACCTTCGCAAATCAAAAACCTCGAAAAGGTTTTTGAGCAAAAGGTGATGGATCGAACCAATCTAATTCTCGATATCTTCGCTTCTCGTGCGCGGACAGCACACTCAAGAACTCAGGTGGAATTGGCGCAATACCAATACTTATTGCCAAGACTTACCCGAATGTGGACCCACCTCGAGCGCCAGAAAGGGGGGATAGGTATGCGAGGTCCCGGTGAGACGCAGATTGAAACAGACCGTCGAATTATTACCCAAAAAATTGCTTTGCTCAAAGATAAGTTGAGTAAAATCGACCGACAAATGGCCACCCAACGAAAGTCACGCGACCAATTGGTGCGCGTTGCCTTAGTCGGGTATACCAACGTCGGTAAATCAACTTTGATGAACCTCTTGTCGAAGTCAGAAGTGTTTGCAGAAAATAAACTTTTCGCCACCCTAGATACCACCGTAAGAAAGGTCTTCCTCGAAGGCATCACTTTCTTATTGAGCGATACCGTAGGGTTTATTCGAAAATTACCCACTCAACTTGTAGAGTCTTTTAAATCAACACTCGACGAGGTGCGAGAAGCGGATTTATTGGTGCACGTGGTGGATATTTCTCATCCGTTTTTTGAGGACCAAATCAAAACGGTACAGGAAACACTTTCGGAAATCAGCGGAGAAGAAAAGGAAACCCTGCTGGTGTTTAATAAAATTGATGCCTTTACCCACGAGGAAAAAGACGAAGACGATCTTGGACCGATGCAAAAGGCCAATATGTCTTTGTCGGACTGGAAACAAACGTGGATGAACCGCATGGGCAACGATGTGGTGTTTATTTCAGCCACCGATGGCAAAAATATTGAAGAACTAAAAACCAAGCTACGTCAGATGATAACGCGCATCAGAGATGAGCGTTACCCCTTTACGGAGGGCTATACAGACTATTGGAATTTAAATGACGAAACAAATGGGAAAGAAACTGAATAAAAAAGATATCCTCGATTATCACAGTCAGGGAAGGCCGGGAAAAATTGAAGTCATTCCCTCAAAGCCGTCAAACAGTCAGCGCGACCTGGCCATTGCCTACTCACCCGGGGTGGCTGAGCCCTGTAAGGAAATTGCAAAAACTCCGGACGACGCCTACAAGTACACCGCCAAGGGAAACTTAGTAGCGGTTATTTCAAACGGAACGGCGGTACTGGGCCTTGGCGATATCGGTGCTTTAGCATCAAAACCTGTGATGGAGGGAAAGGGATTGCTCTTTAAAATCTTTTCCGATATTGATGTGTTTGATATTGAAATGGATACCAAAGATCCGGAAAAATTTGTCGAAGCCGTAAAAATTATGGCGCCTACGTTTGGCGGAATCAATCTTGAAGACATCTCCGCACCCGACTGCTTTTACATCGAACAGCGATTGCGCGATGAATTAGATATTCCCGTGATGCACGACGATCAACACGGAACCGCCATCATTTCCGGTGCCGCTTTGATCAATGCGCTTAAACTCGTCAAGAAAAAAGCGAATAAGGTTAAGGTTGTGTTCAACGGTGCTGGCGCCAGTGCGGTAAGTTGTGCCAAATTATATTTAGCACTCGGTGTAAAGAAAGAGAATCTATTGATGCTTGACTCTAAAGGCGTCATTACAACCGATCGCGAAAACCTCACTGAAGAGAAGGCCTTTTTTGCCCGAAAAACCAAGTTAAATACGATTGAAGACGCTGTTAAAGGTGCAGATGTGTTTGTTGGTTTAAGCAGAGGAAATATACTTTCTCAAGAAATGGTGAAAAGCATGGCCAAGAAACCCATTGTTTTCGCCTTGGCTAATCCCGACCCGGAAATTACCTACAACAAAGCCGTCACAGCCCGAAACGACATCATTATGGCTACGGGTCGAAGCGACAATCCCAATCAGGTAAACAACGTATTGGGCTTTCCATTCATTTTCCGTGGCGCCTTGGATGTGCGCGCCAAGTCGATTAATGAAGAAATGAAACTGGCCGCGGTTCATGCGTTGGCTGAGCTGGCTCAACAACCCGTGCCGGAAATCGTCAATATTGCCTACAATCAAAAGAACTTACAGTTTGGCCCGGATTACATCATTCCCAAGCCCTTTGATCCTCGACTGATTTACACCATAGCTCCGGCTGTTGCCAAGGCAGCAATGGACAGCGGTGTGGCACTAAATCCCATTACCAATTGGGATGCCTACCGTGAAGAACTCATCAATCGCCTGGGGCGCGATGATAAGTTTATGCGTTTGGCCATTGAACGCGCACGTGCCAATCCAAAGCGCGTGGTGCTTCCCGAAGCAGATACTTTTAAGGTGCTCAAAGCCGCACAGATTTCGGTAGACGAAGGCATTGCTGAACCTATTTTGCTCGGTAAACGCAGTAAAATTGAAAAAATCATCGAGGAGTATCAGATTGTTGGTCTGGAGAACTGCCAGATAATTGACCCTAAAGAAGATGGCCCAATGAACGAGGCCTATGCTGAATCGTTTTGGGAGCTGCGCAAACGTCGTGGAGTCACCAGGATGGACGCCCACAAGATGATGCGTGAACGCAATTATTTCGGGTGCATGATGTTGCGCGAAGGCGATGCCGATGTCTTCATTAGTGGAAGCACGAGAAAGTATCCTGAAGTAGCTAAAAACGTCTTTCAAACCATCGGTACGGCGCCAGGGGTATCAAGAGCCGCCGGTATGTATATCATGTTGACTAAAAAAGGTCCGATTTTCTTTGCCGATACCACCATCAACCCCGACCCAACAGTGGAAGATTTGGTGGAGATTACCGTGCATACCGCCAGTATTTTACGCCGCATCAACCTCAAGCCAAAAGTGGCCTTTTTGTCGTTCTCAAACTTTGGCTCTCACGAAGGGGAAGTGCCCAGGAAAATGCGTCGTGCAGCCGATATTTTACGCACCCAATATCCCGATATTATTGTGGACGGAGAGATGCAAGCCAATTTTGCGGTAAACAACGATTTACTGAAAGAGAATTTCCCATTCAGTGACTTGGTAGGCAATCGTCCCAATATCTTTATTTTCCCATCTTTGGCTGCAGGTAACATCGCTTATAAGCTCCTGCAGGAATTTGGTGCTGCCGAGGCGCTTGGTCCTGTGCTCCTTGGACTCAACAAGCCGGCGCATATCCTGCAGATGGGTTGTTCGGTCAGGGAGATTGTCAACATGATAGCCCTTGGCGTTGTCGACGCTCAAACGCGCGAAATGACAGAGGGAAACTGACACTAGAAAGATGAAATATGACAGTTTGACAACGATTAGAGGCCGCAGGCCTCTAATTTTGTTTTGGCACATAATGTGACCAATGCAACACATCAAATTGTATAACACTAAATTCTAATAATTATGTCGAACCTAAAAATTCGCCCTTTGGCAGACAGAGTTCTGGTAGAGCCCGCTGCGGCAGAAACCAAAACGGCTTCAGGTATCATCATTCCAGATACCGCCCAAGAAAAACCCCAACAAGGAACCATTGTAGCGATTGGCAACGGTAAGCCCGATGAGCCGCTTACGGTGAAAGTAGGAGACAGTGTGCTTTACGGAAAGTATTCCGGTACCGAGCTAAACTATGAAGGTAAAGATTACCTCATCATGCGTGAATCTGATATCTACGCAATCATTTAACAAATAAACACAAATTAAAAAGTTATGGCTAAAGAAATCAAATTCAACGTAGAAGCCCGCGACAACTTGAAAAGAGGTGTTGATGCGTTGGCAAATGCAGTTAAAGTTACCCTAGGACCACAGGGTCGTAACGTGGTTATTGAAAAATCTTTTGGTGGACCATCTATTACCAAAGACGGCGTAAGTGTGGCTCGTGAAATTGAGCTAGAAGATAAAATAGAAAACCTCGGTGCTCAGATGGTGAAAGAGGTGGCTTCCAAAACGGCCGATATCGCCGGCGATGGTACCACTACAGCAACGGTACTTGCTCAGGCCATCATCAACCAAGGCTTGAAAAACGTTGCGGCCGGCGCTAACCCAATGGATCTTAAGCGTGGAATCGACAAAGCCGTAAAAGTTGTGGTCGATAACCTTCGCAGCCAGTCAACCGAAGTAGGTGACAGCATCGAGAAAATCGAACAAGTAGCCACCATTTCTGCCAACAACGACCCCGCCATTGGTAAATTGATTGCCGAGGCCATGGGTAAAGTAAAGAAAGAAGGTGTAATCACCGTAGAAGAGGCCAAAGGAACAGAAACCACCGTCGAAATTGTAGAAGGTATGCAGTTCGATCGCGGTTATTCTTCGCCTTACTTTGTTACGGATTCAGAGAAAATGATTGCCGACCTTGAGAACCCATACATCCTTATCTACGATAAGAAAGTGTCCTCGATGAAGGAATTACTTCCCGTGCTTGAGCCCGCTGCTCAGTCTGGTCGTCCCTTGCTTATCATCGCTGAAGATGTAGAAGGCGAAGCATTGGCTACCTTGGTCGTTAACAAAATCCGCGGTTCATTGAAAGTGGCTGCTGTTAAAGCACCTGGCTTTGGTGACCGCCGCAAGGCTATGTTGGAAGACATCGCCGTATTAACCGGAGGAACAGTTATCAGCGAAGAGCGTGGATTTAAGTTGGAAAACGCCAATCTTGACATGCTTGGACGTGCCGAGAAGGTGACCATCGATAAAGATAACACCACCATCGTAAATGGTGAGGGTAACAAAGAGGATATCACCGCGCGCGTTAACCAAATCAAGGCGCAGATTGAATCCACCACGTCTGACTACGATCGTGAGAAGTTGCAAGAGCGTTTGGCCAAATTGGCTGGAGGTGTTGCTGTCCTTTACGTTGGTGCTGCCTCTGAAGTAGAAATGAAGGAGAAGAAAGACCGCGTAGACGATGCGCTTGCCGCAACGCGTGCCGCCATTGAAGAAGGGATTGTTCCCGGAGGCGGTGTAGCCCTCGTTCGCGCTACTGCAGTTTTGGCCGAAGCCAAAGGAGACAACGATGATGAGACCACCGGTATGGCTATTGTGATGCGCGCCATCGAAGAGCCATTGCGTCAAATCGTAGAAAATGCCGGATTGGAAGGAAGTGTTGTTGTAGCCAAAGTAAAAGAAGGTAAAGATGACTTTGGATTTAACGCCAAAACCGAAACCTACGAAAACATGCTCAAGGCCGGTATCATCGATCCGACCAAAGTAACGCGTGTGGCCATGGAAAACGCTGCATCTGTTGCCGGTATGTTGCTCACCACAGAAGCGACCATCACCGAAATCCCTAAGGAAGAAGGCGCTCCAGCCATGCCTCCCGGAGGCGGAATGGGTGGTATGATGTAATGTATCGTTAGGATATATATGAAAGGCCGGGAGTTAACGCTTCCGGCTTTTTAGTATTTAGTATTTAGTATTCAGTATTCAGTATTTAGTTTGGAGTATTTAGTATTCAGTTTGGAGTGTTCAGTAATTTGTTTTTTAGTTGATTTGATTGGCGTGTGTAATTGTATGATTTTGAACAAAAAAGAGTATAGACCTAATTTAAGACTCCAGAATTCAGGCTTTTAACTGGTCAGCGAAAAACACAATAAAGCCAATAATGCAAATTAGCTTAAATTCTCAATTCTACTTGTTAATATCCATAAACCGCTCAATATCATCCATTAGTCCAAAAATGATAATTAAATCGCCTTCTTCAATCACCGTGTCGGGATAGGGGACGCCGAGAATGTGGTGTGTGTCTTTTTCGTGCCTCAAGACGGTTACTAGGTTAAGTTTATACTTTTCACGCAGCCCTATTTCGGAGAGTTTTTCATTCCATAGAGAAGAAGGAGCGGATATTTCCACGATTTCGTATTCGTCTGGTAATTGCACCGCCATGAGTACGCTGGGGTTGATGAGCTGCTGCGCCACGCCGTTACTTACTTCATCTTCAATGCTCATGATTTCACGTACGCCCATTTTTTCCAAAATACGCTTTTGCACTTCGTCTTGCGCTCTTGCAATGATTCGCTCAACGCCTATTTCTTGTAGGGCGTAAGTGGTGAGTATAAGATCTTGAAAACTGGCGCCAATGGCAATCACCACGGCGTCCATGTCGGGAATATTTTGTGACATCAGCGCTTTAGGATCGGAGGAATCCAAACAAACGGTGTAGGTAAGGACGTCTTTAAGGTCTTCAACCTTGTCTTCACTGATGTCGATTCCCATTACGTCGGCACCAAGACCTACGAGTTTTCTGGCGATGGCTGTGCCAAAACGCCCTAAGCCAATAACGGCAATTTTTTTCTGTTGCATGTTGTTATTCCATTGCAGTTTTTAATACAGCATCCAAGTCGCGTATGAGATCCTTACTGTCTTCTAATCCCACACTCAAGCGAATAAGGCTATCGGACAAACCGGCTTTGAGTCGTTCTTCGCGAGGAATCGCCGCATGAGTCATGCTGGCAGGGTGCCCGGCCAAACTCTCAACCCCTCCGAGGGATTCGGCCAAAGTAAATACTTTTAGCGAAGATACCAATGCAAATGCTTTGTCTATGCTGTCGTTTTTTAATTCAAAGGACAGCATACCGCCAAATCCGCGCATTTGTTTGTTGGCAATCTCGTGACCGTTGTGTCCGGGGAAGCCGGGCCAGTAAACCTTTTTTACCGCAGGGTGACTGATAAGGAACCTCGAAATGGCCTCAGCATTTTCACAATGGCGCTGCATCCTTACGTGTAAGGTTTTGATGCCTCGAAGGGCTAAAAAACTGTCCATCGGTCCGCAAATAGCGCCACTGGCATTTTGTATGAAGTAAAGTTGTCCGGCCAAGTCCTCATCTTTAACCACCAGCGCACCCATGACCAAATCGCTGTGTCCGCCGAGATACTTGGTTACCGAGTGCATCACGATATCGGCACCGAGGTCCAATGGCGTTTGTAAGTAAGGCGTTGCAAAGGTGTTGTCCACCACGAGCATGAGATCAAACTCGTCTTTGATGGCCGCCAACTTGCGAATGTCAAAGATTTTTAGCAGTGGATTGGTAGGCGTTTCGGCCCATATGATGCGGGTGTTATCGTTGATGTGGGCGCGTACTTCCTCTTCATTACTCAAGTCAATAAAGTGAAATACCAGTCCCCACTTGGCAAAGATGGAGGTGAATAGTCGGTACGAACCGCCGTATAAATCGTTGGTAGCAATGACTTCGTCGCCCGGCTTTAGCAGTTTCATCACGGCGTCGATGGCGGCCAATCCCGAGCCGAACGCCATACCATAATTGCCTTTTTCCAAACTGGCCAAACTCTTTTCCAAGGCATTACGGGTGGGGTTGTGCGTTCGGGAATATTCGTAGCCCTTGTGCTTTCCCGGCGCTTCTTGTGCATACGTAGAGGTCTGGTAAATGGGGGGCATAACTGCTCCGGTAGAAGGGTCAGGTTCTTGCCCGCCGTGTATGCTCAATGTTCCTATACCAAAACTATTGTCCTTTGCCATGAATGATGTTTTTCTCTAATGGTAATGATTTCTTGTAATCGCCTACAAAGGTAATAGGAGAACCCCAAATGACGTGTTCTTAATCATTACAAGAAACGGTTGCCAAAAAAAAATGAGTGGCAAGATGTATTATACGCTACTTTTACCACGCAAAATAGTGTTTATGCGTAGTAAAAATCAAAATATTTGGCTGATACTCTTGCTTTTTGTGAGCACTTCAATGTCGGCGCAAATGGTGTTTACCAAAGATAGCGTTCCGATTATGGAAATATCGGACTTGATGCAAGAGTGTGTGGGCAATGAAGATATATTGGACTTACAGCAGAGACTGGGCATCACCTTTGATGTCGATAGCTTTTGTTATTGTGTCATAACGTCGATGTTTTCCAATGTTCACTCATCGGTATTTGAGTCGGTGACTCACCTTCAAGATAAAGAAGAGATGGTGCTGGAGATTCTCATCCAACAACCGGATGCGATGAAATCGCTGATTGCCTGTGTGGAAACAAATGTTGCGTACTCGGAAGAGTTTGAGATTCAGCCTGGCGAATCATCATCGGTGACAATGGCCATTGCAAAGTATGCCTGTGTTGAAGAAATAATTGGCGACGATGATTTGTCGCAGTTTACCAGAGAAGAAGCGGAAAACTACTGTGAATGTGCTCTGACGAAGCTAATGGATAGAGGTTATAAATTGTCCGAGATTGAAACACTTACGGAAGAAGATAGTGAGTTGTTTGTGGAAATTGTGATGCCTTGTGTGATGACGCATTTGATTGGAGAAGTAGATGAGAGCGTAAGCAGCAACGTTTACGACCCTTTGGATATTCAAGGCGAAGAAGTGGATTTCATCGAAGTGCCTCTTAAGGAAGAACTCAATAATACCTACAAGGTGAAAGTTCGTATAGCCGACAATGCCCATTATTTTTTATTCGATACCGGCGCAAGTGATATGATCATTCACCGTGAATTGGAAGCAAGACTACGCAAAGCGGGTATCATCAATGATTCCTTGTTTATCGGAACTTGTACCTACACATTAGCAAACAACGAAACAGTCGAGGCTGATACCTATCTCATAGACGGGATTGAAGTTGGAGGTTACACCATTAACAACGTTTACATTGACGTATTCGACAATGCCACCTTGATCATGGGGCTGGGCTTTCTCGAAAAGTTTTCCGATTGGCAGTTGAAGCAGAAGGATATGGTGTTGATGCTTTGGCGTTAAAATTCACAATTGCCCGGCGTACGGGGAAAAGGAATCACGTCGCGGATGTTGCCCATACCGGTGACAAACTGTACCAAGCGTTCGAAACCTAAGCCAAATCCACTGTGTACGCAGCTGCCAAAGCGGCGGGTGTCGAGGTACCAGTTCATTTCTTCTTCCGGTATGTTGAAGTCGGCCATTTTCTGACGCAATACGTCAAAGCGCTCTTCACGTTGTGAGCCACCGATGATTTCTCCGATGCCGGGGAAGAGTACATCCATGGCGCGAACTGTTTTTCCATCCTCGTTTAAGCGCATATAGAAAGCCTTGATGTTGGCCGGGTAATCGAACAAAATAACCGGACATTTAAAGTGCTTCTCAACCAAAAAGCGCTCGTGCTCTGATTGCAAATCTGCGCCCCAGTTTTCGATGGGGTATTGAAATTTTCCCTTTTTGTTGGGCTTGGAGTTTTTGAGAATGTCAATGGCCTCGGTGTAGCTCACGCGACGGAAGCCGTTGTCGGCAACAAACTGCAAGCGCTCCATCAAGCTCATGGCTGAGCGTTCGTTGGCGGGGAGTTGTTTTTCTTCGTTTTGTAAACGCTCGCTCAAGAAGGCCAAGTCATCGGCGCAATTGGCAATTGCAGAACGAATGATGCTGCGGAGGAAGTCCTCGGCCAAATCCATGTTGTCTGACAAATTCGCAAAAGCCACTTCCGGCTCAATCATCCAAAATTCCGCCAGGTGTCTCGACGTATTGGAGTTTTCTGCTCTAAAGGTGGGGCCAAAGGTGTATACTTTTCCCAGCGATAAGGCAAACAACTCGGCTTCCAGCTGTCCAGAAACGGTGAGATTGACTTCTTTCTCAAAGAAATCCTCGCGATAGTTGATGCTGCCGTCTTCGTTTTTAGGTGGATTTGCCGCATCCATGGTGGTTACGCGGAACATCTCTCCCGCGCCTTCGGCATCGCTACCGGTGATGATGGGCGTGTGGACGTTGTAAAAGCCGCGCTTGTGGAAATATTCATGAATCGCAAACGACAGGTAATGGCGAATGCGGAATACCGCGCCAAAGGTTTGCGTTCTTGGACGAAGATGGGCGATTTCACGCAAAAACTCCAAGGAGTGCTTTTTGGGCTGCAAGGGGAATTTTTCCGGATCGGATTCGCCGTGGACGATGATGTTTTTTGCTATTACCTCAACTGCTTGTCCGGCCCCTTGAGATTTTACCAAATCTCCTTGAACCTCGATACATGCCCCGGTGGTGATTTTTTTGAGAATGGACTCGTCTGTTTTTTCAAAATCGACCACACACTGAATGTTGTGGATGGTGCTGCCGTCGTTGAGGGCAATAAAACGGCGAGAACGAAAGGTACGCACCCAACCGCGAACGGTCACGTCACGACCAACGTTTTGCTCTTGCAATATGGAGACTATTGGTGTTGCGCTCATGTTGATTAGGCTTTCAGTAAATTGTTTTCCAAACAGTAACGTGCGATTTGTACCGCATTGGTAGCGGCGCCTTTGCGAAGATTGTCGGCCACAATCCACATGTTTAATGCCTTAGGGTTGCTTATGTCGCTGCGGATGCGGCCAACAAATACGTCGTCTTTACCACGGCTGTAATAAGGCATGGGGTAAGTGTTGTTGGCGGGGTCGTCGAGTACGTTGATGCCGCGGGCAAAGCGCAGTACTTCGCGTGCCTCTTCCGGCTTCACTTCTGTGTTAAATTCTATGTTGACACTTTCGCTGTGACCTCCAACGACGGGGACGCGCACGGCAGTTGCGGATACCAATACGGCATCGTCGCCAAGAATTTTCTTGGTTTCACGCGTCAGTTTCATTTCCTCCTTGGTGTATCCGTTGTCGGTAAAGACGTCACAGTGTGGAATGCAGTTTTGGTCGATGCGGTAGGGGTAAACCATCCGGGCATCTTCTCCACGTCGTTCAGCCTCCATTTGATCTACGGCATTTTTACCCGTTCCGGTAACGCTTTGGTAGGTAGAAACGATGACGCGTCTCACGCCAAAGGTTTTGTGAAGGGGGTGCAAGGCCAAGACCAGTTGGATGGTGCTGCAGTTGGGATTGGCAATGATGCGGTCTTCGGGCTGCAAGCGATTGGCGTTGATTTCCGGTACAATGAGCTTGATGTTGGGTTCCATTCGCCAAGCAGAGCTGTTGTCGATAACCATCGTATCGATATCGGCAAATTTCGGCGCCCACTCTTTACTAACATCGCCGCCCGCAGAAAACAGTGCCAAGTCGGGTTTCATCGACAAGGCCTCATCCAACGTGACACAGGTCCATTCCTTTCCGCGAAATGTAATGGCCTTGCCCTTACTTCGCGCAGAAGCAACAGGTATAAAATTATCGACTGGGAGCTTGCACTCCTCCATGACCTTAATCATTTCACGGCCCACCATTCCGGTGACGCCAACTACGGCAACGTTCATTGTGTATTGGTTTTAAGATTGATAACCGCCTAGCATGCGGTCTTTTATCAGGCCGCAAATGTACACGCACAAACGATATACGCCATAGGTAAAGTGTAAAAATGAATGTAAAATGGAGGGGATTTGATAATGTTGAAATATCCATTCTCTTAAGGATGTAATTTTTTTCTGTGTTTACCTTGTTGCATCAAATCTATCTAAATGATTCATTTCTTTAGTTTCTCCACCAACATTACTTTTACCACCTTAATTACTTTCCATGACAACGTTTTATTCATTTGTATTGTGTTTGTTTTTGCTGAGCGGTTCGATGGTGGCTCAGAATGTTTATGATTATACTGCAGAGGATAGAGAAGAAAGTAAGAAGATGGACACCATTAAAAACAACTCTGTTTTTGAAATAGGATTTACATTTCAACCCTATAGCTTTAACCAAACTGAAGTGGTCTTTGATGGTTCGGAACTTATTTATGAAGACATCAACTACATACTTGCTGCAAGATCGGGTAATCTTAACATGTTAAACTTTGGTATGAAGTTTTATTATGGCGATGAAAAGCAGTATCCTGTTCATTTTGGTTTAAATCTGCACGCATCTGAACGCCTAAATTTGTTTAATGTGGAATTAACCACAGGTAGAAGTTGGCGTCCGGATCCCATGGGAAATCCCGCTCTTAGATTCAATGTGAATTTTGGTATCAACATAAGCCAAATGGGAATGGGTATAGATGACAATCTAAATGAGGCCGGTTTGGCGCAGGGAAATTTTGCAGGATTAACCACCGTGGAGTTTTTTCTTCCGGTTTACAAAACATTTAGTCTCTTTGTGCGCGGTTCAGCTTCTTTGCCTCTTTACTCTTGGAAATCCATCAGCTTCCCTATTGAAGATGAGGTGAATGAAAATGGCAGAGACAGATACACCCCCTATAAAAACGAGGATATACTTACCATGGATTCTGATGGCAGAAGAATGTTCAATGTGTTTTTTTGGGTAACAACGGGG
>PXCF01000118.1 GCA_003566715.1 Cryomorphaceae bacterium | reverse complement strand
CACTGCAATCTGCACCAGACTTACTCGTGCCGCCCCAACGATAAGGGGTCCCAATCCAGTCTTTAACCACCAACTCTAATTCTTTAGAGGTGGCGGGAGAAATAGAAACATCTTCCTTTTTTACTTCCGTCTCGCTTTCTTCTTTTCGGTCGTCAATCACCAACGGTCCATTGCTCGTATCCCATTCAAATTCGGGATACGATGACGTTGAAGACTTCATCCCGCCACAGGCCCATAGGAGTAGACAAGTAGGGAAGATGATTAAAAATTTGTACACGGGGTTATGCATAATACAATAATAGCGTGTTAGATTGTGGTAAATTACAGTGGGTTGAGGAAGTTTTTCACGTTAGAGTGTTTATACCATTTGTCTGAGCCCAACGCGCGCGAAGCGGATCTGCGCTTACGTAACAAAGAACCATCGTTGTCTCAAAGTGTTATATTAACCAAACATAAATCAGTACGCATGGCTCATATCATTTGGTTGCGCAATGATCTCCGCATCATCGATCACGATATATTTCACCATCTTCAGGATCAGCCCATAATTCCCTTGTATATTTTTGATCCACGCGAGCATGCTAGTGACGCTTGGGGGCATTCGCGACTTGGAAAACACCGTCGGCGTTTTTTGATGGAAGGACTACAAGCGCTGCGGGAGGAGCTTCAGTCGCGCGGCAGTGATTTGTGCATCCGTCACGGTTACCCGGCTGAAGTGATTGAACAGATGCACCAGCATTACACCATTGAGGGCATCCACGTTTACGGGCACGATGCTTATGAAGAGCGCCAGCAGGAAGAGGCGGTGAAAAAACTCGGGATACCCTTTCACTTGTACGAAGCGGATACTCTTTATCACCCGGCAGACTTGCCCTTTCCCATCGAAAAAATGCCCTTTGTGTTTACCGACTTTCGCAAGAAAATGGAAAAGCAATCAGAGGTTCGTCCATTTCCCCCCACACCTAAGCAGTTTGTCAAGCCGGAGATTGACTTAGACTGGGGCGATATACCGAAGGTAGACTATAAGATTGATTCGCGTTCGGCCTTTCCTTTTAGAGGAGGCACCAGAGCAGCCTTGGATCGTTTGGAGCACTATTTCTGGGAAACCGATCAGTTAGCTCAGTACAAGAATACCCGCAATGGTTTGTTGGGGACAGATTATTCCAGTAAGTTTTCTCCTTGGTTGGCTCAAGGTGCCATCTCAGCGCGGTTTATTTATCACCAAGTAAAGAAGTACGAATCGCTGCGAACCAAGAATCAAAGTACCTATTGGTTGATATTCGAATTGATTTGGCGCGATTTTTTTCGCTTCACCGCCAAGTCAGAAGGTAATCGCTTTTTTCGGATACCGCGAGAGGTGAAAGCCATGCGCATACCGGCGTTTGAGCTGTGGAAGTCCGGACAAACAGGAGAACCCTTCATCGACGCCAATATGAAGGAGTTGGCGGCCACCGGTTTTATGAGCAATCGCGGTCGACAAAACGTGGGCAGTTACCTCGTACACCAACTCAACGTGCCCTGGTACGCCGGTGCCGCGTGGTTTGAATCCCAGCTCATCGATTACGATGTGTACAGCAATTGGGGTAATTGGACCTACGTCGCCGGTGTGGGGCACGATCCACGGTCGAGGGTGTTTAATATTTCCAGACAACAATCGATGTATGATCCTGAGGGGGCGTATGTTGAGGTTTGGGGTAAATGAATTTAGAATGTAAAATGGTTGTATTTCTATCGTATCATGGGCCTTAAATTACCCACAACTTCAGTTCGTCTTAAAACCTCATTTCTACCCAAAATATACAGGCCCTCGGCAAAATTGCGGCATCTTCGTTGACTTTTGGTGATTTTTGTGATGAGGGTGAAGCGCATCACCCCAATACACTACCTTTGTGCGCCAAATTGAATAGCAGCGCCACACCATGAATTTACTCTCCATCGAAAACGTCGCCAAGGGTTTTGCCGACCGTATGTTGTTTACCCAATTGAACCTCGGTTTGCAGTCGGGTGAAAAGGTGGCCTTGGTGGGTGCCAATGGTGCCGGTAAGTCCACGTTGATGAAGGTGCTCATGCGTGAGGTTCTGCCCGACGAAGGCCGTGTGGCCAGTCGAAAGGGGATTCGCATTGAATATTTACGTCAACACCCGAGTTGGGATAACTCACTGACGGTGCGCGGGGTCATGCTCGACGTCGATCATCCGGCCGTGCATATTCACAGAGCCTATAACGAAGCGGTGGCCGAGAACAACGCTGAACGCATGGCCGAATTGGGCGATCAGATGGAAAAGGAGGGCGGATGGATGCTGGAAGAGCGGATGAATGAATTGCTCAACCGCTTTGAATTGGACGGTTTGGTGTACCGCCATTGGACGGAGCTTTCCGGTGGACAGCAACGCCGATTAGGCTTGGCTCGATTGTTATTCGCTCAACCCGACGTGATGCTGCTCGATGAGCCCACCAACCACCTCGATCTCGATATGGTAGAGTGGTTGGAAAAATATCTGCAAGACCCCAACGTGAGTTTGATTATGGTCACGCACGACCGCTACTTCTTAGACGCGGTGGCCGATACCATTTGGGAGCTCGATCGACAACAAATCTTTCGTCACGAAGGCAATTATGCCTCGTATTTGGAAAACAAGGTGTTGCGCGACGAAATTGAGCAGTCAACACGCTCTAAAAATGTCAATCTTTATCGCCGCGAGTTGGAGTGGATGCGCCGACAACCCAAAGCGCGTACCACCAAGTCACGTGCCAGACAAGATGCCTTCGGTGACTTAGAAGGCAAGGTCAAACAGCGCCACGAGGACAAAACCTTGCAACTGCGTACCGAGAAGATTCGCGAAGGCGGTAAAATCCTCGAATTGGTCAACGTATCCGTAGCACGCGGTGAAAAAACACTGCTTTCCAATCTCAACTACGTCTTTAAAAAAGGTGATCGCATTGGTTTGGTGGGGAAAAATGGCCGTGGTAAAACCAGTTTTTTAGAGGTGATTACCGGCGGACTAGAACCTGCGTCGGGAAAAGTCATTCACGGCCTCAACACCAAAATTGCTTATTTCCGTCAAGACGATAATGTGCTCAATCCGAACCTACGGGTGATTGACCAAGTGAAAGAAATTGCCGAGTACGTCACCATGGCCGATGGCAGTGAGATGCCTGTGCGCGCGTTCTTGGAAGAGTTTCTCTTCGATTACGCCAAGCAGCACGACTACGTGGAAAAGCTTAGCGGCGGGGAGAAAAAGCGTCTGCAGTTGCTATTGGTGCTTATTCAGCATCCCAACTTTCTCATTCTCGATGAGCCGACCAATGATTTGGATCGAGATACGCTTTTGGTACTGGAAGATTACTTACAGCGCTTTCAGGGCAGCATGATATTGGTGTCGCACGACCGCTTTTTCCTCGACCAATTGGTTGACCAACTATGGGTGTTGGAAGGTGGCGGTGCGCTCAAGGTGTTCAACGGCAACTACACCGAATACCGTCGTCACCAACAAGAGACACAGCGCGAAGAAACGGCTGCAAAACCTGCTCCGGCGAAGGAAAAGCCTAAGTCGTCTGGTAATTTAACCTACGGTGAGCGCTTAGAATACGAAAAACTCACCACCGACATCGACACACAAGAAGCCAAGGTGGTAGAATTGGCACAAGCCGTTGAATCCGCATCCAATGACTTTGATCGACTTCAGCCGTTACTCGACGAACTCAACCAAGCTCAGCAAGCCCTCGACGAGATGATGGAGCGCTGGATGGAATTGGAGGAGAAGAAGGAGGAGTGAGAAATTAAAACCATTCAGCATATTTTTCTATACCGGTATTCCGCACCTAGGGTCACGGATCAAGTAAGGTCATCGATTCTAAAACGGATAACCCAAAGCAAAATTCACCATTAAGCCGTCGCGGTACCAGCTTCTATCCAAGGGGTTGAATTGGCGAATGGCCCACACATCGTTGTCAGAGGCGTGTAGGCGAATGGGCGTGGCAAAGTCAAAGCGAATCACAAAAAAGTTAATGTCAAAGCGCACACCAAAACCGCCACCAATGGCTAATTGGTTGTAAAAATTACTGGTGAATGCGCCGTTGGGAAGGGCGGGGTTGTCACGTAGTAACCACACGTTACCAGCATCGACAAACCAAGCACCTTTAATGATGGAGGCGATGGGGAATCGGTATTCGAGATTGGCTTCCAACATGATGTCACCCGATTGGTCAAAAAAGGAACCCACACGACGTGGATCGGGGTTAATGTACCCACCCGGACCAAGCGAGCGGATGCGGAAGGCACGAATACTGTTGGGACCACCGGCAAAGTATTGCTTTATAAAAGGCAGACTGGTAGAATTTCCGTAAGAGTATCCTACACCGGTAAAAAGGCGGGTAATTAAAAATCGATCTTTTGCCAGGCGCGCATTCATGCGTCCATCAAACTCTCCTTTGAGGTACTGCGCAAATGGCAAACCAAAAATCTCCGGCTCTGAACCAATGAGCGATGTTGTTCCACCAACCAAATTGCCAGAAGTCTCGCCGTGCAGGTAGGCATACCATCGCAATGGTCTGATGGTGCTACTCTCATGGAACTCCGAGTAAGTGTAGGCGTAACCAATGGCCGGAATAAATTGACGCTCAAATGACAGTCTCAAAAAAGGATTTTCGTTGAGAATATTTTCAAACGCATCGGTTGTGTTAAGAAGGTTGGTAAACATAATGTCTAGGGCATCAAAGCGGTGATTGACACGCTCCGACGTTTGCCAGATATATCCGTAACGGACATTAAAGGTGTTTAACGTGTAAAATCCGGCTCTGCGCAGGAAGTTAACCCCCGTACTTATATTCGTGCGTGGCAGCCCGTAAGAGGTAAAGTTTCGGTTGGGGTTGGCAAAAACCAAGCGCGGAATATCCAATTCGCCATTGAGACCAACTTCATAACTATAGGCACCATCAAAACCATCGCCGAGCTGGGTTTCAAAAGATACATTGCTGCTGAGACGGAAGGTTTCTCCGCCTTTAAAAATGTTGCGGTTAGAATAGGTCAGTTTTAGTGCCGGACCAGCAAAGTTGTTGGAGCGGGTTAGCGCCTGTACTTCAGCTCTAAATGAACGTCTGTTGGAGGGGGTGAGCAAGATACGCATATCCAGTCTGCTGCTGTCGTTTTCTGTTACTTGAAAACGCATACTTGCGTGGTTGTAGTTGCGTAAACTATTGAGGTACCTTGCTGTTTGCCTTTGCAGAGCCAAGCGGTAAGTGCTGTCAGGTTCCAGCAATATCATGGGGCGAAGATGCTTGGGCTTAAAGAAGTCATCACGATCAAAGGTCAAGTTACGATAGGTGACATCCAAACTTTCAGTCGTATCGCTGTAGTTGGTATACACAAAAACGTCATTGATGCTGTATGAAATGCGCGCACGGGGCTGCATATTTTCGCGTGTTTGTAAAAACAGGTTGAATGTTCTGCCATTTGTGTTCACCGTATCCATTTCAAATACAAAGTGATCGGCATTGATGTAGTAAAAGCCTTTTTCTCTGAGTTCATCTTGCAGTCGATTGCGTTCTTTTCGCAGTAACTCAAGCGAAAAAATCACTCCCTCTTTGAGGTCTGTATTATACATACTAGCAGCAATAGCATTTTGCAGTCCATTTTCTTGGATGATGCTGTCTAGTTCGTATGTGTTAAGACGATAGGGTTTTGAAGTGGTCACCGATATAACCAGGGTTTTGGTTTTCTTACCGCTTCTTTCCCATTCGGTTTTTATGTCGTAGAAGAATAGGCCGTTGTTTTCTAGCCTATTGGATAAAATAGATTCAATGCGCTCTACGGAAATATTTTCCACGTAAACCGGCCGTTCACCAAAGCGCTTGTTGATGTATCGGGTAATCCACTTACCTTTGTCTTGTTCGGAACGCAATCTCGCCCACAGTCCTGGACGCATACCCCACAAAGTGCCATTGGGATCGGGGGAAAGCGCTTCTTCTAAGGCGCGGTAAATGGTTCTGCGCTCTGAAGATTGCACCGATTCACTGTTCCACTCCAAGCGATATTCTTTTAGTAAATGCTTGTCTTCCGGTATGTAACGCAAACTGTTACAACCAGACAAAATCATTAATATGATGAGTACTCTAATCGTTGTCTTCATCGGGTTTGCGTTTCCATATGGCGCGTACCAGTTCTTCAAAGGTGTCAAATTCGCGCCTAAAAATAAGGGATACTCCGGTAGTAATGACCTGTCCTTCTACCGCACCCTGCCAGTCGTTTCTTCTAAATGCACGCAGTCTATACCGACCGTCTTCTGTGAGGCTGTACTCCACGTTCATATCTCCCATAAACTGATTGGGGTTATTGCCCTCTGCTGTTTGACTTCCACCCTCAATTTCAAACTGACCGCCTGCCTGAACGGTTAAACGATCGTCCAAAAATGATCGACCCACCCGCACATTCAAATCCGTGCGGTCTTGACCTTCCTCGTGATCGGTGTAGCTGTCGAGCCCCAACTCCACATCCAGTCCTTTGATGTAGCGGCCAGATAGTTGGTTTAGCTGCTGAGAAATCAAGCGGCTGGCACTGCTTCGGGCCATTTCGCCGGTTCCTGGACCGCCGGCACCCCTTCCAGTTGGTACAAATTGATTGAGCACAATCAGCGCAAAGGTCTGTTGATTGAGTTCATTCTCGTCTTGTCTTAGTTGTTGAATCCGACTGTAAACGGCCCCGTTGACTGCCCCACGTGCGTTTTCGGGCATGTCTAGGTCAAACGACAAACTGGGTTGTAATAGCTCCCCGCCAATATTCATAACAACCTCAAACGGTTGCTCACGTCGATAGGGTTGCTGTAGCTCTCGATTTGGACCTATTTGCTCGACCATCAACTCAAGGGGAGAGGTGCGCAGTCGATATACTGCTTTGAGATCCATCTCGGCCATTAAAGGATCGCCACTCCAACGAATGCTACTGCCAGGGTTTAGTTCAAACTTTCTTCTGACCAATTCATAAAAGTTCAAACGGTATGACCCTTCCGTTACGTTGTACATGCCCGTTAATTGCATGGCTCCCGAGGGGTCAATTTGCAAGGATAAATCGGCTTCTCCGGCTACTTCCAAGCGATCGCCTGCTTGCTCGTCAATAATCACGGTAAACTTGGTATAAGGGTCTGCTTTAAGATTGGCGTCGAGGTAGAGTCCCATGGCCAAGCTGGAAAGCGGTTTTACCTCTGCTCGCAAACTGTCGGGAATGGAGCGGTCGACGATACTCACTACACTGCGTCGGTCCATAACATCTGCTTCGCTTTCTGGTACGATAAAACTGATGTTAGTGCCTTCCAATAATTTTGCTTTCATGTCTATTCTAGGCTCTTTCGCAAATCCCCCAATCTTTATGTTGGCGTCTAAGAGTAAGTCCCCAAAAAATAAGTCGTTATCTTCTCTAGATGATCCCAGTAGTCTAAAGCGCTCGGCATCGATGGTTACGTTTAGTTCGGGATTGTCGGAAATGAGGATTTCACCATTCACAGTCAACGGGTTTTTGGACGCATCTTTCATCGTAAACGACTCAAAGCTCACGCGTTTGTTGTTGACGTTTATCCGCTCATCAGAAAGCGTGAAAGGCGTGTTGATGGCGGCAATGTTGAATCCGGCGTCAATAAACTTTAGACTTCCATTGTAAGTAAAATCGCTTCCTTGTCCTTGTAAAATCGCTGTTAAGCGTATGTGACCGGTTGTTTCTCTCAAAATACCTTTTCCAAATGCTTCTAAAATCTCCAAGTCCAGTCGCTTAAATTCGACACCGAGATCATAATCGGGTAAATCTTCGTAGATACCGTAAAATCCGTCGACAAACAGCTCAATATGCGGCCCTTGTAAACGCATATCCACGGCAACGTTTTGTTTTTCTCCGTGATCGGCCAGTATGCTTAAATCGCCAATTTCCTGTTGCAAAACGCGAATGGAGTCAATATTGATTTCTGCCAGGGTTGACGTACCGGTTTCAAACCATTCATGTCGCAGCTCCCCATTGATGAAACCTTCTACTGGAGGTGACTCGGGATTGAGAATGGCCGATATATCGGTGAGTGAAAAATCGTTGAACAATAGTGAAAGAACTTCGCGGTCTTCACGTTCATCGGACACGATGCTAAAACTGGAACCGTTGTAACGCATGACCCAATTTTCCGCTCTTACTCTTTGGTCGATGGTCAGTTGGTTGTTGGCATCAATATCCCAATAAGCGCCATTCAATACCAAAGAATCGTGAACGATGTGAATGCGAATGCTGTCTTTGCCGATTTTGTTTTGGGATTTGATGCGATACAATAATTCTTCTTCGTTCCAATTGGCTAATTCAAAAAAGGTGTTCTCTCGGTCAATGCCAGCTTTAATTCGTGTTTTACCAAGGTTAAAATCTCGAATGTCAAGATCATTGAAGTCAATGGATGCGCGAAACTGATTTTGGTCTCCGCGGGCTGTGAGGGAAAAACCTCCCAGCTTTAAATCCGGCGTGTTTATTTCCGCCGCATAAAAATCAAGGGTCATTTTGGTTTTCGGCTCACGGGTATAATGTGCTTTAATCACAAGCGTGTCTTGACCTACAGTGTATCCTTCTCCTAAAAAATCTAAAATAAGACCGCTTTTAACGTTCACTGTCGCATTTAACTCCGTGTTACTTGCCGGCAGCGTGTCTTCTCGCCCCATGACGTAGCTTATATATTCGTTGACGTCGGTTACGAGTGCATCAATGTCTTTGTTGGAAAACAACACCACTTGAATATCTTGTAAATCGGCCTCAAGCTCAAAGCGGTCCTGTTTCGATGCTACATTCACATAAACGTTATCGTAGTCGATGCGTTGCTTGTTTTTTTGTAAACCAATGGTGTCGAAGTCTAGGCGAATGTCAAAGTTTTCGGTGGAGGCAAATTGTACCTGCCCCCTGAGCTTGGTTTGAATGTCAATCACATCGTCTACCAAGGCAAAGGCATGGGGTCGAAAATCTCTGATGTGCAAATCAAACTCCGTGGAGAAGTCGTTGGTGTCGATTCTACCGTTTGCGCTTAAGTCTATAGATGCGTTGGGATCATCGCAGGTCAATGTCAGGTTAAATTGGCGTTGTCGTATATTCCCCTTGATAAAAACTTTTTCCAGATCAATGTCATTGAGTCTCGCGGAGTTCAGTGTGAGGGTCAAGTCGCTATTAGCAAAAGGGTCCTCGTCGGTTCCAATGTGTAAATCGGCGGATAGATTGTCTAAGCGATTGTCGCCAAATACCAGTCCATTGGCCGCTAACTTTCCATCGACGCGGTGCATGCCCAATATGGTTTTTGCAGTCCCGTTGAAACGCACCACATTGCTGTTGAGATTAATTTGACCGGCAATGGCCTCGTTGCTGTAATGACCTTTACTGTTGAGGGTTATGTATCGCGGAAAGTTTACTTCATCTGGTGCGTAGGCCATTTTGACATCACGCATAATGCGGTCTTTGACGTCCAAGCGGTTGAGCGTCCAATCGGCGGTTAACTTTTCCGGTTTGGTCGGGTGGGTAGCCTTGCCGCTCAATTGTAGATCAAAGCCATCGGGGTGAGACAAAGCCAACTGTTGTAAAGAAACCAGGTCCATTCCTTCGCCATTGGCATCGATTTGGGTATTCCAACGTCGAGAGCGGACAAATTCGGGCACTTCATTTAAGTCAACAATGGCAGATAGACCGTCCGGGTATAAATCATCGCTTTGTAATTTAAGCGTCCATCGAACGTCCAGCGGATTGCTCGCAAAGTCTTGCAAACTACGGTAATTCACCGATGCCGATAAATTGATTTGGTTGCTCAAAGTTGCGAGTTTGAGTTGGTGCAGTTGCATGCTGCTGTTGCTCACATCAAGGGTAAATTGAAAATCATCAATGCTGGGAATGTTGCTCTTGGACTGAAACCTAAGTTCATTTTGACGCAGCGACGCCGTAGGGTTTTCTGGTTCGCCGTTATAGTAGATGTCATTCAACGCCCATACGAGTGATTGCATATTGAGTATGGTGTCAATCACAATATTTGATGCGTCGATGCGCAACGTCTTTACATCCACCCGCCAGTCGGGCAATGTAAACGCCTCTGCCATCTTCCCCAAGTCAACGTCAAGGTCATCGTCAACGTCAACGTCAAGGTCATCGTCAAGGTGATCGTCAAGATCATCGTCCTTCCCATCAGGCAACTCCATCCTCAAATTTAACCGCTCCAACGCCAACCGCTCAAGTTTCACGGCCTTGTCTTTCACCGATACATCGTTGAGGAAAATATCCAGCGACGACAAATCGATCGTTAGTCCTTCATTGTCGAGATCCACGGCAAGTTGTGTGATGGCTAATTTGTCGACGCTAATGATAGGCATGGAGGCATCTTTACTTTCTTCTTTCTCTTTATCCGGTGTGGAGCAAATGATGGCTTTTACACGCGGGTTGTCGAGCGTAAGTTCTTTCAGTGTGTAGATGTTTTCTTCCCAATTGATCTCGTTGGGTTTGATGAATAAGTGGTCAAAAGTCACCGCATAAAAACAACCCAGATGGTCTGCATAGGTAAGGTCGATCTTTGATAATTCCACCGGCGAAAAGGAAAATGTCCAAGGTTTATTCGTTTTTTGGTCTTCAGAAAATTCTTGTTTTTCAGTAACTAAGGTATCGTTAGAAGCAAAGGCATCGGGGATGAAGGTGAAGGAAAATGTCTCTGCATCGAGTTGTGTTATATTGGCGTAGAGGCCCTCAATTTTCAGCGGAGTTAGTTCGATATGGCGCTTAAGTAATGGACGCCATTTAACGCCCACGCGCAGCGATTGCAAGGAGAGCAGTCTTTCTGTATCCGGGTCGTCCACTATCAGCCCTTCGATTTGCAAATCAAAATCAAACCTCAGGTAAAGCTGTTCGATGGCAAATTGTCCGCCCGTTTTATTGCTGAGGTATTTGGTGGCGTAGTTGGTGATTTTTTGCTGTACGAAGGGGGTGCGTATGGCGATAACAATCGTCACTAGAAGGACGAATATTACTGCAAAAACCCATAAAAACAGTCGTACAATTTTTTTTCGCATAAATGTGCGCCGATAATGCCCTCAAAGGTACATCTTATCCACCGGATACCGCCACTTGCCAAACGGAAGGCGTGATCTGCTCCATAAGCACCTTACGGTTTTTACGAATGCTTTTGCGCGCTTCGTCGTTGTAGTGTCTGATGGTAAAGAGCTCGATGTTGGGAATGAACTCAACCTCGAAGTGCTTTTTAAGTTCATCCATAAGGATGGGGGTGGTGATGGGGTCGTTGTTGATGCAAAAGCGCGAACTGACCGCTGAGTTTTGCATAAGGTTAACGCGGGCACCAAGACGGTGGAAGATGTTGTAAATCAAACTGAGATTTTCTTCTACGATAAAGGCCAAGTCGCGGGTACTTAGTTTCACAATCCCCTGATCGGTTTTGTGGATGAAGATGGGCAGGGCAGGAGAGAGGTGGGTGCCTTTGCCAATGCAGGTGCCCTCATTTTCCGGATTGAGAAAGGACTTCACGTATAGCGGGATGTTTTTGCGCTGCAGTGGCTGAATGGTTTTCGGGTGAATCACCGATGCGCCGAAATACGCCAATTCGATGGCCTCACGGAAGGAGATTTGCTCGATGAGTGTCACGTCATTAAACACCTTGGGGTCGCCGTTGAGTACCCCGGGCACGTCTTTCCAGATGCACACATCGCTGGCGTTGATGGCGTAGGCGATGACCGACGCCGTGTAGTCGGAACCCTCGCGACCGAGCGTGGTGGCGTGTAGGTTGTCGTCGGAGCCGATAAACCCCTGAATCACGTAATTTTGATCTGCCTGGATGGTTTGTTGGATTAAAATTTCCGTAAAATTCCAGTTGACCCGAGCAAAGCGGTGATTGGCGTCTGTTTTAATCAGTTTGCGTGCATCCAGCCAAGTGTTTTTCCAGCCTTGATCATTGAGATACGCCGAGATGATGCGGGTAGAGATGATCTCTCCGTAGCTCACAATGCGGTCGTAGTTGACGTTAAAATCCGGGTCGGGGCGGCCCTGACAAATCAGTTTGATTTGCAAGAATACGTGTTCCACTTCTTGGTAAACCGTGTGTTCTTTTCTTGGGAACAAATCCTCCATCACCGCGTGGTGTTGTCGGCGGAGGTCTTCCAGTATCACCGTCCACTCATCCGTTTGGTTAAAAAACGACGCCACAATCTTTTCCAGCGCGTTGGTGGTTTTTCCCATGGCCGAAACCACCACCACGATGGGGTCTTTTTCGTGCAGGCGCAATACCCGCTCAACATTTCTTACACCATCGGCGTCCTTCACCGACGCACCACCGAATTTAAACACTCTGGACATGAATAGATTTTTTTGGGGTGCAAAAGTACGGTGGAGGCGGGGAATGGGGTAGCATTACTAACCAACATTCAGGTTTTAACGGTATGTGAATAAGAGATTTGTTTCTATAGTATTTTAGCTGCTTTTTCTACCTTATTCTTAATGGTGTCTTTCAACGATTTTGGCTCTATTACTTTAAATTCAGGTAACATAGACATCAACTCCATTTGAAAGTCAATAGTGTTATGGACAAAAAGTTGCACACGAATTTCTTTTTCATTTTCAAAAAGGATTTTTTGTGAATGGTGCAGAGGCAGATTCTTTATGTAATTACCTTGAAAAGGTGTAAATGACAATTCAACTTTGATGGGTTTACCATTATCTATCATTACGCCAAAAGAGTGTTCAAAGAATTTATCAAGGTCAAAGTCAGATGGTGGTAAAAAAGTTTTATCGGTAACTGTAATTTTTTCTATTCGATCAAAGGGATAGGGTTTAATCTCATTGTTTACAAGGTTACGGGCTACTAAGTACCAGCGATTGCGGTATTCTTTAACACCAAGCGGTTCAGTTTGTAAATGATTGGCAGCGTCTCTATAATGCCTTCGATGTTCAAAACAGGTGATTTTGTTTGTTTTAATGGCTTGAAGAAGTGTTGTTAAGTAATTTGTATTTTGGGATTTTCTTTGTTCAAAGTGAATATGTTTTGATATTCCATCGGTAAAATTAATCATGTCGAGAATGTCAAATGCCTCAAACATTCGCTCTTGATTAGAATCGTTGTTTTCATTATCTATGAAGTAATGCTTCTTACTAAAATCATACTGGATATCAATATTATAAATTTCACGAATATCTCTTAAGTCTCGTTGTAGAGTACGTTGAGAAATTCTAAAGTCACATGATCGAAGCATTGACTCTTTATCGAGGTAATTGTAAAGTTCTTCAAAATTGGGGTTTCTATCGCGAACTTTGTTGATAATGAGATGGTAGCGGAGGATGGCTTCACGTTTTGTCATGATTTAGGTATGTTAGATTACATAATCTAGAATTTGCAATGCTTTACTTAAGTCGATAAGTTAAATCAATCGTTATGGAAGCGGTTTTATGTTTTGATGAGGTGTTGAAAGTGCCTCCCCAAGAATATCCCTCGTTTGAGTATTGTCCCAAAATTTGCAGAACACCCATGTTGGCATTTTCAAGTTTTCGAATGGAGGAGCCGGCTTCTTTTGCAATAAGTTCAGCACGGTTTCTCGCATCTTCCGTGGCTAAAGAAATCAGATCTAATTTTAGTTTTTGAAGTTCCGTGTAATAATAGCGAGGAGGTTTAGAGTAAAATGATACTCCTTTTTCCAGTAGGCTGGTTACTGTTCTTGAAATGGTTTCAATAAGTTCTATATT
>PXCF01000023.1 GCA_003566715.1 Cryomorphaceae bacterium | reverse complement strand
CAATGTTCCCACCACCTCCCTCACCACCCCAACATCCGCCGCCGCCCAATCCAACCCTTCCAATTCCTCCTTGCGCAAAAACCGATGGGCTTTGTGTTCGCGCAGCGTGAGAGTGCCGCTGAGGTAACGGGCGGTGTAGGGAATGAGTTGGATGCTGATGTGGGGATAGTGGTGCTCGACCGGGGTGAGGCGCTGGTCGAGGGCAATGTCGATGTTGAGCTCTTCACGGATTTCGCGCAGCAGACAGTCGGCCTCGGTTTCACCGGGCTCCAACTTGCCCCCGGGAAATTCCCAGGTGAGCGGCAAAGACATACGCTCGCTGCGTTGTACGGCCAAAATGCCGTCGGGGAAGGTGATGATGGCGCAGAGGACGGTGGTCATGGGGGCGTTTTGTGCCACGAAGATACGAAGGTTTGCCGTGTAGATGAGAGTGTATTGGCTCATGTTTTTTTACCACATAGGCACATAGAACCACATAGTTAATTAGTTCTTGAGGACACATAGATTTTGAACCATATGGCTCATCCCGCACTGCTACTGTCGGGAGGCAAATAGCGTTAAGGTTAAAGGCGAAATATTGGAACGTTGAAAAAAAGTGCACACATGAAAGTGACGCTCTGTTACGTAGCATATCAATTTTTACACACACATGCACGAAATTATTTTATACAAGGTGTTTGTTTGCATTTTTGATGAAACCATCACTTCCTCACCACTCACTTTAAACTCCGTCGCAGCACCCAATGCCCCAGCGTTCCGGCAATAATGGAAGCCATCAAAATCCCAATTTTAGCCTGGGCAATATAGGTGTAGTCGGTGAACGCCAAGGAGGTAATAAACAGCGACATGGTAAAACCAATGCCCGCCAATAGCGATACCCCCAACACCATCAAATGGTTAACGCCATCAGGCATTTTATACAGTTTCAATTTTAAACCCAACATACACGCGCCGTAAATGCCCACAACCTTACCCAACACCAATCCAAAGACAATCCCTAAGGAAACCGGACTGGTCAAATCCTCAAACCAATAAGCGCTCAAGTTGACCCCGGCATTGGCCAAGGCAAATATGGGCATCACCAGATACAAAACCAAGCCGTGCATACTGGTTTCCAAGCGCTGCAAGGGCGATATAGATTCGTTGGTAATACGCGAAATTTCCCCGAGGATGTTCTGCTCGTTGCTCGTCAACAGGTCCGGCTTTTTCGGATCCGATTTTTCGTTGATAAATTGTGTGCGGAGTTTACTGAGGTTTTCTCCATACTTTGCCTTGTCGATGGTGCGATTGGCGGGAATAGCAAACGCGGCAATCACGGCCGCAATGGTGGCGTGCACGCCCGAGAGCAACACCGCCATCCACAACCCACCAATGCCCAATACGGCATAAACCAGCACTTTGCGCACACCCATCAGATTCAAAAACATCATCATACCGAAGATGATTGAACCGGTAAAAAGGCTGTAAACCGATAACTCAGAGGTGTAAAAGATGGCCACGACCAACACCGCCCCTATATCGTCGATAATGGCCAAAGCGGTGAGAAAAACCTTGAGCTGGATGGGGACTTTATCGCCCAATAAATACAAAACCCCCAAGGCAAATGCAATATCCGTTGCCATGGGAATCCCCCATCCTCTCAAGGCTTCGTCTCCTTGCGCCCCGTTAAACCACACATAAATCAACGCCGGCACCACCAAACCGCCAATCGCCCCCAAAATTGGCATGATGACTTTTTTAGGAGACGACAACTCACCGCTGAGTAGCTCTCGCTTCAACTCTAACCCCACCACAAAAAAGAACACGGACATCAAACCGTCGTTGATCCACAGCAACAAAGGCTTATATACCTGAAAATCGCCAATCGTAAACCCAATGACGTGGTTGAGAAACTTTTGCGAAGCCCCGTGCCAAGGAGAATTTGCAATGATCACTGCTGCAAATGCCGACAAGAAAAGAATAATGGCACTGAAAGAGCTCTTCTTTGCAAATGAACGCAGAGGATTGAGGACGATGGCGTGTAGTGTGTTCATGAGGATACATTTTAACAAAATATATCTCACGCCATATGCCAAATAGTTTCAAAAAAATCCAAATTAACAACTGTTTTATATCCGTGTACTTTGGCTGATGCAATTTTTATTACATCGAAGCAATCGCAAAATACAAAGGCATCCCCAAGGTAATATTTACCGGGAAGGTTATGGCCAGTGCCATGGGAAGGTAAATGCCCGGATTGGCTTTGGGGGCTGCCATTTTCATCGCGGCAGGCACGGCAATATAGGACGCACTGGCCGCCAGAATAGCCAACATAAAACGGTCGCCTACACCACCGACAAAAAAGTGGGAAATCCAGGCAGTAAAACAGCCATTAACCAAGGGGATGATTACCGCATACACCGTGGCGATGGCCCCTCTGCGGAAAAAGGCATTGAGTCGTTTTCCGCTGTGTATTCCCATATCTAAGAGAAAAATCGCCAAAAACCCTTTGAATATATCGGTTGTAAACGGCTTGATTTCTTCGGCTTGGGCATCGTTGGCCAAGTAGCCCACCACCAAACTACCCAGTATTAACATCACGCTGCCATTGGTGAGGGCGTGATGCAACACTTTTCCAAAGGATATGGTTACCTCCTCTCGATCGTACTTTCTCAACAAAAGAATACCTACCACGATGGCCGGCACTTCCATGATGGCCAAAATGGCCACCATATGTCCGCCAAAGGTAATCTCCTGACGCTCGAGATAGGTTATAGCCGTAACAAAGGTAACGGCACTTACTGATCCGTATGCGGCCGCTACGGCTGCAGCATTGGCCGTAGTAAAGCGTCTGCGCACCACAAAAAACACCAAAACTGGAACGAGTGAAGCAGCCAGCAAAGCAAACAGTATGGTGGCTAACACCTCCATATCAATGGAACTATGCGCCAATTCGTGCCCTCCTTTAAACCCGATGGCAAAGAGGAGATAGATCGAAATAAACTTGGAGGAATTCTCGGGAATATTCAGGTCGCTCTTTAACTGAACGGCTAAAATACCTAGTAAAAAAAGCAATAAAGCAGGATTGGTGAGATTGTCGATCAGTAAATCTGTTGGCATGCGACATTTTTTGCAAATGTATGAACGCTTTTGTTTTGTGTCGCTGCACAAATCAATGACGTCAACAAATCAATAAACCCAAGAGAAAACGCCGTTAAAAATACCGCAAGGCAACCTTCAATTGGGTCTCTTTACTTTTCACCGAAAACTTGGCGTCGTCAAACGCGGGTGGACGCAAACCCCTTGGTTTGGCGTTTTTACTGAAAGCAAACCCCTCTTTGGGAACGCCTACAAAATTTTTGTCCATATCGCCATTTTCATTGACGTCATCCACCACGGTTAAGGCATAATCTCCGGGCTTGTCGATTTCAATGGTGAATACGGCCCGACCGTCTTTCAACGATTTTTTCGGTAAATAAAAGTACTTTTCCGGCTCATAGGGAAATCCCTTTTCACTGTCGTAGAGCGAAATGATCACTTGCCCTTCAGACGTCTTGATGTTGTCAACCGTGATCTGAATAGCATACTTGGGTTGATTGGTAAATGTGGTTAGAATAAGGGCAAAAAGAAAGTGAATCATTGGTGGGTGTGCTTTATATATCAATTGCAAAGTTTCTTCCAAAATCAATAAGAGAACAGAGCAACTTTGTTTTTTGTGAACGATTTAACAAGTGGGAAATTTTCAATGGCGCAAAACTATTTTTACCGCATGCTCCAAAATACATTTAACACACCGACAATGAAACACAAGAAATTGTTCACCACCAACTTAATGGGCAAGGACATAAACATCTTTTGGTGGTATGGGTTACGTAAAGGTGTGCCTTGTGCTCACTCAACGTAGCGCCTTCCAACGAAGGTGCTCAATCACTGGATTATCCAATTTAACGAAACCAAACGACAAGCGTTATCACATGACCACAGCACAATTCTCCTCCCTGCTCGACGCGCTCGGTGAGGGACTTTACGAACGACGTGAAATTTTAGGGCTCACTTTGCTCACGGCATTGGCCGGTGAATCGGTCTTTATGCTAGGACCTCCGGGGGTGGGTAAAAGCTTGATCGCTCGTCGATTGAAGTTTGCATTTCAAGACAGCGAAAGCTTCGAATATCTGATGACGCGCTTTTCAACACCGGAAGAAATCTTTGGCCCGGTATCCATCAAAAAACTCAAAGAAGACCGTTACGAACGCAACACCAATAAGTACCTCCCCTCTGCACAGATTGTATTTCTCGACGAGCTGTGGAAAGCCGGCAGCGCCATTCAAAATGCCTTACTGACCGTTCTCAACGAACGCATATATCGCAACGGCGACGAGGTGATGGAAACGGACATCCGCTGCATCATCGCGGCATCTAATGAACTCCCCAACGAAAGTGAATTGCTCGGGGCGCTTTACGACCGTTTCCTGATTCGCTACGAATTACAGTCCATCAAATCGGCCTCACTTTTTACCCGCATGTTGGGCGAAAAAACCGACACCAGTGGCGATACGGTGCCGACCGACTTAAAAATCACGCGTGCGCAGTGGAACGACTGGCAAACAAAGGTAGAAAACGTTGCCCTCACCGAGTCCGTGACCAACATCATCCACATCGTACGGGAGAAAATTGAGGCGGCCAATAAGAAGGAAGACGACCCCCAACAACACATCATTGTTTCCGATCGTCGCTGGAAAAAAATCATCGGCTTATTGAAAGCAGTCGCCTTTGTCCACGAACGCGAACAAGTCCAACTGGCCGATTGCTTCATCATGACGCACTGCTTGTGGAATCAACCGAATCAACGCGACAAGGCCAATGCCATCGTACGGGAAGCCATTCGCGATCACGGCTATGCGCTGGACATGCGCCTACCGACACTGCGCAAGGAAATTCGCGCCTTTGCCGACGACATCGAAAAGGAATCGCGTATCCCGGTGACGGAAAGCAAAGAAACGCCACGCATCGTGGCCCAAGAATATCACTTAGTGAACAGTAAAAACGACCGCTTTGCCGCGGAAAAGGTCCGCGTGGTGGACGTGAAAAACCTGCAACGCAACGAAGGCAAGGTCATCAATTACTACGACGGGGAGAACAAACTGGTCAACCGCATTGAAACCATTCTCGGTAACGAACCCTTCACTTTGGAAGTCACGGTGAATGGACAGCGTGAGACGCTGCAATTGGAAACCCATCGCGAGGAGTACACGCGCTACATCAGCAAGCGCCCCCACAAACTCGTACAGGCCTACTGGGAAGAATGGGGCGAAAAAATTGAACAATTCCTCTGCGAACAAGAAAAGCGCTTTGAAGCGCAGCAACCAAATGAACTGGACCAACTGCCCAATCACGTACTCATCGGCAAAGAGAGCGCGGCGCTGATTCGCCACAACGCGGATAACATTCGCGAGGAATTGTCATCCCTGCGCATGCAACTCGAAAAGGCCCAACACATGTTTCGCACCCCGGAATGGCAACACGCATGAGTAAAGCCACCGACAAATCGCGAGAAGAGGGCGAACGCTTCGTCCAATTCGCCCCCATCCTCGACGTCACGGGCAGAAAATACCTGCTGATGTGGCTGCAAGAGAAGTTGCTCCCTGAAGAGGGGTTTGACTATCCGATAAACAGCGATTATCTCAAACACTTTTCGTCGGCACTGGAACGCATTTTCGAACACCCAGATTTACAATCGTTACTGGAGCGCCAACCGATGTTTGGTCACCGCTTGTTTACGGAGACCATTCACTGGCTGCGACAGACCTTTCGTCACATAGAAAAAAGTCACCCCTACGAAACCGAGGCCGATCACTTAGACGGCTGGGCGGTTCGCCCGGAAGACAACCTCCGCAAACAATGGGCTTACCTATGTAGAGATGCGGAACAATACACCGAGGGAAGACAATCGTTTGACTACCATCGCAGCAAATTAAAAGGACAACCGGACAACAGCCTTTTCAACCGCCTCATCGACGACATACTTTCCATCTGGGACGCAGATTTACAAGGTCGAATCTTGCAATATCAACTCCATCAGTGGGAAAACGAAGTGGAGGATTTCAAATCCAACCTCAATCAAAAAGTAGAAGAACTCACCGAAGTAGAAAAAATCGTGGGTCCCTACATCGACTTTCTCGACCCCGATTGGAGTTTGGACAACAGCAGCATGCAAGACACCGGCTACGATGTGTTGGAAACCTATCACCAATGGCTAAAGGAAGAAGACGGATTACGTGAACTGTCGGATCTACTTGGGCGATTGCGCCAGGCCGGCATCGAAACCGAAGAGGAGATTTACGAAGAAAAACTCCTGCGCCGGGAAGAGGTGCACGACCCTACCATGCGTTCCGAAATTGACGGCATCAACATTGGCAAGGACCTCTCCCATTTGCTACCCAACGAAACCGCGCTGTTTTCCGAACCAGATACGGAGTGGCAGTTTTATAAAAAATTCGCCGAGGAAAAATTGTTGCAATATCGCTTTCGCGACAAGCGGGTTATCCACAACACCGACGTATGGCAGCGCAGTGAGGAAAAGACCAAGCGCAAGCAAAAAGGACCGTTCATCGTTTGCGTAGACACCAGCGGCAGTATGGAAGGCGAACCTGAGCGATTGGCCAAGGTGCTGTGTTTTGGCATCCTGAAAATGGCCGCCCGAGAAAACCGCCGCGCCTTTCTCATCAACTTCTCCACCGGTATTCAAACAATTGATCTGCAAAACATCGCCGCCAATCTGGGGGAACTCATTCACTTTTTACGCCTCTCCTTCCACGGTGGCACAGATTTATCATTGGCCCTCACCAAAACACTGGAAATGCTGGAGACCAACGAATACCGCGAAGCCGATGTCTTAGTGATTTCCGATTTCGTCATGTACCGTTTGAGCGACAACATCCAGCAGAAAATCCGTCGCCAACAGCAGCATTTCGACACCCGTTTCCACTGCCTTGTCATCGCCGACCAAGCCGACGAAGAACAACTCCGCATCTTTGATCAGGCGTGGTTGTACGACCCCGATAAGAAGGGGGTGATAAGGGACATCGACAGGTTGATAAACAACAATCTATCAAACGCCTAGAGACGTAGCATGCATCTATGTAGAGACGTAGCATGCTACGTCTCTACTAGAACGATCTCATCGTCTCCACTGTTTTCTCGACCTCTTCTTGACCAATGGCATCCGAAATAAACCAGGTTTCGTAGGCCGACGGCGGAAGGTAAACACCGTTGCTGAGCATATGGTGGAAAAATTTCTTGAATGTCTCGTTGTTGCCCACCGTTGCCGAGGTGAAATCGGTCACGGGATTTTCGCAGAAATGTAACGAAATCATGGAACCAATGCGGTTGATTTGGAAAGGCATGCCCTTTTCGTTCATCACCGACTCCATATCCGAATGTATTTGCGCCGTGGTATTGTCAATGCGCTCGTAGAGTTCCGGGTGATCAGAAAGATATTTCAAGGTGTGGTAACCGCTGACCATGGCCAAGGGGTTTCCGGAAAGCGTTCCCGCTTGATAGACCGGTCCGGTGGGCGCCAAGTGTTCAAAGATTTCGCGTTTGCCACCAAACGCACCAACGGGCATTCCACCGCCAATTACCTTACCATAGGTAACCAAATCGGGGACGATGCCCAAGCGACCGGCCGCACCGGCAGTACTGAGACGAAAGCCCGTCATCACCTCATCGAAAATAAGCACAATGCCTTCGCGGTCACATAAACTGCGTAATCCACCCAAAAACTCATCCGAAGGCGGGATACAACCCATGTTTCCAGCAACCGGCTCCACGATAATGGCCGCGACATTTCCGGCGTTGTTGCTCACCAATTCGACCACACCGGCCAAGTCGTTGAATTGCGCCAGTAGGGTATCCTGCGCGGTACCGGCGGTTACACCCGGACTATTCGGTTCGCCAAGGGTTAAGGCGCCACTACCTGCTTGAATCAAAAATGAATCGGCGTGACCGTGATAGCAACCGGCAAATTTGATGACCTTGTCGCGACCGGTATAACCGCGCGCCAAGCGAATGGCGCTCATACACGCCTCGGTACCGGAATTAACCATCCGCACCAAATCGAGCCACGGCACCATTTGACGAATCTGCTCAGCCACCTCAATTTCCAATTCCGTTGGGGCGCCAAAAGAAAATGCATGATCGGCTTGGGCTTTTACCGCTTCAACCACCTCCTCTTTTCCGTGCCCTAAAATCATGGGGCCCCAAGAATTGATATAATCGATATAGGTATTTCCGTCTTCATCATATAGGTAAGCCCCTTTGGCCTTTTTAAAGAAGATAGGAGAGCCTCCTACGGCATTAAAGGCACGCACCGGGGAATTTACCCCACCGGGAATGCTTTTACAGGCTCTTTCAAACAACGATTTGCTGCGGTTATAACGGATGTCAGACATGATGTGGGTTTTGTTTTAACAAGTAAGTTAATTTCTGTCTTTAAAGTTTGGTTGAGCTGGATTATGAAGAAGCGCAGGGGTTCAGGGACGCAGGGAGGCACGGAGCTTTTATTGGGCAGCTTATTCATAATCCACGGCTCGGAAACGTTACTTTTTGGACATATTGCAATTATTACAACAATTTTTAGGGGTCAAAGGTCGTAAAAAAAGGGAAGAATAAAAAAATACCATCGCGCGAATGCCTCCGCGTGCTTCTCTTTTGTTTTGTACTTTTGTTGACGAAATACACGAAAACAATTTGCCCGTTTTTTGGTAAATTATATTGTTTTCAATGTTTAAACTTAAAACATCATCGTCATGCGTTTATTTTCTCTTTTTGTTGTTGCGCTCATCGCCGTTTCTTGCGGACAGTCAAACAGCAGCGAATCCATTGCGCTAAATACCGAGCCCGAGCCCAATACCCAGTACTCCATGAAAATTGAAGGCATGACGTGCCAGTCGGGCTGCAAAAAACTCATCGAAAAAAAGATGGCTCAGCACCCGGGTGTAACTGCCTTTGACATTGACTTTGACAGTGAAACGGCCATCGTAAAGTTCGACGAAACCATGACCGACACCACTTCGCTTCGCTTGGCTGTAGGTGACATCAACGAAGGCGCCTACGGTGCCAAAGGAATTGCTGAATCATACAAAAAGACCAATTAATGCGTCGAACTCTGCTGCGTTTACTGCGGATTGAATTGGTGCTCATCTACCTGGTCGTAGTGGCCGGTAGTGTGGTGCGCATGAGCGGATCCGGCATGGGTTGTCCGGACTGGCCGAAGTGTTTTGGCTTGCTCATCCCCCCCACACAAGAAGATCAAGTAACCTTCCATCCAAACCAGAGCTACAACAAAGGACAAATGATCGTACTGAACGACACCTTGTGGGTGGCACAAACTGGTTTTGTTAGTGGCAGTGAATGGGAACGCGGCGATTGGTCGGCATTTACCAAACATGACTACACCTTATTCAACCCGGTTCATACCTGGATTGAATACATCAACCGACTGTTGGGAGCACTATCGGGCATCCCCATGCTTTTGATTTTTATCATATCACTCACTTATATTCGACGGTTCACCTTGATTTCCATTCTTGGTGCATCCGCCTTATTTATGCTCGGTTTTGAAGCATGGCTAGGCAAGTTGGTGGTCGACGGACATTTGATTCCCGGACAAATAACCTTACATATGATGGGCGCGATGATCATCATCGCTTTATTACTCACCATGATGGCATTGTTGCAGAGGAATGTCAAGTCGTATCTATTTGAGAAAAAACAATTCAATGCATGGCTATCCGTGGCGTTGATGTTAACCCTTGTACAGATATTGCTCGGCACGCAGGTTCGCGAACAAGTGGACGAACTCTATAAGGCTTTTGACGGTGGAAACCGAAGTGCGTGGCTCGGAGAATTGGACATCACCTTTTACATCCACCGCTCTTTCAGCATCGCACTGTTGTTGGTCAATGGATACCTATGGCAGCGCAATCGCAAATCTGAAGCACCGGTAGGTATGATCAACCTCATCATGGTTTTGCTGCTGGTAGAAATGGCGTCCGGCATTGCCTTGGTTTACGCTGACTTCCCTCCTGCTGCTCAGCCCATTCACTTAGTATTAGCCATTGTTATTTTTGGTTTGCAATATTTTTTGTGGTTTCACAACATGCTCGTGCGTGTGAAAGACCCCGAAAGCGAAAAATTCTTGGCTCGACAAGGATTCAGCACCGCCTCCCCTACGTTTCAATCTTCTATGAATCAAGACGAAAGGCGCTGATTTAGACGTTTTTTGAAAAAAGTGCATTTTTTTTGTTTAGAGTATTGCGAAAAATAAAAAGCGCTGTATCTTTGCAGCCCGTTATGAGAAACGAATCATATTATTGAATTAATGGCCCATTCGTCTATCGGTTAGGACGCCAGATTTTCATTCTGGAAAGAGGGGTTCGATTCCCCTATGGGCTACCAAATTTGTTAAAAAAAGACATGGCAAATCACAAATCAGCGCTAAAGCGCATCAGAAGAAACGATAAGCGTCGCGTTCACAATCGCTACTACGCGAAGACCACACGTAACGCCATCCGTCGCCTACGCGGCACAAGCGATGCTAAAGATGCGGGTACGCAACTACCTTCAATTGTATCGATGATTGACCGTTTGGCAAAGCGCAACATCATTCACAACAACAAAGCTGCTAACTTGAAGTCTAAATTGACACGTTACGTCAACAAATTGGCTTCAGCTTAAGACATAAGCTTAAAGGTTAGATTAAACCATTGGCCGCTCTTATGAAGAGCGGCTTTTTTTGTTGGTGGTAAGGAGATCCGTAAATTATGTCATCACACATTCATTGACGCTTATGGATTGCTATTAAGGGTTATATTTGCAACATGGTTAAACGTGTTAAAAAACGCATCCAACATCTTAGAAGTCGTGCTTGGTTTCGCATCATCGGCAATCGCTACCTGCTGATGACCTTGACCTTTGCCTTTTGGATGACATTTTTAGACATCCATTCTTGTCAGGTGCACCGCGAAATCGACCGCGAAATGGCCGACATTGAAAGCAGCATCGAATACTACAAAGAAGAAATTTCCAGCGACGAAGAAATGCTGCTGCAACTGCAAAGCAACACCGATATGCTGGAGACCTTTGCGCGCGAACAGTATTTCCTACGCAAGCCCAACGAAGAAATTTATATCATCGAATAGCAGGGGCTTATTGAATTGGCCAATTAAACATCACAACGATAAAATTCACGGGACACCACCAACAAGCCAATCAATTTATTTTACAGTCCGTACAAAATTTTCCACGACTGTTCTGCCGTGTTCAGTCAATATGCTTTCGGGGTGAAACTGCACGGCGTAGGCCATATTTGCCGGGTTTTCCATGGCCATGAGAATGCCTGAGTCGGTGAAGGCATTATAATTCCACTCGCTATTATCTAAAGGTTTAACCGCCCATGAATGATAGAGTCCAACGTGAATGTTTTGCGGAACGCCTAGAAACAAGTCGCCGGAATCAATGCTAATGTTTCTGGTCACGCCGTGTAATGGCGCATCCAAGTTGTAAAGTGTATGTCCGGTATAAAGCGCCATTGCCTGCATGCCCATGCATACACCTAAAATGGGTATTTGTCCGTACGCTTGCTCAATCAACGCCATCAAACAACCACTTTCCTCCGGGAGTCCCGGTCCGGGTGAAATGACAATGGCTTCGTACTTGTTCCAATGATGGGGATCAAACGCATCGTTGGTCACCACCTCCACCTCTACGCCCAGCGCATCGATATAGTGATAGAGATTGTAGGTAAACGAATCGTGGTTATCAAAAAGCAGTATCGCCATAGCAGGCAAAAGTAATCTACCCTGCCCAATTTTCCCGATCCAAACTCCTGTACTGAATGGCCTCGGCCAAATGCGCCGAAGCAATGTTATCGCTGCCCTCCAAATCGGCAATGGTACGCGCCACTTTTAGGATGCGGTCGTAGGCTCTTGCGGATAAGTTGAGCCGATCCATCGCCGTGCGCAGCAAAGCCGTTCCCGTTTCGTCTATCTCACATACCTTGCGTAGCATCCGACTGTCCATTTGTGCGTTGCACACCATATTATCTATGCCTTCAAAGCGGATCAATTGTCGATCACGCGCCTTGATCACCCGCTCACGAATGGACTTACTGCTCTCCCCTTTTTTCTTTTCGGAAATCTCATCGAAGCTCACCGGCACCACCTCCACGTGCAAATCGATTCTATCGAGCAAGGGGCCGGATATTTTATTCAGGTATTTTTGCACGGCGCCACCCGGACAAGAACAGTCTTTATTGGGGTGATTGTAATATCCGCAGGGACAAGGATTCATCGACGCAATCAACATAAAGCCAGCGGGATAGTCCACTGCCAAGCGTGCGCGCGATATGGTAACCACCCGCTCTTCCATCGGTTGACGCATCACTTCTAAAACCGTTCGCTTAAATTCCGGCAGCTCGTCCAAAAACAAAATGCCATTGTGCGCCAGCGATATTTCACCCGGCTGCGGAAAGCTTCCACCGCCGACCAGGGCCACATCGGAAATGGAATGGTGCGGACTGCGAAACGGCCGCATGGACATCAGCGCCGTGCCGCCCTGTAATTTACCCGCCACGGAATGGATCTTGGTGGCTTCGAGCGCTTCCATGATGGTCATTGGTGGCAAGATGGTGCTCATACGCTTGGCCAGCATGGTTTTACCGGCGCCCGGCGGCCCCACCAAAATCACATTATGTCCGCCGGCCGCCGCAATTTCCAACGCGCGTTTGATGTTTTCTTGACCTTTAACATCCGCAAAATCAACCGTAGCGTTGTCCAGTCCCTCGCTAAACTCCTTTCTGGTATCCACCACCACAGGTTCGATATCCGTCTGTCCTGTGAGAAACTGTATCACCTGGTGCAGACCATCCGCGGGGATGATCGTCAATCCATCTACAATGGCCGCTTCTTTGGCGTTGACCGCCGGAAGAATCATCCCCTTAAACCCCTCTTCTCGCGCTTTGATGGCCATGGGCAGTGCGCCACGCATGGGCTGAATGGCGCCGTCGAGACCCAGTTCGCCCATAATCACATACGACTCCACCTCAGGAATAATGATTTGTTCCGATGCAGCCAACACGCCAAGTGCGATGGGCAGATCAAAACCGGAGCCTTCTTTTCGCAAATCCGCCGGCGCCATATTGATGGTAATTCTTCGTCCCGGCCAGCGATAACCAATATTTCCAAGAGCCGATTCCACCCGATCTTTACTCTCTTTCACGGCGCTGTCGGGCAACCCCACCAACGAAAAGTGACCACCCGGCACCGCGTTTACTTCTATGGTAATGGTTGTCGCTTCAACCCCGTGTACTGTGCTTCCAAACGTTTTAATTAACATACGTATTTTCTTTTAGTTGTGATATCGCGTGTAAATATATACAACTTTTTTGAAATGTAAGCGTATGGCTACAATTTTGATTTAAAAAAATCTTCCGCTTTCGTACTTTTTGTGAAACAGCTCAGATGTGCTACGCACGCTCAGAAGCTCAGACGTGCTACGTACGCGTAGGGCTCAGGACTAAGTGAGCGGTGAGAAGTGAGGAAGTGAGCCATTCGTGGAAATTCGTGAAATTCGTGGCTAAGTATTTTGCGAAGCAAAACCAATAGACGATTTCAACCTATATGTAGAAAAAGGGATTAGAACAGAAAAAATACGCGTTGACATTGCCTCAGAAAACGGCTGGGCCGATTACGTATTCGAAGAAGACTACGTTCTCATTCCCATCGATGAATTAGAAGCCT
>PXCF01000071.1 GCA_003566715.1 Cryomorphaceae bacterium | reverse complement strand
TCTGCTCCGGTTCTTAAATCTCAATTCTTAATTGTATACAACAGCCTTTTTCACCATAATCCTCATCATCCTGCTCATATGGGACAGGTTTAAGGCATCCTATGTGTTTATGGGTGGGGCTGTGCTTATGGTGCTGTTGGGCGAGGTGCAAATTGATGATTTTTTACAAAGTTTTTCCAATAAGGCGGTGATTACCATCTTTTTATTGATTTATCTTACCGCCACCATCCATCAACACTTTCCGTTAATGGCAAAGCTCGACAAGATATTCAGCAAGGCCAAATCGCCGAGGGCGTTTATACTACAGATGACCACTAGCGTGTCGTTGTTTTCTTCAGTGATGAATAATACCCCAATAGTGGCACTGTTTATACCTTACGTGTATCAATGGGGAAAGAGGAACAATGTAGCGCCTTCTAAATTATTGATACCTTTGTCTTACGCGGCCATTTTTGGAGGTATGATTACCGTGATTGGCACATCGACCAACCTGGTGCTCAATGGATTTTTATTGTCGAGAGACGAAAGCCCCTTAGCGTTTACCCATTTTTTAATACCCGGCTTGGTGGTGACCGCGGCAGGGATATTATTTCTGACGATTTATTATCATCGGTTGCTGCCTGATCGCAAGGTTATTGACGACACAAAAGGGGTGTTGCGAGAGTATTTAGCGGAGACAAAATTAGAGGCCAATTCTGAATTGGTGGGAAAAACCGTGCATGAGGCGGGGCTTCGAAACCTCGACGGGGTATATTTGGCGGAGATCTATCAAGATGGCAAATTATTGCCAACGGTGTCGCCGGAAACCGTGCTTCGCGCCAATGATCAGCTGTACTTTGCCGGAGATACCGAACGCGTGGTAGATGTGATTTCACAATTTCCGGGAATTGTATGGCCCAAACCCGATAGTTTTGATATCAACCAACAAGCTAAAGTGGTGGAAGTGGTGGTACCGGGAAACGCCTACCTCATTGGGAAAACTCCCAAACAAATGGGTTTTCGTGAGCGGTATGACGCTGCTGTTGTAGGCATTCATCGTCAAGGCGACAGGGTGCGGGGGAAGTTGGGAGAAATTGAACTAAAAGCCGGAGACTTACTGCTGCTCACCGTGGGACCTAATTTTGAAAAAAGATTAAAGCAAGGAAAGGATATGTATCCCCTGCAGTCTATTCAAGATGGAGAGCCCAGAGGAAAAAAATCGGTATTGTTTATGGTGATTTTAGCCGCTCTTATTGGCCTGAGTATATTTGGTGTCATTGCGTTCTTTATAGCCTTAATTTTGGCATTGGGCGTGGCGGTGGTTTTGCGGTTATTCAATTCCGAAGACATTAAGCAAAACACCGACTTAGATTTGTTCTTTATCCTTGGCGGAGCCATAACCGTGGGTAAAGGCATCATTGACTCCGGTGCGGCTGATATTATGATTAAGCCACTTACTCTTATGATGGTGGATTGGTCACCCATAATGGTGCTGATTTTACTTTATGTCATGACCATTTTTTTTACATCCTTTGTGACCAATGTTGCCTCGGTAGCCATTGTCTTCCCTTTGGCATACATTCTAGTACAGAACACAGGAATCAACCCTACAACCATATATTTGGTCCTGGCTTTTGGTGCATCGGCCGCTTTTCTTACGCCGGTTGGTTATCAAACCAACATCATGGTTTATGGTCCCGGTAAGTATGTCTTTAAAGATTTTCTGAAAATAGGCATACCCTTTACCTTTGTGTATTCGATTGTAGCGCTCACCACCATATTTTTGATTTATGGGGTGTAGTCTTTAAGTCGTTTGTGGCCACAATTTCACATTTAACTCTTTGCCAATATCATCCTTCAACCAAATGTCAACCAATACAACCCCCCATAACCACAGCATAACCCGACAAATGCGCAATGAACTCAATGGACATGCATCGAAAGTCATTTGGTTCACCGGACTTTCCGGTTCCGGGAAAAGCACCTTGGCAGATGCATTGGAGCGTCACCTACACAAGGAAGGTTTCCGTACATATATCCTTGACGGTGACAACGTGCGTTCGGGGCTCAACAGCGATTTGGATTTTTCAGAAGCGGGTAGGATTGAAAACATTCGTCGCATCGGCGAAGTGGCCCATTTGATGGTAGATGCCGGACTGGTTGTATTGAGCGCTTTTATTTCCCCTTTTGCCAAAGACCGCCAACGCGTGAAAGAAATTGTGGGGCCAGATCACTTCATTGAAGTCTTTGTAGACTGTCCACTAGAAATCTGCGAACAACGCGACGTCAAAGGCCTCTACGCCAAAGCCCGCGCCGGCGAGATCAAAAACTTCACCGGCATCGATTCACCCTTCGAACCCCCAAATACACCTGATGTGTATGTCAATACGCATGAGCAAACATTGCAAGAGTGTCTAACGCAACTTATATTAAATGTAAAATGTAAAATGTAAAGTGTAAAATGTAAAGTGTAAAATGTAGAATGTAAAATGTAAAGTGTAAAATGGAGCACTACATTCTAAATTCTAAATTCTACATTCTAAATTCTAAATTATACATTGTAAATTCTACTATAATAACTAACCATATCTTCGTATCCGTTTTCAATAAAAACCTTAATCAAATCTACGGATAAGCTAACGGTTTCTGCTAAAACTTTTTCCTCTTCTTTGCTGAAATTGGCTAAAACATAGTCTGAATTTGTCTGCCAAGAAATACTCTCTGAAATAGACTCATCTTTTCTGCAAGAGGGGCTGCCGACGCCTATCTTAAGCCTGACAAATTCAACGGGCGATAATTGCTCAAAGATAGACCTGACACCTTTATGACCCCCATCCGATCCTTTTTGGCGTATCCTGATAGCCCCTAAGGGGAGATAAATGTCGTCGAATACTACCAGAGTATCCGATACCGGGAAAAACTTTCGGGCTTCCAAAGCTGCTTTACCGCTAAGATTCATATAGGTGAGAGGTTTGATGATAACTGCTTTATTGGCAAGCGCTGCATATTTGAAGAGTACTTTCTTCTTGAACTTGATGCTCTCTGATGCAGCAAGATGATCAAGTATTCTAAACCCGATATTGTGCCTGGTATTATCATACTTTTTCCCGGGATTTCCTAATCCTATAATCAGCTTCATAACCTTATAATGTCTTCAGAGTGTTGACCCGGAAGTCTATTA
>PXCF01000092.1 GCA_003566715.1 Cryomorphaceae bacterium | reverse complement strand
TTCAAAAAAAGAGACAGTAATATTTGGTTTCAGTATTTTGTTGTAGCTATCAATAATGCCCTAAAGCCGAAATAACTACTACTAATTTATCAGGTTCTTCGATGATTTGGTAAATAAGTCTGTCTTTTTTGTTAATGCGTCTGCTCCAAAAACCGGAAAGTTGGTATTTGAGTTGTTCGGGACTGCCAACACCTGAAGTTGGGTGTGTTTTTAATTCTTCTAAAATTTGATCTAGTTTTTTTACATCACTCTTTTTACCCGAACGTGTGATTTTTTTAATGTCGTCCAGTGCTTTTTTTTCAAAAACAATCTGGTAGTCCATCAACCAAATAATTTTTCTCTTAACTCATCATCAAACACAACCGTATTGCCCTTCTTAGCACTCTCAGCACGTTCTAATATCATTTTAACAAACTCAGTGTCGTAAGGACTTTCTTCCTCGTTGCAAGTAATGATGGTGTCTTCTTTCTTCACCTCGTAAGTAAGACCTAACGCCTTGCAGAAAGCGATTAGGGCTTTAGTTAGTTTGTTGTCTGCTTTGATAACTATGGTATTCATGACTAATGGCTCTTTCTACAAAGGTACTAAAGACAAGTGCTTTACGCAATCTTTTTAACAAGGGTGTCAAATGAAAAGCCTGATTCTTTTTGAAATTGGGAGTGGCTTATTTGTCCCCATTGAAAAAGTGAGGCGGGCTTTTAACGCCTCCGCCAAACACAATACTCTCGTTGCGATAAGCTCTTATTTCATCATGTAGACCGGCGTTGTAAAAGGCGCGTAGTGTTTCTCCGCCTCCCTCAACAATTAAACTCTGAATGTCGCGCTCATACAAAGACTTAGTCAGGATGGAAAGCCACGACCAATCGTTCATCTCGCAGCGAATGACTTCCGCGTTGGGGTAATGTTTATCAGATGCCGTGAATATCAGCGTTTTTTGTTGTCCGTCAAACAGCTGTAAATCCGAGGAGAGGATGCCTTTTCGGTCGATGGCAATACGTGTGGGCGAATTGCCGGTCCAGTAGCGCACGTTGAGTTGTGGGTTGTCGACCACGGCGGTGTTGCTCCCCACCAAAATGGCGGCTTCTTCCGCACGCCAGCGGTGGTTTTGTCGGCGGTGATGGTCGTCGCTGATGCGGACTTGTCCCGCGGCGTTTTTCGGCGCCAAGAAGCCATCAGCAGATTCGGCCCACTTCAAAATGATATACGGGCGTTGCTGACGGTGAAAGGTGAAGAAGCGACGGTTTAGCTGTTCGCCTTCTTCCCGACAAACGCCTTCGGTAACCTCGATGCCGGCGTCTTTCATACGAGCGATACCGCGACCGGCCACTTGCGGATTGGGGTCGGTATTGGCGATGACCACCCGGGCCAGTTTTTCGCTGACAATGCGTTCTGAGCAGGGCGGGGTGCGACCGTAATGTGCGCAGGGTTCCAGGTTGACGTACAAGGTGGCGCCTTCGGCCGTTTCGCCGTCTACGAGATGGTTAAACGCATCGATTTCGGCGTGTGGAAGACCCGCTTTTTGATGCCATCCCTCGCCGATAATTCGATCGTTTTTGACGATCACACAACCCACCAAAGGATTGGGGTAGGTGTATCCGAGTCCTTGAGCCGCCAGTTGCATGCAGCGCTGCATATAGTAAACATCGCGGTTTTCCATCTGGCGAAGGTACGATAAGGGCGGTTTTTTTATCATAAAAATTTAATGAATGCATTAAGTCGAAGACATTGTTTATCAATGTACTTTTGCACGCTCAAAATAGTGGCTATCTAAAATAAACGTTCTAGCTCAGCTACTATGATTTAAAGACCAGTACTTTCTAGAATTATGCAAAACATTCGCAACATCGCCATCATCGCTCACGTTGACCACGGGAAAACAACCCTCGTTGACCAAATGCTCATCGCAGGTAAACTTTTCAAGGATCACGAGACGCCCGGCGAATTGATGCTCGACAGTAACGACCTCGAGCGCGAACGCGGTATCACCATCCTCGCAAAAAACGTTTCCGTTATTTATAAAGATTGTAAAATCAACATCATCGACACCCCTGGTCACTCCGACTTTGGCGGTGAAGTAGAGCGTGTGCTGAACATGGCCGATGGGGTTATCCTCCTCGTTGACGCCTTTGAAGGCCCCATGCCTCAGACCCGCTTTGTGACCCAAAAGGCCATTGAATTAGGATTGAAGCCCATCGTGGTTGTTAACAAGGTGGACAAGCCCAACTGTACCCCCGATGAAGTTCAGGAATCGGTATTTGAGTTGATGTTTAACCTCGAGGCTTCTGACGATCAGTTGGATTTTAAAACCCTTTACGGTTCCGGATTGAACGGCTGGATGAGTACGGACTACAACCAACCAACCGATAACATCACGCCTTTATTGGATGCCATCATCGCAGAAATTCCTGCGCCTAAGGTGTCAGAAGGAACGCCACAGATGCTGATCACCAGTTTGGACTTTAGCAATTACACCGGACGTATCGCCATCGGGCGTGTACATCGCGGTAAGTTGTTGCCCAATATGCCTGTCTCTTTGGTGAAGCGCGATGGTAGCGTCAGCAAAACACGCATTAAAGAATTATTTCTCTTTTCCGGTTTTGGCCGTGTAAAGGTAGAAGAAGTGCCCGCCGGAGAAATCTGCGCCATCACCGGCTTGGAGAATTTTGAAATTGGCGATACCGTAGCCGACTTTGAAAATCCCGAAGCACTGCCCGGTATTCGCATTGACGAACCAACGATGAGTATGACGTTTACCATCAACGACTCTCCGTTCTTTGGTAGAGAAGGTAAATTTGTCACCAGTCGCCACATCAAAAACCGTCTGGAATCTGAACTTGAGCGCAACTTGGCGCTACGTGTAAAAGAAACCGATAGTTCCGATACCTTTGTTGTATACGGACGTGGCGTACTTCACCTTTCGGTATTGATTGAAACCATGCGCCGTGAGGGGTATGAGTTGCAAATTGGTCAGCCACAGGTGATCATTAAAGAAATCGACGGAGTCAAGTGTGAGCCGATTGAGGAGCTCACCATCGACTTGCCGGAAGATCATTCTGGAAAAGCCATTGAAATGGTAACCATGCGCAAGGGTGAAATGCTCAGCATGTTGCCCAAGGGCGATCGCATGGTGCTTGAGTTTTCCATTCCTTCACGTGGCATCATTGGTTTGCGTAACAACCTATTGACCGCCAC
>PXCF01000019.1 GCA_003566715.1 Cryomorphaceae bacterium | reverse complement strand
TGCAATTTCTGGCACGTGTTTCTGACCGCGGCATTTCCCCTACCCTGGCTCAACGCGACGCTTTGGAAAAGGCCGGATACATCACCAAAAACATTGGCGTAGAACACAACAAAGTTGACATTAACAGACTTACACCTGCAAAAGACGACCTCAGAGAGAAACTCGACCTGGACAAGAACACGCAAATCATTCTCAGCATCGGCAACTTTTACAACACCACCCGCGACCAAGTGAGCATATGTAAAGCCCTGCCAGCCATTTTCCAAGCCCATCCCGACGTGCACATGGTCTTTATCGGCGGCATTACCAATCGTTATACCCCGCATTCAGAGAGCTATGACACATGCAAGCGCATATGTGAACAAACCGGCATTGCAGACAAGGTGCATTTTACCGGTGTCATACCCCATGCTCCGGGCTATTTAAATCAATGTGATGTTTTTGTCTACGCCACCATGGGAGACACCTTTGGAATGGCCGTGGTAGAAGCCATGTTGTCCGGCATTCCGGTAGTCACCAACGATCACCCTGTGATGCGGGAAGTAACGGGAGGCATCACGCCATTATATCCCACACAAGATTCCGAAGCCTTGGCCGAATTGGTCATTCGCCTTTTAGAAAAACCCGAAAGCTATCCCAAAGACGCAGTAAAGAGGTGGAGTGATCAGTTTTTATTGAAATCGCCGTAGGGGTCACGTAGGGGTCAGCCTTGCGCTGACCCTAACCCTATCGCAACTATCGAACTTTATAGACAGCCATACTCATTAATCTTTTCGCACACAAAGAAAATCCATATCCACCAAATGAAAATCGTAGCGGGGCGCGAGAAAACGCTTAGCGGCATGAACTTCTTGTGAATTGAGATGCACGTACTCAAACAAGATGATTTTTGGAGAATACTTGCGCAGGTTTAGTTGCTTCAAGATTTTCCAGTCGTGACCTTCAGCGTCGATGTGCAACATGTGCAGGTTCTTCACAGCGTGTTTGTTGAACAGTTTTTTCAAAGACATGCCACTGACGTTTAGTGAACGAATATGTGGCTTTAAGGTGCCGTCGAGGTGTTTTTCTATATGCGATTTGTTTAGCGACCCCAGCATCATCACCCATTCCGGCACGCCTTTATTTTCTTTGAGCACGTCTTCATCAAGGTGATAAAAAACCGTTGGCTTACCATTGTTGATGACGTTTTGCTCAAAAATAAAGCGCTCATCGCTGGGATAATTCTTTTGCAACTGCGAAAAAATGTACGGAACAGGTTCCACAAAAATGGCTTTCCAAGCATCACGCTGCAACAACACATCGTGAATAGGGTCGCTGGTTTTCCCGTCAAATGATCCAATCTGCACAATAAAGCCAGGTGAATGAGGCAACTCCGCCATCATGACATCGCGTACGCTCACCCGATTAACACTGACCACTGGGTCTACCTGCTGGCGTTGAAATAAATGCATCAAACTTGACAATGCCATGAGTAATATCTTATATAAAATTACTTATCAGACAAATTTACGTCACAACCACGTATATTTGCACTTTATTAACATTTAAGGGGTAAAATAGTCCATGAACATTCTCGTACTCGCCTCCGACAATTACTATTTAGAATACACCAAGCAGGTTTTTTATAGTGCGCATCGATACGGTAATTGGCAAGGAGAATACGGTTTGTTTGTCCACAATGTACCCCACGAAAAGCTTCAGTGGTTCAAGGATCGTGGCATTCATATTTTCGAACCGGAGCCACTGATTGAAGAAGATGTCAACGGGTGGCCTCCCATCATTTTTCACAAGTGCTACCTCGTTCACCCCATGATGAAACCTTGGAAAAAGGTGGTGTACTTAGATACCGATGTCACCATTCTACGAGACATTAACAAAATAACAAAGTATAAAGGATTTACGGCACGAAAAGAAAATGGCAATCTCAACATTCGCGGCCAGTTTTTACACGATGAAGACCTCGATGAAAATGGACTTAAGATCATGAATCGTCTTAATAAAACATATAACCTTAATCGTGTTGCACTCAACGTTGGCGTTATGGTCTTTGAAACCAAGTACAACTCCATGTATTTCTTTGAGCGCGCCAAACAACTCATCATCGAATACAAGAACGTGATGCGTCTTCCCGAGCAGGCGCTTTTTAATCTACTCTTTTATAATCGGTGGAATAAACTCCCTTCGGTCTACAACGATTACACGTACTTCTTTTATACCAAAGACATCGAAAAGGTACCGCATTTGCAAAGGAAGAAGAAACAATCGAAAATTCTCCACTTCATTGGACTCAGCAAACCTTGGGATTCTGACAATTATTTCTATGATTTGTGGACGAGCAATCTCGCATCCGCCAACGACTTCCCCAATTGTAATCAAATTGGGGAAAAGCCGTCTGCTCTGGTAGATGTACTTAGACGAGCAGATAGAAAATTGCGAAAAGTCCCCATGTATTTGGCTCACGGCACCTGGCTGGCAGGACAACAACTGCAACGCTATTGGCCATCGGCTTACCAGTGGTATAAAAAAATCACCGGGTAATGGCAAAACACGCACTGGCCTTGGTGGCCGACTCACATTACTTACCCTATACAAAGCAGGTGTTTGCCGCTGCAAAAACCCGTGGCTGCTGGGATGGCGACTACATACTCATTGCCCATGAGGAGGATGAGGAGGATTTGGCGTGGTTTCAAAAAAACGGGATTTACATCATTCGATCATCCAACCTCATTCATGTTGCACCTAATGAAAACAAAGCCATCGATTGGCCAAGCGTGGTTTACGCCAAACTCATGTTCTTTCACCCGGAATGCGCGCATTGGGACACCATTGTTTATCTCGATACGGACGTCATCATTCGCAGTGACATCAGAGGGCTTTTGTCGTACGAAGGGTTTGCCGCACGCGAGGAATCAATGGGTATGCCGCTGAAATATCAGTTTATTCCCGACGAGACATACTTGAGCAAAGACCACAAAGAAGCCATCAAACGATTGAACCTTGATTTAAATTCAAAATCTTTCAATGTGGGAGTAATGGTCATTCCAACGAAAAACAATACCCAAGCAGAATTTGACGCCTTGGTGAGCTTGGCCAATAACATTCACGGATTGGCGTATTTCCCGGAGCAAGCAGTCTTGAATATCCACTTTCAAAAGCAGTGGACACCTTTGCCCTATGCCTATAACGACATGTACGTTCACGATTGGTTTATTCCC
>PXCF01000054.1 GCA_003566715.1 Cryomorphaceae bacterium | reverse complement strand
GTTTTTTGATTGACAAAAAATTTTTAATAAAATTTTTCACCATCAACCGTGTAATTATAATTTACTCGAAGTAAAATAATTTAAATAGCTGAATATAAGTTATTAGAAATAAAACATTTTATCCCAACTGCTTGAATTTACAAATGTGAATCATGTATTTACATTTGTGTATTTACATATGTAAAGGGTGTTGAGTTGATGATAGGTAAAATCTATTAACCGTTAAAGAGTGGGCTGCTGTTGCTTTTTATTACCTACGCATGAGCTTTGCCGGAAACTGTAGCGCAATGAGAGGCAAGTAAGAATGGCGTGTTATTGCTTATCGTCTCATTAAAAAAACGAGAAATGTGTATATAATAGATTGCGTATAAATCTAAAATATTGCTTTTGCGTATCTCACAGCTACTGTATATTTGCCGTCCTATTAGGGGCGATTAGCTCAGTTGGTTTAGAGCACTACCTTGACAGGGTAGGGGTCACTGGTTCGAATCCAGTATCGCTCACAAAAAAAAGCGCTGATTGTTGTCAATCGGCGCTTTTTTCATTTTTAGTACTCGCTGTCTTATTCAGCTTTTAGTTCCCTTACAACCTTTAGTTTCTCTTTGAGAAGGGATATCTGTTCTTCTCTATGGCGGATGTTTTTCTTTGCTTCTTTCATGAATAGACTGTCGCTGGAGCCGGTAATTCTTTCCATGTTTTCCTCCAGTTGAGAAAGCTCTCTTTTCGCTTCTTCCATTTTCTTGCGCAGGAATCCCATTTCTTTATCCAATGCTTGGGGACCATCTTGCGCAAGGGTTTCTGTTTTGGCTCGATATCGAATAACGGCAGATGCCATTTTATCCATGTCAATTTTTGCAAATGACTTATCGATTTGATCGTTCCATGCAAATTCTATAGCGCGTTTATCTCGGGGAACCGGTCCTACATCTTTCCAGTCTTTGAGAAAGTTCATCAACACCTCTCGGTTGATTTCTTCAAGCATTTTAAGTTGCTCAAGTAATGCTTCCTTTTTCTCTAAGTTTTTAGCAAGGGCCTCGTCTTTTTCACTGTAGTGGGCTTTCATTCTGTTGAAAAAGTAATCACAGGCTTCGCGAAAAGTGGCCCAGATGGTCTCGTTGTCTTTTTTTGCAACCGGACCAATGGCTTTCCACTCTCTTTGTAGTTGCTTTAACGTATTAGACGTTTCTTTCCAATCATCTGAATCCTTTAATGCATTGGCTTTTTCTACGAGTTTTTGCTTGGCCTCCAGGTTGTCTTGGTGCGACTTTTTCATCTCTTTGTAAAAGTCGTTCTTAGCCTTGTGAAAACTTCTGTTTATGGCTCTAAACCTATCCCATAAAACATCGTTATCGGGATGCTTAGCAAAACCTATGGCCTTGTATTGCTCATTGGCTTCGTTGAGTGCTTTCATGGTTTTTTGCCACTGATTGTGTGATTGAATCTTGGACAAATCAATTGCTTCCAAAAGGTCGCAAACCTTCTTTTTAAGTTCGATACGTCTTTCGGCTTCTACTTTTAGTGTTTCTTCAAAGGCCTCTCTCTTTTCGTGTATCTGTTTGGTAGCTTCGCTAAAGCGGCTCCACATTTCCTCGCGATCATCACGATCTACCGGGCCAATCTCCTTCCATTGCTTGTGCAGTTGTTGAAGTTTGCGCATGGCGTCTATCACGTCTTCCTGAGCAGCTAAGGCTTCTGCCTTTACAATCAGCACTTCCTTGGCTTCTTTGTTCTTTTTAAAGTCCAAATCACGCAACTCGCGATTGATTTGCAGGTAATCGTAAAATGCCTCTACGTAAAGGTTGTAGTTTCTGTACAACTCGTTCATTTCGGCACGGGGCACGTTTCCTGTATTTCTCCAAGCTTCTTGCAGTGCTCGGAAAGCTGGAAAGGTGGTTTCCAAGCTCTCTTCGGTTTGCGCCAAGGCCTTTATTTCCTCAATGATGTCTTTTTTTCTTTGAAGATTGTTTTGCTGCTCCTTGGCGATGGCGTCTTGGGTTTCTTTCTTCTTTTTACGGTATGATTTATACACATCAAAAAAGGCATCGCGGAGTGGTTGCTGATATGCAAAGTCTATTTCGTTGCCTCCTTCTTCAATAAAGGCCTGTTTCTTTTCATTAAGCTCTTCATCCAACTCGCTCAATACTTGTCGCTTCAAGTAGTCCATAACTTCCTTTATGTGCAGTACGTCTGCTTCGGCCAATAGCTTTTTGGCTTCAGCTATAAGCGCTTCGGCGGAAAGGCTTCCATATTGCTCTTCCGGCGACAAGTTTTTCTCTTCAGAAACCTTTTCAGTTTGATTTTCCATTAGTGTTTATTGTTTTTCCAAATGTCCCACGATGCGTCTGCTTGGGCAACCAGCATGGGATAACCGTTGATGGCTTTACATCCTTGCTCGCTTCCTTTGCGCAAAAATACGGTTTCAGCGGGATTATAGACCAAATCGTAGAGTGTTTGTTTTTGATTTAGTCTATCGTATGGTATTCGTGGGTAACCGGATTCATTAGGAGACATGCCCAACGGGGTGCAATTGACAATCAAATCGTAGGTGTCTATGTGATTTAGCTGTTCATACGATATAGATTGCATGTTGATGGGGTTTCTACTGACAACCTGCACCTCTACGCCACAGTCTTGTAATGCATAAACAACTGCTTTTGACGCTCCTCCCGAGCCAAGAATAAGCGCAGACTTTATGTCTTTAATCTGATTTTCAATGGGCGCGAGGAAACCAATGACGTCGGTATTGAACCCTTTGGTATGACCATTTGGGTCAATGACAACGGTATTGACTGCACCGATGGCTTTGGCAGTTTCATCAATGTTGTTTAAAAGGGGAATGATATCTTGCTTGTAAGGGATGGTAACGTTTAACCCCGATAATTCCGGATGTTTTTTTAGCAGTTCCGGAAACTTGGAAATATTGGCAAGTGGAAAAGATTCATACGTATGTCCTTTAAGGTTTTCACGCATAAACTTTTCGGTAAAATATTTGGGCGAAAAAGAGTGACTGAGCGGATAGCCTATTAAGCCTAACTGCATGGTCAATTATATTTTTTTGCTTACCAGTGTAATGGATATGACAACAATAAAGGTCACACACATGATAATAACAGAACTCAGCATGGCGGGGTCATTCCCAAACACGGGGTTTTGTGTCAGCTCAGAAAATGTTTGCGGACTAACCGATTTGCTATAGGTAACAATTTCGCGCCCTTTTTTAT
>PXCF01000101.1 GCA_003566715.1 Cryomorphaceae bacterium | reverse complement strand
TTGACGGAATGCCCAACGTGATTGTGAATGATCTAAAAATTCAGTACAACATTGGTACCATAAGAGCAGGAACTTACGGCCGCGGAGTATGGGAAAGTGAATTGTATCACGTGAATATTGGAACGGAGTCTTTCGACAAAAAAGACGTATTTAACATCTATCCCAACCCCGCTACCAATGTCATTTATATCGATGCCGAGGAAAGTGCTCAGGTTGACTTAACAGCAATTAATGGACAGCACGTGAGAAGTTTTAACGTGCAGGAAGGGGCACAGCAGTCACTAGATATCGCCGGTATTTCCCCCGGTATTTACGTGCTTACGTTTCGAAGTCACACCGGCACATATACCAAAAAGTGTATCATCAAATGATGCGATTTTCACTTGCTTTAGTTGCACTATCACTTATTGCAGCGTGTGCTTCACCAGTATACGTGGTTCACTTTACCATGACGCAAGATATCTGCGGAGGGGCAGCGCCGGTAAACGAAAAAACCGCGGTTGACGCCTCAACCGCCGAAAGATCCTTGTATTTGTGGGTTAATGAAAATAAAACAAAGATTGTTACCGATGAAGCGGGGGGATACACCGTAAGCAATATTAAAAAGGGCGACACTGTTTCCTTCTTTTTACCGGTTAGAATTGAGACACCGGTGGAGGAAAACGACGCATTGTGTGAGCGGTTTAGAGCCACGCCAGATCATCGTTTTTTTGTAAAATCAAGGCAAACGATTCGGGATACGGTTCACCTACACCAGCCTTGCAATCCTTGCTTACTGCCTGAGCCAACCGGCCCGCCAATGCCTCAAAACCGATGAGTTTACTCAAGCATATGACCATTTGTCTTACCTTGAGCGTACAGGTAATTTTGGCGCAGATGGAAGTCAAACGTCCGTGGATCCCCGTAATGGTATCAACTACGGCCTTGGCGGTATATGCCACTGGTGGGATGAGTAGTTACGGGATTTTTCCCGAGTTGACCAATAAATGGGGTGGACCTTATCGAGCGGAGAATAGGGATTGGCACTACGCCGGTTATGCATTTGCAGGTTCTCAAGTTATCCTTCTCGGCATGTCATCTCTATTGGCAAATAAAGGGGAGTGGAAAGCGCCTCTTTTGGTTGGTGCCCAAGCGGTATCAACCACCTATTTGCTTGGTCAAGTATCCAAATCCATGTTGCCGCGAACAAGACCTTACGCTGTGGTGGATGTTTGTGTTGATTCCGACGATTGCCGTTCTTTTTGGAGTGGAACCAGTGCGCTGTCCATGACCTTTGCCGGGGTTGGGTGGCAGTATATCGATGGATATGTCGAAGAAAAATATCGGCCGTGGTTAAAAGGCTCTTTGTTGACCTTAGGTGCATCGGTTATGACCGCTCGCGTTTTGGCTGGTCATCATTATGTAAGTGACGTGCTTGTAGGAGGTGCCGTTGGCTTCGCTGTTGGCTACTTAACGGCTTCACATCATACCATAAAGGCAACACCCACTGGATTGGTTTGGTCGTTTTAAGAGCCCGTGTTGCCCAACAATTTACAACTTTATCCAACGCTTAACGGTCTTCGCTTTTCCTTGTCTGAGCTCAATGAAGTAAACACCTGCTGATACGGCGTTTAAGTCAAAGGTGTATTCTTTTACGCCATCTGCAGGAGCATCCCAGTAGAGACTTTTGACCTGGTTTCCGTAGGTATCGGTAATTCTTATTTCTGTAGGCTGAAAGGCCAAGCCATCGGCCTTAAGGGTTACTAAACCTTGAGAAGGATTGGGGAAGATGGTCAAGAGGTTGTTAAGTGTCTCTTCGTCAACGGATACACGTACATTTTTAATTTCAATCCATTCACAAATGGTATCGGCACCACAGTCGTTGTAGACATACTGACAAACCAAATAATTTCCAACCGCTGGAAAATCAAACTCTACGCGTTTACCCGGTTTGCCTCCGAGACCAAAGGTGATGACTTCAAAATATGAAGAGTCGGCGTTTTCAGCCGTAGACTCAAAGTATCCGCGCATGGCGTTTTCAACAAAATTAAAACCGGCTTCGGGCAAAGGGGTTTCCACGATGACGATGGGGGTAAGCGCTTGCGAACAGGTTATGTATTGATAGGCCACTTGCGTATTCCAAAGTCCGGAATTGATTCTAATTTGGTTGATGCCGCATCCCAGTCCATCGCTGTATCGACCCAAATGCATTTCAAAGTCAATTTCTCCGGTCGAATTGAAAGTAGGCGTTCCAAAGTCAAACATGGTTGAACGCCCAAGTGTATTAGGAGAATTGTCGGTTTGCGAAAAAGTGTTTAGCTCTGTCCACCGCTCGTTTATTTTGGTTCGAAAAACAGCATCCGAGGGAGAAGCCCCATTCAAATTTGAGACAGCTGTGCTTAAAGTGCATCTGCGAGCCAGCAAGTATGGGTCGTGACTGATTGTTGTAGGATAGTAGCACTGAGAAACGAATTCGTTTTTATGAACATCGGGATTATACATACTACTCGATACGGCGGAATTGGGGTTTAATTCAAAATATTCGTCAAACGTAAAACTACTTATGATAGAGTAGTTTAGGGGGTAGTTAAAGTATTTTAAGTAGAACGTGTCACCAACCGAAGCGATGGTTTTAAAGGTATCTCCTTCGTGAATAAACAGACGGTAATCACTGGTGTCTATATCAAACCATGCATGCCCAACACCAGGGAGTCTTCGAGCATAAAGGGTAATAGAATCGGTGTTATTTGGACATACGGTAACATGCATTGGTAAAGGAGCAAAAGGTATGATGTAGAAGGATAGTCCTTTTATATTGTTAGATGTATTGCCATCGCTGTTGACGCCGAGGTTAACGTTGAAAATCAATCGCCCACCTTCCTCCGTATCTCCGGGAATGCTTATGGCAAACTGAGCCGTGTCGCCCGGAGCAATACCACTGTTAATGACCACGGAGTCGGTAACGAATACAATTCCTTGGGTATTGAAATTAATGGTAAAATTATCGACCGTTTGTAGGCCACTGTTATAAACGTCGACAAGCATGGTTAAATCGCCAATGGGCGGATGACAAAGAGGGTTGCTACTGCTGATCATAACGCCGAGGTCAATCGCGTGAGGTACACAAACCTCTACGGGGCCTTCCCACGAGGTGGTGCCGCCTGTATGGCAATGTTGACGAATGTAATATTCAAAACAATCTCCCGGTTGCCAAGATGTTATATCAAATTTTTCTGTTGTTGTGTTAGAAATCAACGTGCCAGCAGTAGCGGTGTCAAAACCCGATGCGCCGTATATAAGGTCTACCTCTTTGGTGGTGCCCTCCCATCTAAACGCCACCACTGTATCGTTAAAATGTCCTTTTTGAGACAGCAGTCCGGGGCAGGGTAGTGGTTCAAACTCAATAGCGCCGGGGTCGGCAGGTGATTTGCGTATGCTGTCAAAGTAATCGGTGGTAATTGGCGGCGAAAGTGCTGTGGCTTCTTGAGCAATGCGCTCCGACTGTGGATATAAGTCTTGGGCGTTAAAATCAAAGAACATGGGAGAGGTGTAAAGTCCGTCAGATTCTCCATAGATACTTTGCCAAGTTTCAAAACCGTTTATGATCGATGTTCCGTCAAGCATACGGACATTGTCACGTTCTCCATCCACCGAGTAGTAAACATTGCTGTTGATTTGACTCGTTTGTGGGGAATTGTTAATTTTATAAAATGCAGCCTGATTGTCGGTGGTCAACACATAGAAAATGTTGTTTTTTATTTCAATGGAATGCGCTTGAGAGGCGGAAATACCAACCCCCTTCATCCCCGCAAAGAAAAAGTTTTCCTTGCTTGTTTTTAACGCAACAGTATTGTGATTTACGGAAATAACCGTGTTGTTATCAACACCTAATTCAAATCCATATATTTCTCTTCGCGTGTCCGTATTGGCACCGGCCAAACTTACCACATTATTGAGCACGTCTAATGCACCAAAAACATTGTCCGTAAACAGTGCTGCTTCAATATTATTGACCGTTACCTCACCCAAGTCATTGTAGAACACGCCATTTTTTTCAAATCTCACGTTGGTTGCATGATTAATACGAAACCCATAGTTGGTTTCCATGGTCACTACATTGTTTGTGATTTCTATCTCATCAAAGGCAAATATTATGATGTTTTTTTTGCTGTAAATAACGTGGTTGTCGCGTATGCGTAAATACTTCGATCGATTGTTGTTGAAGCCTCTGATATTTACGGCAGATAAACCGCCTGAGAATTGGTTGTTTTCTATGATCAGCGTGTCTTCAAGCGGTAAAAACCCCGAGATAAACTTATCGCCGACCACCCTAACATGACAGGTGTGGTCTCGGTCTCGGGGGAAATGAAAGGAATTGTTCAAAATCCTGATTGACTTGGATCGATTGGAAATCAAAAGGATGTCGGTATTGAAGAGTTCCAGCTGATTTCCGGTTACATTAAATTGAAAGTTTTTAATGGTAATGTATTCACCTCGCTCTATTTGCCAAAGCGCAGTATTGTTTTTGAAATCAGCACTTTGGTTGACGATAACATCGTTGCCGTCAAAAGTGATGGTATTTATCGGACTGCTGCCAAAGACGGATTTAAGGTGAAGGAATTCGTTGTAAGGTCCGGTAAATGGCGCCGTTTCAATCCGTACAGGCCCACATATTCCGTAGGTGTTTAGTGCTTCTACCGCGTCTAGGTGACTGGTGAAATTGGTGCCAGAATTGGGTAAAAATCGATTAACGGTATAGGTTCCGCTCATTCTTGTGCGCAAGCCGGTTACTGAGAAGAAGTTGTTGGTGGTGTCCAAATCAGGTCCGGGAAAACTCTCTAGAATTGTAAACTCAAGGTTGAGGAAGTCTGAAGGCGTAAGATTCACAACATCAATTACTACCGGTGTTGAAATACCCGGTTCCAACGTTGTTGAAATCATATGTGTCGTGGTTATCCCATTTTTCACCATTTCAATCAATACCGAATCGGTAGTAACACCGCCATAGTTGTTGAGAATAATAGTGATGGGGTATGGGCCACTGCAAATAATGGAATCTGCATCCATGCCTTCAATCACAGGGTCGGTGCCTGGAGGAGGAGAGAATTCTATGGCTCCAATGGAAGGCGCTGTTGTACTTCTTGGGTTTTGAAGCACGTCTGTGGGCAATGAAAAACTCAGCCCACTGGAAGCGAGTAGGGGTATGTTGGGTTTGAAGTCACTTCCCGGCGCAACAAAATCAGGATTGACCCAAACGCTATTGGTATCATGTGAAAGTTGTTGCCATTGAGAAAGCGCTACCGATTTGATGCCGTTCACGTCGGCAAAAAACATGGTAGATGGGTTAAAAGTTGGATGAAAAAAACCATTGTAGTCAAAGGTGACATTACCGGCTTGAAGAGTGCCGAAATAGAACTGCGTGTTTGGGGTTTCTCTGTTGATATACCAAATGTTGTTGGCAATCACGCCATTGCTGAATGTGGGGTCATCAAACTGAACCCCTCGCCACCAAGTAAGCGATTTTTCTCCCCCGGTTCTATTGTAATAAATGGTATTGTGTACCAATAGAAAAGGTGGCGCTACATTATATTCGGTATTTAACTGAAATACAATGTGATTGCCGCGGTTGTGGTTACCGTATATGAGGTTGTTGGTAAGTTGAATGGAGTCGTTCCCTTGTGCTTCTACTGAGATGATGGTCAATTGGCGATTAAAGTTAATGGGAGCTAACTCGTAAAATCTGTTTTGGTTGACGGTTAGTTTGCTGCCTTCAAAAAGTAATGAGGTAAAACTGCTGTTGCCCATAGGCTCGGTTCGGGTAAAGCTGGAGTTTTCTACTGTGAGGCCAGTAAAATTGATGGCGCTGATGTTTTCGACGTCTTGGTTGGTGAAATGACATCCATCAACGATGGTGTTGGTTGTAAGGTGATTGAAGCTGCTTTGAATCCCACTTTGACCACCGATGATTGAGCAGTTTTGAATGGTTACCTCATTGCACACGGCAAGTTGAAAAACGTTAAAAACAGACCGTTCATTGATAAACGTCGATTCGTTAAAGTTTATGTTAGACGAACCACCTTCGATATCCACCGTATGTGTTGCGTTTACGCTGGGTACTTCAAACACGACATCGTTAAACGTGAGGTGGTGGGTATTAAAAATTCGGAGTGCTTTTGAGAAAAGTACAAATCCACCAGCTAGAATTTGTTTGTTTATTCCCCGGAATGGACGAAATGTTTGCCCGTTACCATTGATAACCACTGGGTGATTGTTGGGATTTGAAACGCCAATAAACGATACTTCTCCGCGGTAAGGGCCACTGTTGTTTTCCACGTTCACGGTTATGGGACCGCCTACGCCGCTGCAGCTCAATGCTCTTGCAAATTTGCTCAAACTTCTGAAATTCCGATTGGTTTCACCCGATAAACGATTAATCGTGTACGTGCCGCTTAGTGGTTCATCGCGTACAACTAAGTGAAATGTGGGCGTTGTAAAGCTTTGTGAACCACAATTGATTTGCAACCTATAATATCTGTCTGCTGTGGGGTAAACCGTATGAACTGGAGCCGTAGCCCCTGAATCTGGTGTAAATGGACCCCCGGCGGTTGGCGATGAAAGCCATTGGTAGGAACCGCCCGGATTAACCCCAGTTCTGGTATATAACGTCACTGGTTCTCCGGGACAGTTGTAGTGTTCTGCAGCTCTAATATTGGCAGAATTAGGATTTTGTATACATGATAGGGTGTCGACGATTTTGATGACAAAATCTCTGGTTTGACCATTGCCACTCTGGCCGTGCGGATACACACAAGAGCCAGGAGGGTTATTAATGTAATTTCCGAATTGGTTGAGGTTTTGATGCAAGAGCACGCGCATTCTGGTTACCCCTAACGGTGCATTAGACGGAATTTCTACTTTATATCCATGAGCAACCGTACCGTATTTTACCAATTCGTTTAATTGATCATATACGTATTCGCCGGGCTCTTGATAGCTGCCATTTTTGTCAAAATCAATCCAGGTGAAAATGGAAAAAGGAGTTACTCCTGTACCTCCAGCTAAGAAACTGACTTCCTCGCCTCGTTTGACGATGATGGTATCAGATGATTCGAATGAGAAACCTCCGGGTGTGCAACTACCTCCGGAAAATTGTATGTCTTGTATGCCCCCAAATGAATTAAACCTAACCAATTGCGATTCCCAGTCACACTGAATGACTGGGGTGCAATAGTTTTGCCCCATCAATGAAAGTGTGGACAAAAATATTACCAACAATAATAGACTTTTTCTCATTCTAAAGAATACTTATTCAATGTTGTAAATATACCAATTACAGATTCACACAGAAACAATTATCTTATTGTACGGTATGTTTTATTTATTTATCGATACACCGCAATAAAGTTAGGATCCAAATCACGATATAAAGGGGCAAAAAAATGGTGTATTTTTTTTAATAACGGGTTTGCTTAAATGAAATCTTGCAGTATTTTTGCACCACTTTAAACGGTGGTTGTAGCTCAGTTGGTTAGAGCGCTTGATTGTGGTTCAAGAGGTCGCCGGTTCGAACCCGGTCTTCCACCCAAAGCCAATCCGAATAGGATTGGCTTTTTTTATTCGATATATTTGATGGTCAAACAGATAGTTGGTAGTGTAGCGGGGTTTGATCTCGCTGGTAAACAGTCTGTAGTCAATACATCGACGGCGTGAAGCATCCCCAAGAAAGCGTATGCGCAAATTTATCTCTTAACAGTAACCGTCACTTCAAGAACGATGTTTTTGCCCAACCTTTCCTCCAGCGAACGCTTTATGTCGTCAATCTCTTCCGTACTTAAATTGTGATCGGCAATGATGCGCACGGCGATGGTGAGGGGGTTGAACTGGGTTACATCAATATCCTTTAGGGTAATGTTTTCGTTGAATTCATAAGATTCAACGGCCTCAATGATGTTGTCCTCAAACACCATGCGGTAAAATCCGAGTCCCAAAGGAATGCTCAGTATCAGTACGCTAATGGACGCAATGATAAGACCTTGTTTGGCCAAGCGGAATGGACTGTATCCCAAAAACAAAAAGGTAATGGCTCCTGCGAGTACCATGCCTGCTAAGTTGGTCATCAACAGCAAACCGGCGCCGAAAAAGACAGGGCCATTAAACCAGCCCAGTCCGATGCCGGCCACAGCCAGTGGCGGAACGAGCGCTACGGCAATAGCCACGCCGGCCAAGGTTTTTGCTACTTCCTCGCGTGCATGTGCGTAAGCTCCGGCAACACCAGAGAATACCGCAATCCCTAAGTCCAGTAGGTTGGGACTGGTCCTGCTCATAATTTCTGAGTTGGGGGCGTTCAGAGGCGTGACCAGAGTAATAAAAACAGCACAAGCAAAGGCAAAGCCCAAGCCTGAAAGGATGGTGTATACGCTGTCAATAATCAATTGTCGGTCTTGTCGTAGTGTTGCCATACTCAAAGATATGATGGGCGACATCAGTGGCGCCAAAATCATAGCCCCAATAACGACTGGTGTGCTGTTGGCAAATAATCCAAAGGTGGCAAGGATGGTGGATAAAACCATCAGTACCAAAAAGGACGCCTTGGGCCTGGCATTCTCGCGAAGTACCTGAAATAGATCGCGAAACTCCTCGGTAGATGCGTGTAAAATAAATGGTAGGGCAGAGGTGGCAAGTTCTTTTGCTGTTTCTCCGGTGGGTAAAGATTGCGTACGAAAAATCTCTTGCGGTTCATTTCCACCATCGTCCACATTTAAGTGTTCACCGGGAACGATGGTTAGATGTTTTTTTATGACAATTAATTCAATAGACTTCGACGAGAGCATTTGACCATCCTCGGAAAATTCAAAGGCTTCGTCACATTCAAGTTTGAGCTCATTGGTCTTGATGTGTCCGGCGTATGGAGGCAAACGTTTTTCGTCCCACCACGAACGTATGGCGAATAACATCAACCCCGAAACGCTTCGTGGACTAACCAAAATGGCGTGCATCATCCCATCGTTGACGAATGAACTTTGCAGCATTAACCTTGAGAGCAGGGTGCTTTTTCCGTGTTGAACGATGACCACCCCGGAAACGGTGGTGTTGAGTGTTTTACCTTCCTTGTAGGTGAGCTTTATTCCAAATGGACGGATGCGCGAAAACCGATTAAAAAGTTGTTTAATCCTCGAAAAAAACCCTTCCTTAATTCCTTTTTTGGCGGTAGCCAATTGAAATGCATGACCTATAACCAAATTGTTGAACACCGGCCGTTCATTACAATACAACACGTCCATCTCTATGGCATTAGATGAGCTTTTAAGGTGTTCAATGGCTCTTTCAAGCTTATAGTCTACTCCCCACCCGGTACAAAGTTCCCGGCCCTTAGGGTGTGGTAACGCCGTAATGGTTCGATTTTTCTTAGAAAGTAAAGCCAAAGAATCTTTGATTTGATCGTCAGAAGCAAACAACATGATGTTGTCACCATTTGTCAGTACGTCTTTGATGTTGTCAATGGGGTGATGATCGTCAATAATCTCCTCTAATTCCGGTAAGATTTTGTCTTTGACGGTTTCTTTCTCCTTTGGGTCATAAAATAGTGTGTAAGTCATGGTCGGTATAACTGATGCAGCTAATTTACAATAACATTGACGTTGTTGTCCTACGAATGTGATAATTTTATTTTCGGCCGATAAATGCCATTATCTTTGCTAAAAAAAGGAATGCGCAACGCTGAGGAAATTATCCGTCAATTAAAAGCTAAAGGCACTGCCGAGCGCGCAGAACACGCACAACGCTACTTTAAAACCGGCAAGGGCGAATACGCCGAAGGGGATGTCTTTTGGGGTGTTGTCGTACCCGAGCAAAGACAAATCGCCACAAAGTATGGTAAGTCCTTGGCGCTTGAGGATGTCTTGTCATTGCTAAAACACGAAGTCCACGAAGTTCGCTTAACCGCCATTTTTATCATGGTACGCCTATTCGAACGTGGAGATGCGGCTACAAAAACAGTGGTTTACAACGCATACCTCAATCACACGGATTACATCAATAACTGGGATTTGGTGGACTCATCGGCGCATAAAATTGTAGGTGCGCATCTGCTCCATCAAAATGACGCATCCATTTTGTACAAACTTGCCGAGTCATCATTACTTTGGGGTCAGCGCATTGCCATAATCGCCACCTTGGCCTTCATCCATATGGGCGAGCTGGACCACACCTACGACCTGGCACTTAAACTCATCGGTCACCCCCACGACCTTATGCACAAAGCCGTGGGCTGGATGCTACGCGAAGCCGGAAAGAAAGACCTGGAACGCCTGCGCACTTTCCTCTACGCCCATTCACAAAACATGCCCCGAACCATGCTGCGCTACGCGATTGAAAAATTCCCAGAGAATGAGAGAAAGCATATACTTCATGTGGTGTCTAAGGTGCACGGATAAAACCATAGCTAAGTATTGTTATTGGGGAGCTTCTGGAATACTAATAAATGAGTTTAATGAAAGACAATTGCATTCGTTTCTTGGGTGAAGTTTTTCCGGGTTAAATTAGTTTCAATATCGATATCGGCACCATGGAGTTAAACGTTTTTTTCCTCTCTAATTCAGTAAATATTAGAGTATTTGCACACTTCAATATTATATTTGCATGCTTAACTATACTACTGTTTACTCTATTGTACTACTTTTATTTTTTAAGTGAAATATTTTCACGCGTATTTGATTTTTTGTATTTGTGTCTCTGTAGACTTTTTGTATGGTCAACCTACTATAACAACCGTTCCGTCCACACAAGGAGATACGGTATTTTTATGTGTTAATCAAAGCATCACATTTACGGCGATAGATACCAACTGGGTAAGTTGGGACTTTACTGTTGGTATGCCCGCTACTTCAATGGATACGGTTGTCACAGTTTCCTACGGAAGCATTGGTGTATTTACCGCTACACTTATTGACACAACAGGCCCAAATAATACGGTCTTCGTGAAGGTTGGCAGCCCAACCCCCGTAACTTTTTCTCCAAGTCAAACCAATTTTTGTGTCAATGATCCGCCCTTTGATTTATCATCATCAGTTACACCTACCGGCGGCACCTTTAGTGGTGCTGGCGTAAGTGGAGGTGTATTTGATCCACAGGCTGCTGGGGTGGGGGGGCATGTTTTGTCTTATTCATTTGTTAATGAATTTGGTTGTGAAACCATCGAAATTGTTTCATTAAACGTGACTTCCGTTCCCAATCCAAATTTTATCACAAATGGTAGCCAGAGCACATTCGCTGGAATAGAGACATATAGTGAATGTACGCAATCGAGTTCATTTACTTTTCAAGTCAATTATGCACTGGTAACAGGCTTATATGATGAATATTTCCTTCTTTTGGAAGGAGACACAATTTTTCAAGGCAACACCTTACCCTCCGTAAATCATCTTATTAATTTAACGTCACCTGGTTTATATGAACTTGAGTTGGTGTTGAGTACAACCAATTGTGAGGCAAGAAAAAAAGTTAATTTATTTTATGGAACAATACCAGCAGGTGGATCAATGCAAGCCCCATCATCAACAATTGCATGTTTACCCTTAGACAGTAGTGGCGTTACTTTTAATTTTTCCTTTCCCCCGGGCACGCAAAGTAACCCTCCAGGTACTTTGTATATACTGTCTTTAAATGACGGATCGCCTTCAGATACTTTTAGTCATCCACCTCCTGCAACATTTTCTTATTCCTTTTTTGAGACATCTTGTGGACTGATTTCTTCTAGTTGGTTAGATTCATATGAAATTATACTTAAAGTAATTAATCCATGCGGACAACGCACAACCCCTTTGGGAGATATATACATATCTAGCCCTTCAGAGAGTGGTTTTAATACTTTAGACAGTGCTTGCGTTGGCGATGTTGTTTCTATTAATGATGAGTCTGAGAATGGTCAAGTTATTTTACAATCCGGTATGGGTTCGTGTGACAGTTCAAATAATATTCTGTGGACAATTACGCCCAATACATTTACAACAAACAATTCTCTGGGGGTAAACCCATTTAATGATAATAATCCCTCGAATTGGATTTCTGGTGACAGAAATTTATCGGTGCAATTTGATAGTATTGGAATTTATGAAATTAGACAGGTCGTTGGAAGTTCAGTTAATTGTGGAATTGATACAACCATAAAAACAATTTGTATCTCAGATCTTCCCCGAGATGCAGAAATCGCACTTTCTTACATAAATGACACCTCTTTTTGTACGCCTTTTTCTATGGGGTTCAATGACTTGGGTGACTCTAGCGTTTCTTGTGCCACCAATACTTGGGAATGGGAAATTACCCCTAACATCGGATTTAACATCGATTCTGCTTCGCTGAATGATCGTTATTTTGAAGTTACATTTAACACTGCAGGGATCTATACGGTTTCTCTTACCAAATCAAATGAGTGTGGGAGTGTGATTGTTGACACTACATTTACAGTGGCCGGTGAACCTACACTTGACATGCCTCCAGCGGTTACATATTGCGGTCCGCAAATCATTTCCTTTGACGCAATGGAACATATGCCGGTTTTTGAAGATAGTCTTAGCGACCTCTCCTTTCACTGGACAGTTAAGCCAAATAGTGGTTGGACATTTTTGGCTCCTTCTCTTTCTACAGATACCTTCCCGACAATACATTTTACGGATACCGGCTCCTATTGGGTGGTTCTGCAAATACAAAATGAATGTGGATCAATGATCGATTCTCAACAGGTGGTGATTTTAAATCCCCCTGTTTTAACGGCCATCACGGATACATTTATTTGCTTTGGCGATTCTTTTGTTTATGAACCCTTGCGCTCTTTTGGCGCCGCGCCTTTTACTTTTTATTGGTCTGCAGGTGCGTTCTCCGATTCCTCAAGTGTGATCTCTATTCCCACTGTAACCGATACAATACTTGTTAACTATAAAGTGGTTGATGTGTTAGGCTGCGCGGATAGCATCACCATTTTGGTGGTTCCTTATCCGCCGGTAGAACTATCTACTTCTGCGCCTTCCTTCCTCTGCGAAAGTGATTCGGCCTTATTGGATGTCGTTGCTACAGGTGGCTCTGGTGGAGGTTATACCTACCAATGGATGCCGCCAAACGGACTCTCAAATCCCAACATCAGAAACCCCATACTATTTGCCAATGCCGCAGCTAATACCTATCAGGTATGGGTTACGGACAGTACGGGTTGTTTCGCTGTTGATACTGTATCCATTGATATTATTCCTTTACCACCAGTCTTGCTAATCCCTGATGTGAGCATCTGTATTGGTGATTCTATTGCCATTGGTGATTCTGCCATTGCCGGACTAAACTACGCGTGGATATCTAATCCACCGGGTTTTAACAGTAATATCTCAAACCCAGTTGTGTCACCATCTCAGCAAACAACCTATTACCTCACAGTAAGTGATTCTTTGGGTTGTAGCGATATAGATTCAGTAACGGTTTCTGTCATTCCTCCTCCAACAGCTGATTTTTCGCTTTCCGCCGACTCTGTTTGTCCGCTCACGCCAGTTTTTACCATCAATAATTCACTGCCCGGTCTAATTTCTTACCACTGGTACATTGATGATAGCCTATTTTCTACCAATTATAATGATTCATTGGTTTTGCAGTCGTTAAGCGATTCTTCCCTTACAGAATACGTGATAAAACTGGTAATTACTGCTGGAACAGGGTGTGTCGATTCCGTTTCTAAATCGCTTTTTATTTTTCCGGAACCTACAGCCACCTTTAGCATCGACTCCACGGTTTGTGCCAACGATACTTTGCAAGCGTTCAATACCAGTGTAGGGGTGTCGCCGCTTTCGTTCACTTGGATGGCAAGTTCCTCGTCGGTATGGATCGATGATCCGATGACCTCGGATCCGTTCTTTGGCTTTCCAGACAACCAGAGTGGGGTAGACTCCACCTACGTGATTACCCTTTTTGTTACTTCAAACGACGGTTGTGTGGATACTGTTAGTCAGAGTGTACTGGTTCGCAGTCGTCCGACGGCCGACTT
>PXCF01000102.1 GCA_003566715.1 Cryomorphaceae bacterium | reverse complement strand
TCAGCCTGTACTGGGCTGCCGAAAGCTTTTTTCAGTTGATGGAATACGACGCCGCTGTTGGCACTTATTTAGAATTCCAACAATCGCCACAGGCATACTCTACCAGTGAATTTGTACTTTCCAACTACGGATTGGGATACGCCCACTACATGGCAGGAAACCTACCCGAGGCCGCTAACGCGTTCAGACGTTTTAGTCGCGAGCGAAATGTCAGCAATCGCCAAAGAAGAGACGGACTACTTCGTCTTGCCGACGTGTATTTTCTCCAAGGACAGTTTCCTCAAGCTTTGGAGTTTTACAGTCGGGTTAACGACGAATTTAAAGAACCCAACACTTACGCACATTTCCAAAAAGCACTGTGTTTGGGCTTAACCAACGAACCGCGAAAAAAAATTGCCGAGTTGGAAAGTTTGGTAAAACGTGCCCCCAACTCTCCTTTGGCGCTGGATGCACAATTTGAAAAGGCGTCGACCTTTATACAGCTCGACGAATACGACCAAGCGCTGCGCATTTATAAGGCCTTTATTCACGAGCATCCCAATCACCCCAATGTACCTCGCGCCAAGCTGAACATGAGTTTAGCGTATCGCAACTCCATGCGCTACAACGACGCCATTAATATACTCAAGGAAATTGCCGACATGTACCCCAATACACCCGAATCTCAAGAAGCCATTTCCTTTGGTCAAAATGTATTTAGTGAAGCCGATAGAATGGCCGATTACGTCAGCTGGGTTCAAGATATTGGCGGGGGCAACGTCGAACAAGGCAAGTTGGATTCTGCGCTATATTTTTCCGCATTCGATCACTACTCTACCGGGAATTATCAGGCTGCCATCAGAGGGTTTAACGATTATGAGAGCAGATTTCCCTCCGGACTCTTCCGTATTGCCGCTAAATTTTACCAAGCAGAATCTCATCAACGCTTGAATGAATTTGACAAAGCCATAGCAGGTTACGAAGAAGTACTTTCCAACGAGAGAACGGCCTTTTTTGAACGGGCACTGATGCGTTCTGCGGATTTGCTTTACCAAAAAGAAGATTTCGTGCAGTCTGGACACTACTACCGACAAATACTCAATCGCGATTTGATGGAGGAAGACGCTCTCATGGCCACCGAACGCATGATGCGAATATCGTATAAATTGGCCGATTGGCCACAACTGGAAGATTGGACAGCGCGGGTGCTTCAACGCAACCCCAAGCAAGCTAAATTGCAGCGGGATGCTTTGTGGTATCAAGCTCTTTCGCTGCATCAGCAGAGCAGACGCCCGGAAGCAGATTCGGCACTGGAAAATATTGTCCGCAAATTTCAAGGCACCGAAGCGGCCAAGTCACGCTACTTCTTGGCTGAGTACGCTTTTGAAGACAACCGACTTGAAGATACTAAGACCGGGGTATATGCTTTGATTGAAAAATTCCCCAACGAGTTTGAGCTTCGTGATCGTGGATTGTTGCTGCTCGCCAAGGTATTTATTGAAGAAGACGACTTATTCCAAGCGGAGTACTCCTTAGACTTTGTAATACAATCCAATACCAATCAAGAACTGGTGGACCAAGCAATACAACTCAAAGCCGTATTGGAAGATTTGAGAAGTGCCGCCGAAGCAACCGACCACGACGACTGGGAGGTAACACCGCGAGCCAACCCTACAGAAACCGATGACTCTTCTGAAGGTGTAAGCGATCCGGCCAAAGAGGTAGAAGACAACGATAATCAAGAAGACTAAACGTGATTGACACGAAAAAAAACAAAACATTTAGCACGATGAATAACCTATTTAAACCCATCATCACTTGTCTTCTTATGCCTTTAGGCATGTGGGCGCAAAGTGATTTGGGCAACATTCAGCTCAACGTGACCAGAGCGTTTGAGGGCGAAGTCCAACAAGCGAGAAAAATCAACGACATTCCACGCATCGAAGACACCATCAGAACCGATGTCAATCTCGATTATCAAATCAGACCGCAATCCATTTTGACCGATTTTAAACCTGAACCGCTGTCACCCGCTCGCATACGCAGGGTTCCCGGGGAAAAGCTTCCCAAACTAATGGTTCGTTTGGGGGCAGGAAACAACTATTTGTCACCATTGGCGGAGTTGTCATTCACCAGCGACCGCTCGCGCAATCAATCTTGGGGAGTCAAGGCACGTCACTTTTCTACGCAATCCGGTGTACCCAACCTCCACCACGTAAAAGAGCAAGGTGCGAGCAACGCGAATTTCCTCAGTGAAAACAAACTGTCTGGGCACTACCGTCGTTTTTTTCGCGATTATACCCTCACTACCCGTGCAGAAGGGTTTTACTATGCCAACAACCTTTATGGTGTTCCGGCCTTAGACTGGAACAGCGACCTAGAATACAGCGACATCGAACGCCAGTATTTTTTAGGCGGGAATGCCAATATTTCCCTCAACAGTCAAAAAACCAAACAGGATCGCTTTTTTGACGACGGACACCTCCACTATCACTTTGTGATGGATGCCTTTAGCTCACAAGAACATTTTGTGTCACTTCCTACCAAATGGTCCTTTCCGGTAGACGACCAATTGCTGAAATTTGATTTGACAGCCCAATACCAAAATACCGCCAATAACGACTTGGCAACCTCCGCCGAGTACGTTAATATTCAAGCCAAACCCAATCTTGATTACGTTCAAGAAGAAATATCGGTGAATATTGGATTGAACTTTATCTACAACGATAATAACTTTGTTTACCAAGGTGAAGACATTGACCTAACCAGTGTATTTATCTTCCCCGAGGTGGTGGCGAGGTACCGCGTTGCGCCTAATGTTTTCGAGCTTTTTGGCGGGATTGACTACGATTTTCGACTGAATACCATTACCGACATCATTCGCGAGGCACCGTGGATGAATCCGGGCATGCGACTACAGCCGACCAGGCGAGAGGATTACTTTGCCGGGATGAATTTACTTATCATACCCGGACTGAGTTTGGAAGGAAGTGGACGCTACGTGAATTGGCGAGATAAAGCAGCTTTTTTTCGCGACCCCAATAGCTTTTTAGATCCGGAAGCCTTACAAGGCCTTGATCTACGATACCTGAACGGCAACGAATTAAACCTTGCGGGTAGTTTGAATTATAAATTTAACAGCCACCTGAGCTTTGGCACCAATCTGTCCTATTCACGCTTTGAGTTTGAAGGAGACATTCCGTATCACTTAGCACCTTGGCGCGGCGGGTTTAATACACGCTATAACTTTCGCAAT
>PXCF01000002.1 GCA_003566715.1 Cryomorphaceae bacterium | reverse complement strand
TTGACGAAGACGAAGACGAAGACGAAGACGAAGACTTCAGTGTACGGTTAACATGCTGAAAGTGACGCGCGATTGTATTTGGCTTGTCTGCATAGTAACGTTTACGCTTGTACTAGCGACAAGTCTTAGTCTCAGTCTTAGTCTTAGTCTTAGTCTTAGTCTTAGTCTTGGTCTTAGTCTTAGTCTTAGTCCTAATGCGGCAACCTATTCCTCAATACCCCATACATCAACGTCCCAACCAAGGCACCGACGATAATCAACAACATCATTCCATATCCGTAACCAAAGTTGACAAACATAGGTCCAGGACACGCCCCCGTCATAGCCCAGCCAAGTCCGAAGATGGTTCCTCCGATGAGATAACGAGGAATACTCATGTCTTTAGGGTTAAAAATAATCGGGTTTCCACCAATGTCTCGCAAACCAAAACGCTTGATTACTTGAACAGCAGTCAAGCCAACCACGATGGCCGTAATGATAATTCCGTACATGTGGAATGACTGAAAACGAAACATTTCTTGTATGCGAAACCAAGAAATGGCTTCTGATTTGGTCATAACGATACCGAACAAAATTCCGGCGATTATAAATCTCAAAAATTTCAACATGACAATATTTTTTATAGAATGATTGGTAAAATAAGGAAAGTCATAAGTAGTCCTCCGATAAAGAAGCCTATGACGGCAATGAGTGACGGCACTTGTAAATCACTTAGACCGCTAATGGCGTGTCCAGAGGTACAACCTCCGGCATAACGCGCCCCAAAGCCTACCAAGAAGCCTCCGACAACCAAAAACAAGATGCCTTTCAAGGATGAAGCAAACTCCCAACTAAAAATCTCGGTCGGCTGAATTTCTGAAGGTGCAGAAATACCCAAAGCCGATAAATCGCGAATGGTATTTTCGGAGATATCCACCACCGATCCATCAGATAACCATGTATTGGCTATGTAACCACCAACGACGGCGCCGACGAGAAACAGCAAATTCCAGGTTTGTTTTTTCCAATCAAAGTTGAAAAAACTTACCGATTTACCGGCACCGGCAATGGAGCACATGGTACGTAAATTGGCGGAAAATCCGAAAGATTTTCCGAAAAATAATAGAATAATCATGATGAGGCCTATAACGGCTCCGGAAACGTGCCAGGGCCAAGGCGCAAGAATAAAATCCATATCAAATGTTGTTTTAATAATTAAAAAAAATGTCTATTGGTGGAAAGTGAGAATTGGTTTGTACATATGGTTCACCAACTTCTCTGCTACACTGGGGCGGAAAATCTGCTCTAATGCAGAGCGACCTTCGGTTGCCACCGCGATCAGGTCCATTTGGTAGCGCTGATCAAATTGCACCACACTCTTTTCGCTGATGCCATTGGGATGAATCACCGCATTAGACTCAGGAATACCTTCACGCTCAAGAAAATCTTTCATTACAGCCTCGCTCACGGCACTCTCAGGATCATTGTTGCTAAACACATGAAGCGTAGAGTTAAACGACTTGACCAATGCTTTCAAGATATTAGGCACCGCCGCTTGGTTGTTTTTCAATTGGTGAATCAACAAGACATTATTGACTTCCCAATCGGAGCGGTCGCACATTAAACTAAGGACCGGTGTTTGCGAACCACGCACCACCTGTTGGGTACTCGATCCCGACATAAACTCCTTAATACCAAACGCCCCTTTGGTTCCCATGATGATGGCATCGTAAGAGCCTTTGGGTGTTTTCATGATAATGGTTGATGAAATGGGGCCAAACTCAATGGAGGTTTTCACCGAAGCAAATGCCGATACATCATAGATGGCAAACCCTTTATTGGCTGCTTCTACTTGGGCATTGAGGTAACCTTCCACACTGTCTTCCTCCACTTCAACCTTACCACTGTCATTTAACCTGGCTTCCGTTCTACAAGGAATGATGTGAAGCAATTCCAAATCAACGGGAACCTTTTCAGCTATTTTTTTGGCCAAAACCAACGCACTGTCTGCTTGAGGACTGAAGTCGGTAGGCATAAGAATTCTCAAGTTCATAATCTTTTTTTTATTAAAAAATTTTAGTCAAAAGGCGTCTTAAAACGCCGGTACAAAGGTCTTGTATCGCCGACAACCGGAACGGTGACATCGGTCACGTGGTGTGTAAACAAAGCTTGTGCGTTACCTTTGCCACATTGCCAGTCACATGAAACTAAGTGCCGAAAATTTAATCAAGCGTTATCGCGGTCGATCCGTTGTGAAAGGGGTATCCTTTGAAGTCAATAAAGGAGAGATTGTGGGTTTACTTGGACCCAATGGTGCCGGTAAAACAACCTCTTTTTACATGACGGTTGGTTTGGTACGTCCATCTGAAGGTCGTGTATTGCTCGACGATACCGACATAACGAGTTTACCCATGTACAAGCGCGCGCAACGCGGCATTGGCTATTTGGCACAAGAGGCCTCGGTTTTTCGTAAACTGAGCGTGGAAGACAATATCCGTGCGGTACTGCAAATGACCAAGTTGAGCAAGCGTGAGCAGAAAGACAAATTAGAGTTGCTACTGGACGAATTTAGCTTGCAACACATCCGCACCAATCGCGGTGATTTGTTGTCGGGCGGCGAACGACGCCGCACCGAAATTGCCCGTGCCCTTGCCGTTGACCCCAGTTTTATCCTCCTTGATGAACCCTTCGCCGGCGTGGACCCCATTGCGGTGGAAGACATCCAAGACATCGTGGCCGGACTAAAGGCCAAGAACATCGGCATCCTCATTACCGACCATAACGTGCAGGAAACCTTGGCCATCACCGATCGCACCTACCTTATGTTTGAAGGAAATATTCTCAAATCCGGTTCGGCGGAAGACCTAGCCAACGATGAGCAGGTGAGGAAGGTGTATTTGGGAAAGAATTTTGAGTTGCGCAGAAAGCAGAGTTAGTCGATTAAGGATAATAAACCCTTGTAATTGAAAAAAGCCGCGACACATGCGGTTTTGCTTTGTGGAATATACTGGATTACTCCCTAAGGCCGCAAGTTGCACTACGGTTCGAACCAGTGACAACCTGATTGTATGGTTGTTATTCTGACCAGATTGACATACCCTAAATAAAAAAAAGGGACAAAACTCAAAAAATGAATTTTGCCCCTTATGGTGGGAGATACTGGGTTCGAACCAGTGACCCCCTGCTTGTAAGGCAGGTGCTCTGAACCAGCTGAGCTAATCTCCCGATAACGAATGACGACACGTTTGCCGTTTTGCGGGTGCAAATATACTGTGGCTAAATATTCTTGCAACAATTATTTTTAAAAATGCAATATTTTTTTGTTACCCAGGTTTTATATGTTTTTTGTGGGTTGATTTTCAAAGCACAAGCAAAAATGATCAACTCTTTTCGTAGCGCACAAAACTGTAGTTGTAATCCACATCCTGGTCGTCGGTGACATCTTCTCTGGCAACTTCTCTCCATTCTTCACCCCATTTAGGGAATGTGGTGTCGCCATCATAGTCGCGATGAATGATGGTCAATTCCATGGCGTCGGCGTGCTCTAATGCCTGGCGATAAATTTCACCACCGCCGGCTATGAATATGGTTTTGTCTTCTTTTTTCGCCGTTTCAATGGCGTCTTCTAGTGAGTGTACCACAACGGCGCCCGACGCTTGAAAGTCTGCCCTTCTGGTAATGACAATATTGGTGCGCTTCGGCAAAGGCTTGCCGCCAAGTGAGTCAAACGTTTTGCTGCCCATAATCATGGGATGCCCCAATGTTAAACGCTTAAAGCGTTTCAGGTCGTTGGGCAGATGCCAAATCAGGTCGTTGTTGTTGCCAATGGTGCGATTTTGCGCCATAGCGGCGATGATGATGATCATTTATCTGTGTACTTTTGCGCGAAAATACAGTGTAAATGCAAATAGGCGTCTATGAATTTCCCGATATAAACGCATCTCAAGAAGATGGTTTTGTAGCGGCCGGTGGTGATTTACTGCCTGCCACCATGATGGACGCCTATCAACACGGCTTGTTTCCTTGGCACGACAGTCCTTATGGCCCCTGCTGGTATAGCCCAAATCCCCGCATGGTTCTCTATCCCGAAGACGTGCATATTCAGAAATCCATGCGACCATACCTCAACGGCAAGCGTTTTACATTTAAGATGAATACGGCCTTTGAAGATGTGCTCGACGCTTGTGCCAATGTGCCTCGACACGACCAAGCGGGCACATGGATTTGGGACGACTATCGAGAAGCCATGATAACGCTACACGAAAAAGGTGTAGCCATATCGGGAGAAACATGGGAAAATGACAGACTGGTCGGTGGGCTCTATGGGCTTTTCATCAATGGGATTCTCTACGGAGAAAGTATGTTTTCAAACGTATCCAATGCCAGTAAATATGCTTTTATTAAAACCGTTCAGTCGCTTCAAAATTTACGCCTCGTCGATTGTCAAGTGCCAACCAATCACCTTAAACAATTGGGGGCTAATGAAATTTCGAGAGAAGCATTTTTAGCTATTATTAGAAATGTCAACGTTGGTTAAAACATTTCAAGGTCTGAGTAAAAAATCCGCTTTTCAAGCCAATTACAAGATTAAGACCACATTCCGCCAATCTCCGCACACACCTCCTCGCACGATGCAATCACATCCGGGGTAAACGTCTCCTTTTCGTGTGAATCAATATCTAATTGCGCTACGAGCGTTCCATTTTTATCGTAAATAGGTAAGACCAACTCCGACTTTGTCTCAATGCTACAGGCGATATAGTTGTCTTCTTTACTCACATCGCTGGAGTGATACATTTTGCCGGAGACTGCCACTTGACCACAAATACCTTTTCCGTAAGGAATAACTTTATGATCGGTTGGTGCGCCGACAAAAGGCCCAAGATGAAGTGTTTTTTCATCATTATTCATGAGGTAAAATCCGACCCAATCAAAATTTTGGTGTTTCTTTTGGAGAAATTCAACGGCCTTTACCATCTCAACTTCTATCCTTTTATTCATTATTTTTACTCATGTTGAATTAGTTATACTTTATGTAAATGGTTTCGAAAGATAAACAAAAATGCCTTTTAATAAAAAAAACCTACATGATGATAAAATAAATTAATGTGTTGTAGTTTTGAGGCCTAATTATGCACTTTACTATGCTTTTGTAATTCTATCTTTATAGTTAAGCAGACAGTAGATAAAGTCTGTTTACTTAGGGTTAAAAAAGTATTTAACAGAATTAATGCAACTAAAACATTTTGCACTATGAAAAAAATGTTACAATTGGTGGGTGGTTTATTGATCGGATCATTGCCACTTTCACTTAATGGTCAAATCATTAACACAAACGCGCCATCGCAGGCATGTCAGTGTGACTCTATTACGGTTACCTTTAGTGTTGGTGCTCAAGCATCTAACGCAGGCAACCAGTTTCGGGTTGAACTTTCGGACAACAGCGGGGTGTTTAGTGGAAACTTTATTGAGTTCACTCCTCTTACGGCTTTTGCTACCGGTTCATATCAAATTGATGCTGAGATTCCTTGCAACACCCCTCAAGGCGCGTACAGCATTAGGGTAAGTGGTTCAAACCCCATCATTCAAGGAGATACAGTGAGAAACATTATCGTTGGTAGTCTTCCTCCTGTTGATTCTGGCCTTACCATTGAAGGTGCTTACTTCAGTAACGCCTTTAACGACTGGCGATTCTGTGAGGGCGATTCTGTCATTCTTCGCGCCCCAGCTCCGGCTCCGGGCGAAAGCTTTCAATACCGCTGGTTTGAAGGTGGTGCACAAATCCCCGGACAAAGTGGTTCTGGTTCAGACACCCTTTTGGTTACGCAAACAGGCGTATACTCCTTGCGTTTGACCTTGGGACTTTGTCAAGCCTTTACCGACGACTTTGTCATTAACGAATATTTACCACCCAGTACCATCACACCGCAACCTGGGCCTGGCATTCAAATTTCTCCGGACACCATCCGCTTTTGTTACGGAGATACCGGCGTGTTGAGTGGCCCTACCCCTCCTTCCGGTGTTACGTACAGTTATCAGTGGTACTCCGACAGTCTTAACCTTGTTGGTAACCGCGTATTGTACCCATTGGTTGGCGACACGCTTCAAACGCTTACGGTCGATACAACCATGCGTATTTTCCTCAGCGTAAACGACAGTTTTTGTGTAGATACGTCATCCGTTTTTTGGGTGATCACCGACACCACCCCGGTAAGTCCGGTTCAATTGGTCAACTGGCCTCCCGGAGCCAACCCTACTCTTTCCATTTGTGAAAACGACAGCATTATGCTTAGTGCTTCCGATACGGTCAACGGCTGGAACTATCAGTGGGAAGTCTTTACTGTTGGTTCATGGACGACCGTTCCCGGCGCTGAAAATCCTTGGATACAAGTAAATGGTGAAGATCTTATCGATACGACCCAGTTTAGATTACTCATCGAGAACCAAACGTGTTCATGGATCAGTGATACGATTACCGTAAACTGGGTGCCTCTTCCTTTCGTATTTACCAACATCACTGTTGATACCATCGGCTTATGCCCTGGAGACTCCGTATTGGTTGTTGCTCAAGGTAATTCATTTACATACGAGTGGAGTACCGGACAAACCGGTTCAACCATCTACGTTTCTAGTCCGGGAACATATGTTGTAGAAGGCTTTGGCCCCAACGGTTGCTCCAGCACCGACACCGTACACGCCATATTCTTTGCGCCAACTGCCGATGCAGGTCCCGATCAAACCACCAATCCCGACTCCATCATTCAATTAGATGGTAGCGGCGGTGTTAGTTACTACTGGTCGGCCAATAAGCCGGTGTTCTTTAGCGACCCCAGAAGAGCCAATCCATTTACCATTGCTGCTGGCAGACCGGATACTGTAACCTACTATCTCGAAATTGTTGGTCCTAACGGATGTACCGATATTGACTCCATGCAGGTATTTGTCGTGCCTTTACCGGAGGATGACATTGAACCAGAGCTATGGGAAGTGGTTGACCGCGTTCCAAACTTCATTTCTCCGAATGGCGATGGAATCAACGATGCGCTTGATTTATCAGAAATCATGGCAGGTGACGTTTGCGGCCTTACCGTTATCAATCGTTGGGGTACCGAAGTGTACAACACCGAGAACTACCAAAATGACTGGACCGGAATTGACAACGGTGGTTCCCAACTTCCCGATGGTGCATATGTCATCATCTTGGAACACAACAATTCCGTTCGCTATAGAGGAATGGTAACCATTGTCCGCAACAATCAATAATTGCTCACCTAGCTAAAAAAACATAGCCATGAAAAGAATTCTAAGTATTTCAATCACATGTTTGCTTGTCGGTGCTGCACTGTCGGTACGCGGACAACAAATCCCCTTATATTCAAACTATTTTTTCACACCATATATCTACAACCCTGCGCAAAGTGGTACTTCAGGTAGCACCGAGCTATCTGCCATCTATCGCCGTCAGTGGCAAGGTGTACAAGGTGCACCGCAAACGGCAGCCTTAGCACTTAATGGCAACATTGGATCCGATAAAATTGGATACAGTGTTTACGGGTTTAATGACGAAGCCGGTGTGTTACAAACCTATGGTTTCTACGGAGCCTACGCCTACCACGTTCAATTGAGTGAAAACAACTTCTTGAGCTTTGGTTTGGCCGGTGGGTTTATGAATTCCGGTCTCAACAATGCCGCCATCAATGCATCATCAGCCGCTGATCCCATTTTGTCGGGTGACTTTACCGGTCGTGGTTTATTTGATATCAATACCGGTATCAACCTACGTTTGGGCAAATTTCAAATTGGCGCTGCTGTCCCGCAATTACTCGGCAGCCCCGTACGATTTGTAAATCAACCGGAACTAGAAGCCCAGTACAATACCATTCGCCACTTTATGTTCAATACGCAGTATGACTTTGAAATCACACCCGATCGTGTTGTACTGAGTCCAATGGTCATGGTACGTGCGGCCGAAAATGTCCCCATTATGGTGGATGCAGGTGCGATGTTGAATCTGAAAAACCTGTTCTTTGTGGGTGCCATGTACCGCTCTAACTATGCCGTAACCGGTAATATTGGCTATCACCTAAATGATCGCCTTACCGTAGGTTATGCTTATGATTTCTCTATCAATCAGTACTCGGCCAACTTGGGGACCAGTCAGGAAATTATGCTTACTTGGAGGTTTGGCGGAGACAGTCGCGTAGAACGCCTCGAAAGCGAAGTGAAGCGTATGCGTCAAATGGATCGTCGCCGCAAAGACGACATGGATCAAACCATTGAAGAGAAAATGGAAGAGATCAAAGACGAATTGAGAAGAGAATACGAAGAAGCGCGTAAAAAAGCCGAAGAAGAAGGTCAATCTCTAGACCAATCAGCTGAAGAACGTCGTCGTCGCCAGGAAGAAGAGCGTCGTCAACAGCAAGCCGCTCAACGCGATCAAGAGACGCGCTCCACCGGAAGTGACTTAGACGCCGCCTCTGCCAGTAAAGTACAAGCCGGCTCAAAAGGCTATTACGTAACGGCCGGTGTATTTGGCTCTGAAGCCAATGCCAACAGAAAAGCGCAGTCTGTAAAAGACAAAGGCATGGATGCGGGTGTATTCCGTGATCCAAGCAACAATATGTTCTACGTCTTCTTGTTTAAATTCAACTCCTACCAAGAAGCTCAGCAAGCTCGCGCTTCTAAAGTGAATGGACGTTATGATGGAGATCTTTGGATTAAAGTAGTGGAGTAATAAAAATGTATGGACGTATTACATACGCCCGTACATATGCAATACATATTTAAAGGCATATTTAAAGAAAAAAGCCGTCCGTTGGGGCGGCTTTTTCTTTTCCCAAAAACTGATATTAATCAGTTTTTTTTCTGAGGTCGGTCATAAAAACGGCCAAACATATCAAATAGCTTTGTGCATTGTAAAAAGCGTATTATTCATGGAAATCATCTTTGTCCTCATCTTCATTTCGCTCTTCCTTGCACTGGGATTTTTGCTGGCCTTCCTGTGGTCTTTAAAAAACGGTCAATACGAAGATGGTGACACCCCAGCCATGCGTATGCTTTTCGACAAAAAACCCAAACAAAAAGAAGGAACCTAAACAACCCCTGAATTATGGAAATGCAGAAATTTTCGTACAACAACACCGTCGTCCGCAACTTCTTACTGGCGGGATTGGTGTTTGGTGCTGTAGGTATGCTCGTAGGGCTCTTGGTAGCGCTGCAACTTATCTTCCCGGCACTGAGTTTTGACCTATCCATTCTCGGATATGGCCGCATCCGCGCTCTACACACCAACGCGGTGATATTTGCTTTCGTTGGTAATGCGATGTTTGCGGGTATTTATTACTCTCTGCAGCGTCTACTCAAAGCGCGTTTGGCCAGTGACTTTCTTACCAATTTCCACTTCTGGGGATGGCAGCTCATCATTATTGCAGCTGTAATTACCTTGCCGTTGGGTTACACCTCCTCTAAAGAATATGCCGAATTGGAATGGCCCATCGACATCGCCATTGCCTTGGTATGGGTAGCATTCGGTGTCAATATGTTCTGGACCATTCTTCGCCGACGTGAACGTCACCTCTACGTGGCCATTTGGTTCTACATCGCCACCTTTGTTACGGTTGCCGTTTTGCACATTGTCAACAACATCGAACTTCCGGTTCACTTCATGAAGAGCTACTCGGCCTACAGCGGGGTAAAAGATGCACTGGTTCAGTGGTGGTACGGACACAATGCAGTGGCATTCTTCCTCACCACCCCCATACTCGGTTTGATGTACTACTTCCTTCCGAAAGCAGCCAACCGTCCCATTTACTCGTACAAACTATCCATCATTCACTTCTGGGCACTGATCTTTATTTACATTTGGGCCGGTCCTCACCACTTGCTTTACACTGCGCTTCCCGACTGGGCACAAAGCTTAGGCGTGGTCTTTAGTATCATGCTCATCTTCCCTTCTTGGGGGGGGATGCTCAATGGTTTGCTTACCCTCCGCGGCGCCTGGGATAAGGTTCGCGAAAGCGCCGTATTGAAGTTCTTCGTGGTTGCTGTAACTGCTTACGGTATGGCCACGTTTGAAGGCCCTATGTTGTCATTGAAAAATGTCAATGCCATAGCCCACTACACCGACTGGATTCCTGCACACGTACATATTGGCACACTCGGATGGAATGGATTCTTGATCTTTGGTATGACCTACTGGCTTTTGCCTCGCATGTACCGCACCAATTTATATAGCGAAAAATTGGCCAACACCCACTTTTGGATTGGTACGCTTGGTATCGTATTCTGGGCACTTCCCATGTACGTTAGTGGTTTTACCCAGAGCTTGATGTGGAAGCAATTTAACCCGGACGGAACCTTGGTTTACGGTAACTTCCTAGAAACCGTTACTCAGTTGATGCCGATGTATGCGCTTCGTGCCATTGGCGGAGCCCTGTACATAGTAGGGCTTGGCTTTATGGCAGTCAACGTTATAAAAACCATCCGTTCAGGTTCTTTCCTTGCGGAAGAAGAAGCCGAAGCTCCTGCTTTAGCGCCTAAGTATACCAAACACAAAGGTGAACACTGGCACAGATGGATCGAGCGTCGTCCTACACAATTGATGATTGGTAGCATCATTGTCATCTTAATTGGTGGTATCGTGGAAATAATCCCCACCATGATGGTCGACTCCAACATCCCTAAAATTGAAAGTGTGAAACCATACACCGCGCTGGAACTTGAGGGTCGTGACCTCTACATTCGCGAAGGCTGTAATGCTTGTCACACCCAAATGATTCGTCCTTTCCGTTCGGAAACCGAGCGTTATGGCGAATACTCCAAAGCCGGTGAATTTGTTTACGACTTCCCATTCCTTTGGGGGTCCAAACGCACCGGGCCTGACCTGCATCGCGTTGGCGGCAAATACCCGCACAGTTGGCACTACAAGCACATGTGGGAACCTACCTATACCTCTGATGGCTCCATCATGCCACGCTACCCTTGGTTGTTTAACCACGATGGAAAGGTCAACGAACTCGATACCCGTTACACCGCCAAGAAATTGCGTGTGATGCAGCGATTGGGTGTTCCTTACACAGATGAAGAGGTAGAAAATGCTGAAGCCTTACTCACTGAGCAAGCAAAAGCCATTGCAGCGGAATTGAACGAAGACCCGGATATCGAAGTAAGCCACAAGGAAGAAATCATTGCGATGATTGCGTACTTGCAACGCTTGGGCACCGACATCAAAGTTAAACCAGAGCAAGTTGCTCAAAACTAATTTGCTATGTTGAAATTCATCAAAGGACATATGGAAACCATCGTCAATATTGAATGGTACCCCATTTTGTCACTCGGTATATTCTTCACCTTCTTCACCCTCATGGTCATTCGCGTGATCTTGATGAAAAAAGAAGCGTACGCTGAAGAAAGCAAACTTCCACTAGACGATTAACGATAATATTTCACGTCATGAACGATAAATCAATTTTCAAACCCCTACTTCCGGTACTTATATTGGCACCGGCAGCAACCTATGCCTCTACACCCGCAGAGTTTTTCTACGGCATTTTTAGCGACGCTTACTTCTGGCTGTTTGTCTTGGTGGCTGTACTTCTTGGACTGGCCTACTATTCAGTAAAACGCGCTTTTGACGAAATTGCCCTGCATATGCGTCCTGATTTGGCTAAAAAAGCGGAAGCCGAAGAAGCCGTTGCTGACGAAGCTGCTACAGAAGAATCAGACGACTCGTTTAGTCGATGGTATCGCTGGTTTTCCGGTCTTAAGCCTATGTCTAAGGAAAAAGACTTGCAGTTGGATCATGAATACGACGGCATTACAGAGCTCGACAATTCACTGCCGCCGTGGTGGCTATACGGTTTTTATGTTACCATTGGATTTGCCGTGGTCTACCTAGTCTATTTCCACATGCTGGGCGGACCATTAAGTTCTGACGAATACCGCGCAGAGATGGAGCGTGCCGAAGCCGATGTGGCCGCCTACTTCGAAAGAATGGGTGGAATGGTCGACGAGACCAACGTTACCATCGTTGAAGACGATAAGCGATTGGCCAACGGCGCCAAGATTTACCAAGCCAACTGCGTTGCTTGTCACGCTGCCGACGGTGGTGGCGGGGTAGGCCCCAACCTCACCGATGAGTATTGGATTCACGGTAATACCATCAACGATGTCTTTAAAGTAATCAAATACGGGGTGATTGAGAAAGGTATGACGCCTTGGAGAAACCAGCTCAGTGCCACCGATATGCAGGATGTGGCGAGTTATGTATTGACGCTTGTTGGTACAGAACCGGCTAATCCTAAGGAGCCACAAGGAGAAAAGATGTAAAACACAACCATATCAAACCGGAAAAGCCGCTCCATCTGAAGCGGCTTTTTTTTAAGGTTTTGTGATTCATTAAACCCTATGAGTTAATATACAACCTAAAACCAACGTTAAAAAACCCATTATACCCTACGCCGGGCAGCATACCTAATTCAAAAAAATAACCCGTAGAAAAGAATCGATCTTTTTCCGTACGATTTTCCCATTTGCTTATTGATGTCGGTGCATTTCCCTTAATTTCTAACCCCAATCGCAAACCTAAGTTGTTGACGAACACTTCTCCCGCTCCACTACCTATCACGGGCGTGAAATCAATTGCCTCATTGCCAATTTCATCTCCATATTCAGTTGCTTCGAGGTTTGCTTCAAAAAACCTCAAATCGGAAACTACAGTACGACCTAACATAACATCTGCATTAGATAGAACTCAAACGATGGAACATCGTAAGGATTGTCTTTAAGCACCTGCATCTTAACTTTTGGCTCATTATCCTGGCCATACAATGGATACAGAAAAAAAGTCATTGAGATGAGCATATAAAATAATTGTTTTTTCATGATGCAATGTTTACAGATTAATGAGACATGTTTCAACTCAACAATATTACAAAAAGAACATGTTTTAATGATGCATCGCAATTAACCTTACCTACCATCGTTATTTTGTCATTAGTTCAAATGATTTTCCCGTTATTATGAAGCGCAACATTCAGAAGTCCCTAAAATGTATCACAAAAACAATCCTATGCAAAGCTGTTCTTTGCATAGGGTTTTTCTTTTCAGTTAGCATCAATGCCCAACTGTTTAACAGTCCTGTTTTAATTGAAGGCGGAGAGGATATAAGTGCGTTAACAGGATTGGCTTTTGGCTCTTCAATATATATCCATACTTACAATTACAATAGCAACGCTTCTCACAATTATTTTTACAAGATAAATCAAACATCTATTGACTCAATTTTAGTAAGAGATTTTAATGATTCGATTACTTACGCATTTAGGCATTCATTTGAAAAAAATGGAGACTTGTTTTGGATTGGCACTTATGATTTTCCTGATGTAAGTCAATACTCACCTAAAGGTATTGCCGTTGTCAAAACCGATACCAATTGTCAAATAATAGACAGAGTCATCATCCCAAAAAATGATGCAAACATTATTACATCTGGGTTACATGCTTCAAATGAAGAATTGTTTCTTAGCTATTTTACCACACCGGCAAGTTTAAACTTTGTACATCTACATATTGATGATTCATTGAGCTTAATTATTGACACATCATACACCTCAACTACAATATTACCCAACTCTTTAGTAAAGATTGATGATAAAATAGTTTTTTTTCATCGACAATCTAGAATAGTAGAAACTATTGAATTACCAGACTATAATTTATTACCTTCAGATACAGTATTTAAATTTTCCCCTCCCTTTACAAGTTTACTTTTTCAACGTGCATACAGATATAATGACTCTCTTATTCTTACCAGCAACTATTTTGCGCATGGGTTCATGTTACTTGACAATAACTTAAATATTGTTGACACAATGACCATCCCGGGGCTTTCTAGTACAAACTATGACACTTATTATGATTTTGGCTCATCTGTGTTAAAAGGCAACACCTTCTTTTATGGGTGCACAACACCAGCAATGTCCGTACTAAATCCTCACATGCAAGGAGATATTGTTGTTGTTAAAATTAAAGATTTGGCGTACCAATGGGATTGCTTAATTTCTGATGACA
>PXCF01000064.1 GCA_003566715.1 Cryomorphaceae bacterium | reverse complement strand
CATCTTTTCTACCCATACCGACGGCTCAGCGATGGCCATCAACGCCATTCCTTACGGCCCAAACCACAGCGAAAAGAGAACCGTACCCATCAGTTTCAAGGCTGCGCAGCACGGACAAAACTTCACCATTCGCTACGACGACAGCTACATGATTAACCACTACGCGGTGTACCTGGAGGATAAGCTCCTGCAGACCTTTACCGACCTTAGTGCACAAGATTATAGCTTTATCAACGACACCAGCATGGTCGGTCGCTTTGTGCTGCACTTTCGTGCCGGATCACTCAGCATCGACGCACCGGAAAGCACGAAAAACGCCAGCGGCATCAGCGCCTGGGTATTCGACAACCACGCTTACCTCAACCCACAGTTCACCGGCAATGCCATGCTCACCTTGTACGACATCAGCGGTAAGAAGTTACAAGCCGAGCGTATAGAAGTGGCTGCGGGTGTACGCACGGAGTGGGCGTTGCGCTCAGGCTTAGCTGCGGGGGTTTACCTGTTTCGTGTGGAAACCGCCGTTGGAACGGAAACGATTAAGTTTACGAGATGATGGTGATGTTTGCTTGCACGGTTGGCAGTATAGGCCAGTCTGTTGTCCGGTTGAACGGAAGGCAACATTAAGCACATCTTATTTCTGATTGATAATTTTTTCACGAACGCCGGTATAAGACAGTATTTGTTTTATGTCGGCGTTCGTGTATCCATGCGCGCGTAAATGTCCTATGTCTGTAACCGCAATCTATGCACGTTTTTAGCGTCTCATGCTTGAATATCTGAAGCCCGAAGACCATCTGTGCGTGTGTAGACTATGTTTAGTGACGTATTTGTGATGTATTTGTCTATTGTGTATGTGTGCGTAATGCTTGTATCATTGTGCTTTGATTTTTTATTCAATTAATGGTTTTATTAACAATAGGAGTTTTTTGCCAAATTGAAAAATCAAATGTTTCCAATTTGTTTTGGGAAGAGAGAGCGTTTAACAAGGGGTGACGATTGGTCAACAATCGTTCATCTCTTGTTAATGCTTTTATTCGATAGTCACGAAGTAAACCATCGTTGAAATAATTAAAATAAAGTAGGGAAGGGTTGAATTGTTTAATCGTAGTAATATAATGTGTTTCTTCCCGACCCTGCTTTTTTTATGTGCTATTGAAAAGTTTAAATGATGGATTCAGCCATATTTTTCATGCCTCTGTTTTCCGGTTACATGAAGGTTCGGCAATACAATTTTATTGCCGGACTTTTTTTAAAAAAAAGCCACCTATAATCAACCATTACCAATTTTGCATAACGCTATAAAACCCCAATTATATGGTCGAAAACTTGTCAAAGTTTTTTTCAAAATTATGGGTTTGTTTTTTCTAAAAGAACTAAATTTGAGCAATCAAATTCACCTTCGCTTCATGTCCTTTCCGCGATTTTTAAACGTTTACACAGTTTTAACCATTGCTGTTCTTTTGTGTTGCTTCCCTAGTTACGCTCAAGCCAATCAAGCGTTTGATAGCATCGCCTATAAAAATGTTGCGCATCACGTTTCACAGTCTGATGAGTACCTAAACGCTTCCAACTATACCTTTGCCTTACGTCACGCACAAATGGCCAAAAGCATTTCCGTACTGGAGAATGACCAGCAAAGGTTTACCGCCAATTTTCAATTGGGAAGGGTTTGCTTTTATATGGGCTTATTTGAGAATGTCACCCAATCATGGCTGGATGCATTGAGCATTGCAAAAACAATAAAAAACGACAGCCTCATCGCCAAGACGCTTTTTAATCTTGCCGGTTTGTACATCATGTTGGAGGATTACGACAAGGCCAATACGTATCTGGGGCGAGCCAAGCCCTATTTTTTTCAAGATAATGATGACGCCATTCCACCGGTTACCCGTCTGATGTTTTTAAACAACGAAGCCATCATTACCGGTCAATTAGGCAAGCGAACCAAGGCAAATAAAATCTTTAAGGAAGGTCTTTTGTTTGCTAAAGAGAATGATTTAGAATCTGGTTTACAAACCATAACGAGTGCGTACACAACATTTTTACTCGAGAGCAACTTGTTCGATCAAGCTGAGGTGTTGTTGCAAGCAACGATTGCAGATTCTTTAAATCTATCACCGGCCGCCCTGGCCACGTATTTTTATAAATTGGGTGATGTTTATGAAAACAAACAACAAACCGATGAGGCACTATTTAATTTCAACAGGTCACATTTGATTGCCAGCGAAATCAATAACATCACACTGCTTAAAAAAAGTGCCGAAAAACTCTTTCGCATATATGATGAGCGCAGCGATACCAAGATGTCTTTAGCGTTTCAAAAAGCAGCCGATTCTTTGAAATCAATTGAGAGACAATACGAGGCGGAAAAATCTTTACTGATCAACCACTACAATGAGCAGTTTCAAGCCTACCAGTACAAAGGCAAGCAGCGGGAATGGTTCATTGTGCTCGTTGCCTTTATCGTAGTCGGATTGTTAACCATCACCTACTTGTTATATCTTCGCCGCGTAAAGAAGAAATCTATTGTGCAGCACAAACAGGCGCTTATGGCCTACAATCAACAATTGATTGAAGAGAGAGCACATTTGAAAGAAATGATGGCGTACCAAAAACAAGAGTTCGATGTGGAGCGAAGATTGATTCGCAACCAGGCCATTATTGAGTCGCTGAAACCCCTGCAAAATAGCGATACCGCAGAGGCAGAAGACGACGATCAAGAAATCAGTCCCCTAAATTACGAGGATGCTAAATTGCGCTTCGACCAAGAAGTATTGTCGTTAGACCCAAATTTTTATCATCGTTTGCAAAACTTAGACGTAAAACTCACACCCAATGAAAAACGGTTGTGTGGTTATTTATACCATAACCTAAGCAGCAAGGAAATATCTTTGCTAACCGGACAAACCGTAAGAGCAGTAGAAATGGCGCGTATTCGACTACGCAAAAAATTCAATCTTCAAAAAGGCGAAAGCCTCAGTGCATTTGTGCATTCGATATAATTGCATGCAAATGTAGGATTAAGCCCTGGCCAATCCTCTGTCTTCTTTTTCCCGTATCCGTACACCATTGCGTGGCTGTTGCCGCCTTCTAATAATCCCGTGCCGCTCGACGGCGGTATCGTAGCCCTGTTGGCCGCTGGTGCGGTTTACGGTGTGAAGAAGATGAAGGGCCATAAAGCTTGAGACTGTTTGACAAAAGGCCGTTGTCAGCGTTTTTAAAGTCGTGCCCTAAAGTAGAGAGCTG
>PXCF01000112.1 GCA_003566715.1 Cryomorphaceae bacterium | reverse complement strand
GTATACGATCCGGGTACCGTTACGGTAAATGACCCTAGTGGACCGGCAAGTTTCTATCGAATAAGAACCAACTCCGGTTGTAATTATGTTTCTGAACCATCCAATGTGGTGGGTACGTTTACTTTGAATTTAACCCAGCGTCCGGTGGCTCAACCAGATAAAGACACGGCTGATTTGACGTGGTCTAATCCGCGTCCAAACGATACAACGGCCATCGAGTATTTTGTTGAATATGAATTTCCGGCAGGTTCCGATAATTGGGTTCAGGCGGGAACATCTACTGCACGTGATTGGATAGAGCCCATGTTGCTTTGTTCACTGGAAGTGTCATTCCGTGTGGGTTATGAATTTATGAGTAGTGATTCGTCGGTGACTTGTACGAGTTATTCCACGATGCAGTCGGGAGTTTTTCAAAATACCAGCAACGACGATACAACCATTGTCAACTATGTTACGGTTGATGCCGACGGTCGTGCGCAGATATCCTTTGAGCAATCGCCATTTGGTGATGTGGTGGAATACCAGATTCACTGGTGGAATGATACCTTAGGCGACTGGGTGATCATTGACACTGCCGGCGCGCTGGGTGTTTATACGTGGCTTGCATCAGAGGCGTCTAGTAGGGTGGAACGTTTCCGAGTGGTATCGGTAGATAGTTGCGGGAATGTGTCGGATAGTATTCCCGTTCGTCCACACAATACGCTTTTACTGAACAGTAGCGTGGATATTTGTGCCGGAACCAATACCCTTTCATGGAATAAGTATGAAGGTTGGGGTAATGAAATTATCGGCTACGAATTGCGCGCAGACATAGATGATCAGCAGGGTGGCGTGTCCCCCAATGTGCTTCTGTTTTCGGGTGATAGAGACGATACCGTATTTGTGCAAAATGAATTTGTGTCGGGGGCCATCTACTGTTATCGCATCGTTGCCATTAAGGACGACAGCGTTACCATGTCTGAGTCATATCCAATATGTATGAATCCGGGCGTGCCTAATCCATCAGAGATGCTCTATATATCTGAGGTAGATGTTCGTGGTAATGGAATATTTTTGCGCGGTTTTGCCGATGGGGAGGCCGATGCAACACACATCACCATTGAGCGTTCACGGACGCCGAACGGGACATACTTCGAGGTGGCTCGAATCGATATGCCCACAATTGCGCCTTATACCTTTACGTTTGTGGATTATTTAGCGAATCCGGCGGATAATGTTTACTATTATCGTTTGATTGCAGCGGATAGTTGTGGTGGTATTGACACGATTTCCAATACGGTTAACAACATTCACTTGAGTGTGGAGCACAAACGCAACGAACAAAACTGGGTGAGCTGGAACAGCTTTGGCGATTTTGCTGGAGAATTGGTAGGCTACGAAATCTATCGTGCCGAACGCGAAGAGGGTCCGTTTGAGTTGTTAGATGACGACTTACTTCCATCAGATACGGTTTATGTAGACAACCTACAAGGTCTTGAGCCGAATGTAAACACCCTTTGTTATTATGTTCGAGCCATTGAGGTCAACAATCCGTTTGTTGATTTGCCAAGTCGTTATATCCCTGGATTTGCCCGTTCAAACCGTGCGTGTGTTACGCAGAAGGCAAAATTGGTGATGCCAAATGCCTTCCGTCCCAACTCTTCAATTGAGAAGAACCAGACCTTTGGACCGGATCTGCGTTACGTAGATGTACTAAGCTTTGAAATGGTGATCATCGATCGCTGGGGTAAGGTTGTTTACGAAACCAAAGATCCTGAAGCCAGATGGGACGGTACGTTTAACGGAACACTAAGTCCAACTGGCGTGTACACTTATGTCGTGCGTTACCAAACGCAAGGTGACTTACCACAAGAACAAAAAGGTTCGTTTACCTTGGTGAATTAAGTCGTATGACCTTGGTTTTTAAAAACGTGCTTATCTTTCTTAGATGGATTTAATCTAGCGTGTTTGCTAACATGTTTTATGATAAATTAAACGCTCAAAAACCGGTATTTCGCCGGTTTTTGAGCGTTTAATAAGTTAAGGCGGTCAAATACTCAGTCACTAAAGAAAACCAAATATTTTTTTAAATATATTTGTTCACTTCAAATTGAAATACTGTTGAGTTGGCATCTATGCTAATTTTCATGTATTTGGAAGTACATGGAAAATGACAAACACATTAATCAGCGAGTTTTATGAAACGTTTAATCACACCATTGATTTGGGTACTTGCGCTAAGCGCTTTTACCGTTAATGCAACCCACATGCGTGGAGGAGAGATTTTTTGGCGATGTATCACTGCCGATAATCGCGCAGAAATCAACAATGAATTCAATGCCAACTTTACGGTACTTGATCACGGTAAGTTTGTGTTTATCTCTAAATTGTACGGAGATTGCACCGGAGCAGTAGCTATTTTGAATAACTTTTCTCCGCAATTCCAAATTGGTGGATACTCGGGCGGTGGTCCCACGTCTTCACCTACCATACTCGTAGAGGCCAACGATATTTCTCCGGATTGCTTTTCATCCACTTTGCGCTGGTCCTGTGGTACGCCAAATGCACAAGGAGGTTTCAATAGTTCAAGTGCTACCGGTCCACTGAATGGTATCGGAGCTACGGCAGAGTATATCTTCCGTTCCAATGCCTTTCAATTGAACGGTTCGCCCCCGGTAAACGGAGCTTGGACGATCAGCATTGGGCCACACTGCTGCCGTAACTCAGCGGTGAATGTGGTTGGTCAACCTCAGTTTTTCTTGAAGTCGGAAATGTATCCCTATCCGGATGTTCCCAATCCACGTACGCACGGAGCAAATCCTCCATTTGTGCCCATGTTCCCTTGCTACGATAACTCTCCAGAATTCTTAGAGCTTCCAAACGTTGTTTCTTGTAACGGGTATCCATTTACTTACGGTCCTCTGGCATTTGACCGCGAATTGGATTCACTGGTGTATGATTGGGCAACACCACTCATTAGTATTACGGGTAGTGTACCATATTCAGGTGGTTATTCATTTACCAATCCCATGCCTTCAAATGCGCCAAACGTCGCTGCAGCACTTGATCCGGTTACCGGGTTGATAACCTTTGAGTCTTATGTCAACGGTAACTTCACCACCAATACAGAGGTATTGGCTTATCGCTGTGCCATTCCCATCGCCGCAGTTTATCGCGATGTTCAGATTACCACGGCTAATTGTGATGCAGCCTACGCCTCTCAGAGTCCACCAATGTTGGTGCCGGCCAACGATCCGCCATCGGTGACCTTCGTTCCGGACTCAGCGCTTAATTTCACC
>PXCF01000025.1 GCA_003566715.1 Cryomorphaceae bacterium | reverse complement strand
TGTTCCAGCTGCGGGAGAATAGGGTTGAATGGTATAGCCTTTATACAGCATATTCTTGTCGTAAAGCTTGCGGAGTAAATGCCATACCGACTCGATGTATTTATTTTCGTAAGTGACATAAGGATCGCTCATGTCCACCCAGTAGCCCATTTGCTCGGTCAAGTTGTTCCACACATCGGTGTATTTCATCACCTCTTTGCGACAAGCGGCGTTGTATTCTTCCACCGTGATGGTTTTACCGATGTCTTCTTTGGTGATACCGAGGGTTTTTTCCACGGAAAGTTCAACCGGCAATCCGTGTGTATCCCATCCTGCTTTGCGTTTTACCTGAAAGCCCTGTTGTGTTTTATAGCGACAAAACACGTCCTTAATGGTACGGGCCATCACGTGGTGAATGCCGGGCATCCCGTTGGCACTTGGCGGACCTTCGTAAAAGGTAAACGTCGGTTTGCCTTCACGTTCACTGATGGAGCGCTTAAACACCTCAGCGTCTTTCCACCACTGCAAATTCGACTGATGGATGTCGGTTAATTTTAAACCGCTTTTGTATTCGGGATATGGCATGAGTCCACTTAATTTTACAAATTACAAAACATCATTATTTAAACTACTCGTGGCTGAGCTAGAAAGTTCGAGAGCAAGGCTTGCGGTAGGGGTTATCCTTGTGCTAACCCTAATGCAGCTATCGGACTTTATAGACAGCCACTTTTGTATTCAAAGTTCTGTCAAGGGCGCGAAAATACGACTATACATTTGAACAACCGTAAAATATAGACGTTTAATCTTTCTGCTTGCCTTACTTTTGCAGCTTGTAAATTTTGCCAATCGCACACCACTCATGGATATATTTATACAGGCCAGTCAGTTCATTTTGAGCTTATCATTACTTATTGTTCTTCACGAACTTGGCCACTTCATTCCCGCCAAATTATTTAAAACAAGGGTAGAGAAATTTTACTTGTTTTTCGACCCTTGGTTTTCATTGTTTAAGAAAAAAGTAGGTGGCACCGAATACGGTGTCGGCTGGCTTCCATTAGGCGGATACGTAAAAATCTCCGGGATGGTCGACGAGTCGATGGACAAAGAACAAATGGCCAAAGACCCCGAGCCGTGGGAGTTTCGCAGCAAACCGGCTTGGCAGCGTCTCATCATCATGGTCGGTGGTGTGGCGGTTAATGTATTTGTTGCCTTAGCCATTTTCTTTGGGATGTTGCTTTACTGGGGTGAAGAATATTTGCCCACCGAAGAAGTCAAGTACGGCATTACTGTCGACGATAACGCCAGAGCTATGGGCTTGGAAAATGGCGACATCATTCTCAGCGTGAACGGAAAATTGCCGGAGCGCTTCAACCAGTTGCCCATTGAAGTATTACTCAACGAACGTGGCGCTATTGAGGTAGAACGTGATGGAGAGCGTCTAACCGTCAACTACACTGAAGAAGACGTTGCTCGACTGATTGCCTCTCGTGGTGCGTTTATTGGTCCACGCTTTCGCTACATTGTAGGAGGGTTCACCGAAGATTCCCCTGCTAAAGAAGCCGGTTTACAAGAAGGAGATCATATTTTGGGGCTCAATGGTGTGTCCATGCCATTCTTTGATCAGTGGATTGAGCGTTTGCCTGATTTCAAAGGTGAAACCGTTACCGTTGACTACGAACGTGACGGCATGGCTATGAGTACGGAAGTTGAAATACCCGAATCCGGGAGAATGGGTGTTTTTGCAGCTAGTATAATAGATCAATTCAACACCGAGGTGAAGACCTATGGCTTTTTTGAAGCCATTCCCGCATCCTTTACCAAATCACGTCAATTGCTGACCGACTATATCCGTCAGTTTAAATTAATCGCCAACCCAAAAACCGGCGCTTACAAAGAGGTTGGTGGGTTTATCATGATTGCCAACCAATTCGACACCAGTTGGAACTGGGAGCGCTTTTGGTCCTTCACCGCATTCTTGAGTTTGATGCTGGCTTTCCTCAACATCCTCCCCATCCCTGCATTGGACGGTGGCCACGTGGTGTTTGTTCTTTGGGAAATGATTACCGGTCGCAAGCCTTCCACCAAGGTTCTGGAAAACGCCCAAATCGTAGGGTTTTTCATCCTATTGGGATTGATTATTTTGGCGAATGGAAATGACATTGTGCGGTTGTTTGGGAATTAAGATTTACGGACACTGCTTTCAATGCTTGTGAAAAACGACTTTGACTTACGCGAAGTTAGACTTTGCTTCTAGAGAAATTAGTAAGATGAATCATTGAATTAAGTTCGGTGATTTGAATATGAAGTAAAATCTTGGTAAGTTTACAACACTAAAAAGAAAGGTCATGAGCAAAGAAGCTTCCATTAAATTATTTGAAGAAAAACAAGTCCGCACTGTATGGGATGCAGAGCGATGGTATATTTCTATTATAGATGTTATAGCTGTACTCACAGAGAGTAAAGACCCTAATGCATACTGGCGAAAACTAAAACAACGTCTTAAAAATGAAGGGAATGAAACCGTGACGAATTGTCACGGTTTGAAAATGCGAGCAGCTGATGGTAAGATGCGACTAACCGATGTCGCTGATACAGAACAAATTTTACGATTAATCCAGTCAATTCCATCACCTAAAGCAGAACCATTTAAAATGTGGTTGGCTCAAGTTGCGTCTGAAAGATTGGATGAAATGCAAGATCCTGAGTTGAGTATTGATAGGGCTTTGGAGCAATACTTAAAATTAGGATATTCAGAGAATTGGATTAATCAACGACTCAAAAGCATTGAAATACGCAAAGAGCTCACGGATGAATGGAAAAAACGGGGGGTAAAAGAAGGCGTTCAATTTGCTGTTCTTACAGATATAATTACCAAGGCTTGGAGTGATAAAACAACTAAAGAATATAAAGTACTCAAGGGTTTGAAAAAGGAAAACCTTAGGGACAATATGACGAATACTGAGCTGATTTTAAATATGCTGGCAGAAGCGTCAACAAAAGATATATCGGCTTCAACAAACCCAAAGGACTACGAAGAAAGCAAAAAAGTTGCTAAACAAGGGGGTAATGTTGCGAAGGTTGCAAGAAAAGAACTTGAGGCAAAAACCGGAAAGAAGGTTGTGACACCCCTAAATGCAAAGGATGCCTTGAAGTCACTTTCTAATGACGGTGAATCTAGAAGAAAAAACGAATAGCGAGCAACATAGATTCAACCCATTTAGATGCGACTTACAAAACCCTTGTTTCGAGTGCCGGCATTTGCCAATCGGCAGTTTGTGCTGCTGTCCATCAGTTCGTTTTTGTTTTTCTCCAGTTTCAACATGCTCAT
>PXCF01000016.1 GCA_003566715.1 Cryomorphaceae bacterium | reverse complement strand
TTTTTTCCTTGATGTTTTGGATGAATTCGTTCTTCAATCGCTTGGGGAATATGACCTCGCTGGGTGAGAAGTTTTGCAGCCACTGCTCCACCTCCCCTTGGTTCCCCTGACTCACCAAAAACTCACCGGTGGAAATGTCTACAAGCGCCATGCCCCAGTTGTCTTTATCGCCGGGATAAAGCGTACACAAAAAGTTATTGTTGCGCGCCGAGAGAAGTTGATCACTCATGGTAACGCCCGGTGTAACCAGCTCGGTCACCCCGCGTTTGACGATGGTTTTGGTCTTCTTGGGATCTTCCAGTTGGTCACAAATGGCCACGCGGTGACCGGCACGCACGAGTTTGGGCAGATAGTTTTCCAGCGCGTGATGCGGAAAACCCGCCAGTTCGATGTGGGCGGCAGCTCCGTTGGCGCGTTTGGTCAAAACAATATCCAACACCTTAGACGTACGCACGGCGTCATCGCCAAAGGTTTCGTAAAAATCGCCCACGCGAAAGAGCAAGATGGCATCAGGATATTTACTCTTGATACTGAAATATTGTTTCATCAACGGAGTCTCACTACTTTTGCTCACTGACTGATATTTTTATGACCAACGAAAACGATAATATACGTCGCAAGTTGCGCACCGACGAAATGCAGCGCTTGTCAACCGACGAATTTAAACAGGCCACGAAGATAACGCTTCAATTGGTGATAGACAATCTGCGAAGCATGCACAATGTGGGTTCGGTTTTTCGCAGCGCCGACGCCTTTCGGGTGTCGCACATACACCTGTGCGGACATACACCTGTACCACCACACAAGGGCATTCACAAAACTGCCTTGGGCGCCACAGAATCGGTGGACTGGTCGTACCACAAACGTACCGTGGATGTGGTAAACGCGTTAAAAAGCAAAGGCGTAAAAGTGTACTGCTTAGAGCAAACCCAAAACAGCATCGCCTTGGAGGATTTCTGCAAAGAATTACACGTCGATGAAACGGTAGCGCTGGTATTGGGCAATGAAGTCAGCGGCGTTGACCAAGACGTGATAGATGCTTCTCACGGCGCGGTAGAAATCCCGCAATACGGCACCAAGCACTCGTTGAATGTGGCGGTGAGTGCGGGGATTGCCATTTGGTCTGTGGCGCAGAAGCTGCAAAAATAGCTGCAAATATTTTTTGCTTCGCAAAAGATTTATTAGCCACGAATATTTTTACTTAAACCTTCATTCGTCCTAATTAATAGACAACATACTCATCCAACACCTTTTTAACAAGTCTATTCCAATGACCTTTGTTTAAATTAAAATCATCTTCAAAGTCATCTCTAATATCTCTGGGCTTAGCTCTAAACCACATCTGCTTGCGGTATACCAGCTCCGCATCGTGATAGATGTAAATGGCCATTATCAAAAAAGTCGTTCGTTCTTTCCCCGTTCCTGTTGCTCCAACCGATCCACTGGATGTAACATACATATTACTTAACCACATGTTGTATAAATAAATCAGCGGTACCACATGCACACCTTTTTCTTGTATTCTAAATAGGTTCGGAAAACTATCAACCTCCATTTTCCTTTGATTTAGATTATGATTATCAAAAAAACCTTCAAAACAGCGGTTTTGCGCATCATCTAAAACTGTCACATCAAATAAACCTTTCAATGCATACAAGAAATTATACATGTAGTGATCGTGGTTTCCTGGAAACTCTAAGTTTCTAAATGACTTGTGAAGGTTTTTACAAATCACATAGTCGCCAACATAGACAGGCGCTCGGTACTCATGAACTGCATTGGTGATTTGATGGCGTTTGAATGTTGTTTGATACGGATGCAGACTACACGAGGACAACAAAGTGCTAATACACAAAAGAAAAAACAATAACCTGGTCAACGACATCATCTATGAATTCCTATTTACCCTACGAAAATAGGTACTAAGCATAGAACCAACAATAAAATATTCACAACTAATGACAATGACATTCCATTCGCAGATATTCGTGAAAATTAGTGTTATTCGTGGCTAAATTAAAAATTGCGGAGCAATTAAAATAAACAGTGGCTCAGTTACAAATACAGCTAATCATCAGGTGAATCGCGGCGCCGCTTCCGGCAACACCTCAAACCAATCCACCTCCTCATCGCCGAGCAACCAGGTCAAAAAGGCTGCGTTAAACGACTTGCCGTAGGGCAAGAGCAGACTGTTTTTTCTCACCTCACTGTGCCAATCTTCCACGTGTAGGGAAATGGCCTGTATAGCAAACACCATTAACAAAGACACCACGCAGCCTTTGGCCAATCCCACTACCCCACCAAAAAAGCGATTGATGGAACCGATGCGCAAGGCGTTAAACATCTTCGTGAGCAAACTCCCTAAATACAAGAACAGCACCAGCACAATGACCAAGATCAAAATAATGGAAGTCATATTGGCGTGGAAGTAATTCACCAAATCCCCATCGGTCCACAGCGCCATCACAAAGGAGCGATTCGCATAAATGGCCAAGCCGGCAGCCAACAACAACGCACCCAACGAAAAGAGCTGCTTAAAAAAGCCCTTCTGAAATCCCCTTATGGCAAGCGCCAAGGGTGGGAGAATTAATATTGCGTCGAGCCAGTTCATTTGTTTGTTTAGGCGTTTAGGCGTTTAGGCGTTTAGGCGTTTAGGCGTTTAGGCGTTTAGGCGTTTAGGCGAAATTAGTCTATAAGTTTATTACAAAAGCCAAGAACTAAAAATTCATTTTACATTCTAAATTCTAAATTTTACATTCTACATTATCAACCATCATACCCCACATCCACCGGCAAATTCGGCTTCTTCCCCGCCATAACGGCCAAGTGGTCGCAGCGTTCATTGTAAACGTGATTACTGTGTCCTTTTACCCATTGCAGTTTTACCCGGTGTTTGCGATAGATGTTCAAAAACCGTCGCCAGAGATCGGGATTCTTTTTACCGGCAAAGCCTTTTTTCTCCCAGCCAAATACCCAGCCTTTATTGACCGCATCGACCACATACTTTGAATCGGAAACTACGGTAACGTCTAATGGGGCTTTCTTTAAGGCTTCCAAGCCTACGATGACCGCCAAAAGTTCCATGCGATTGTTGGTGGTTTTGCGAAAACCGGCACTCAATTCTTTCATGTGCTGTCCGTGAACCAGAACCACGCCATAACCGCCCGGTCCGGGATTCCCGCTGCTGGCACCGTCTGTATAAATATATACCATTATAAGTCCAGTTGGGTAAGCACCCATTCTATCACGTCAGGATAATGGCGATGTTCAAGCTGTTGGACTTTATACGCCAAATCTTCTGGTGTATCGTCTTCCAGCACTTCAACTGTATCTTGAAAAATGATTTCTCCTTCGTCGAAATTCTCATCGACATAGTGAATGGTAATTCCACTTTCCTCCTCTTCATTTTCCACAACGGCTCTATGCACATGCATACCGTACATACCTTTTCCGCCGTAATCGGGTAACAATGAAGGGTGGATATTTATGATTCTTTGCGGAAACGCCTCAATCATATCTTTAGGTATCAAACGAAGGAAACCGGCGAGTACAATCAAGTCTATTTTTGCTAAAGTCAATGACTCAATGAGTGAACCATCTGATAATTGTTGGGGAGAAATAATTTTTACTCGAATGCCAAATGGCTTGATGCGTTCTATTACTCCGGCATCTTTATTGTCGGTTACGATCATTGCTATTCTGGCTAGATCACTGTCTTGAAAATGACGGACAATAACTTCTGCATTGGAGCCCGAGCCCGATGCAAAAATGGCTATATTCTTCATTGATGTTTGAGTTGAATCATTAGGAAAGATTGAATCCTAATCTAAAAAAATTAGATGTTGTTGTGCAAAATGTTATACATACATATGAGTAGGCGAAGTTAATCATAAAGGCGGATTTCAACAAAATTGCTCCACAAAAAAAGTTGCTTTATATTTACAACCTATATTTGCAGGGATTTCAAATCAAAAAAACAACGTTTCCAACCAACATAAAGCTGTTTGGCGACATTACATTCTAAAACCATTGCACTGAAAATGGCGGATGCGTTACATTTGAGCTCAGATTATTTTGAAAATAAGCACTTTGACTTATTTGAAATTTTCTGTTGTTCATTCAACACAAAGGTCATTTATTTGCACACTGAAAATTAATCTAAATTTTTCGCTATGTCTGACATCACATCACGTGTAAAAGCCATCATCGTTGAAAAACTCGGCGTTGATGAAAACGAAGTAGTTACAGAAGCAAGTTTCACTGCCGATTTAGGCGCTGACTCGCTTGATACCGTTGAACTCATTATGGAGTTCGAAAAGGAGTTTGACATCCAAATCCCAGATGATCAAGCTGAAAACATTGCTACTGTAGGCCAAGCAGTGACCTACATTGAGAATGAGTTGGCCTCTAAATAGTCAACACATTCCCCGCAACTTTTAAAGGTTGTTACATCCCACCATTTGGACGTTCATTACCATGTGAAAATCCTAATGGTGGGGTGAAATGGGTTACTACCTTAACCTTTGCCACACCACATCCAATTAATTAAGTTATTGCCTTATGGAATTAAAACGTGTTGTTGTAACCGGACTTGGAGCGCTTACCCCCATTGGAAATACGCTTGATGCGTATTGGAATGCCCTTCTAAATGGCACTTCCGGCGCGGCCAACATCACCCACTTCGACCCAGAACGTTTTAAAACACGTTTTGCCTGTGAGGTTAAAAACTTCAATGCAACCGACTTTCTCGACCGCAAAGAAGCGAGAAAAATGGATCGCTTTACACATTTTGCTATGGTGGCTGCTGAAGAAGGCGTAAAGGATGCGGGACTTGATACGCCCGGCACTTGTGATCCCGATCGCACCGGCGTTATTTGGGGCTCCGGAATCGGTGGACTCGACACCTTTCTTCAAGAATCAAAAAATTATACAGCCGGTGACGGTACGCCAAGGTTCAACCCCTTCTTCATCCCTAAGATGATTGCCGACATTTCCCCCGGTCACATCTCTATCAAGTACGGCTTTAGAGGACCCAACTTCACTACGGTATCGGCCTGTGCATCGGCTACCAATGCTCTGATTGATGCTATGACTTACATCCGTTTGGGTAAAGCCGACGTGATTATTTCCGGTGGTTCTGAAGCCGCCATTACCGAGGCCGGCATTGGTGGATTTAACGCCATGCACGCCTTATCTGTAAGAAACGACAATCCCGAAAAGGCATCACGTCCGTTTTGTAAAGACCGCGACGGGTTTGTTATGGGCGAAGGCGGCGCTTGTATCGTCCTTGAGGAATACGAACACGCCAAAAAACGCGGCGCAAAGATTTACGCGGAGATTGTGGGGTTTGGCCTATCAGCCGATGCCAGCCACATCACGGCACCACATCCAGAAGGACTTGGCGCCTCTCGTGTAATGATCAACGCCCTCGACGACGCACAACTCACACCGGCCGACATTGATTACATCAATGTACACGGAACCAGCACACCATTGGGAGATATTGCCGAAACCAAAGCCATAAAAACTGTTTTTGGTGAGCACGCGTACAACCTCAACATTTCTTCCACCAAATCAATGACCGGACACCTTCTTGGTGCTGCTGGTGCTGTGGAAGCCATTGCATCCATCTTAGCGGTTAAAAACGACATCGTGCCGCCTACAATCAACCACGAAACAGAAGACCCCGATATCGACAATAAGCTCAACTTCACGTTTCACAAAGCGCAAAAACGTACAGTTAATGCTGCGCTGAGCAACACCTTTGGTTTTGGTGGTCACAATGCTTCCGTTATTTTCAAAAAAGCGGAGTAATTGCTATGGCGCTTAGAGGACTGCTCAAGGCGCAATCGCCATTTTCCAAGAAGCTAAAACTCATGCTTGGGCTCAAGCCTAAAAATGAGTTTCTCTACGAACTGGCACTTAGACACAGTTCTATGCCCCATACGGGAAAGTTTGCCGATGATCCCAACAACCAACGACTGGAATTCCTTGGTGACGCCATCTTAGGCAGTATTTGTGCCGACGTGTTGTATCGAGCTTTTCCTCGTTCCAATGAGGGCTTCTTATCCAGCATGCGCGCCAAAATGGTCAACCGCAATACCCTTAACGCCATTGCGGTAAAAATTGGCATTCCTGATTTACTGATGGCACAAAAATCAGGATTCCACCACGCCGGCTCAATTTACGGTGATGCTCTGGAGGCCATCATAGGTGCCGTTTATCTCGACAGAGGATACAAAGTATGTTATACCTTTGTCAAAAAGAAAATAATCAATCCGCACATAGATCTCGATCAGCTGAATGAAAAAGTCATTAGCTATAAATCAAAGCTGCTGGAATGGGCACAAAAAAACCGAAAAGTCATCGACTTTAAATTTTTGCCTTCAAAAAAGAAAAACACCTACGAAGTGGTTTTGAGTATTGACGGAAAACAAATGGCTCGCGCCAGCGGACGCTCGAAAAAAAGTGCGGAAGAACAAGCAGCAAAAACAGCATATGGCAGCAAAAAGCTTAAAACTAACCCTTGAAGACGATGCTGAATTCTGCGTTGTTGGCATTCACAGTCCTCTAAGCATTGTAAAGCTTGCCTATTACATCAACAAATACACACCGCTTAATTTCACCAAACAAACCGTTGACCACGTCTTACAGATTAGAAAAGATCAGTTGGTGCATTTTCCAATTTTTACTCATACAACAGACCATCTCACCCTATTTTTGATCAGCAATATCTCCCTTGATTCAGAAGCAGCTGCCGACATCAATACATTGTTTTCGGTTCCGGTGATTCACTATTTTCTGGAAAAAAATGCGGATGCCTGGATTTGTTTTGAAAACACAGGTGTCGTAGACGAACAAACGATAATTTCTCAGTTAAAGAACGTCATGCCGCAAACCCAACTTTTTCCGTACAAAACAACATCACCTAAATATAACAAACGTTTATCATGGTTATTTTATGAATAGTTATAAATTTCGTAGAATTGCCACATAAAAAAGCTCAACATTTTACATGAACAAAAAAACCAAAATTGTTGCCACCCTAGGCCCAGCCTCGGCCAACTTTGAAACCATGACCAAGATGGTTAAGGCCGGTGTCAACGTATTCCGCGTCAATTGTAGTCACAGCAATCCCGAAGACATCAAAAAAACCATCCGACTCATCCGGGAAGTCAACGAAAAGAACCGTTTTGCAGTAGCCGTTTTAGCCGATTTACAAGGCCCCAAACTTCGTCTCGGAGAGGTTGAAGAAGGTGTCGAAATAAACGCCGGGGAAACATTCACGCTGACCACCAACAAGTGCATCGGCGACGGCAAGTGTGCGTACCTCACCTATCAGACTTTCGCTGAAGACGTGAATCCCGGTGAGCGCATCCTTTTAGACGACGGAAAGCTCATTCTGGAAGTATTGGAATCCAACGGTAAAGATGAAGTCATCACGCAAGTCATTCAAGGCGGCCCGCTGAAGTCTCGTAAGGGGGTTAACCTTCCAAACACCAAAATCTCCCTTCCTTGTTTGACCGAAAAGGATTTAGCCGATCTCACCGCCGCCATTGAAGAAGAAGCCGAATGGATTGGATTGTCGTTTGTTAGAAGTGTAGACGACGTCATTGAATTGCGCAAGGAGATTGAAAAGCGCAAGGGATTTGCCCGCATCATTTCAAAAATTGAAAAACCCGAGGCCGTTAACGATATCGACGCCATTCTTGACGAAACCGACGCAGTGATGGTCGCCCGTGGTGATTTAGGTGTAGAAGTGCCTATGCAGAGTGTACCTGTGATTCAAAAAGACATTGTCAAACGCGCACTGCAAAAAAGTGTACCTGCCATCATCGCCACACAAATGATGGAAACGATGATGACCAGCTTAAGCCCCACCCGTGCAGAAGTTAACGACGTTGCGAACTCAATGCTAGATGGCGCAGATGCCGTGATGCTTTCCGGAGAAACCTCCGTTGGAATATATCCTGTGCAAGTAGTGGAAATGATGAACAGCATCATAGAGCATGTGGAGGAAAACGCGGCTCCGCATTTTTTAAAAGAAAACCCGCCAACAGATAAAGCTGGAGAGCGATACATCACCGATTCCATCTGCTACAACGCCAGTAAAATTGCCGACCAAATTGGTGCTAAAGCCATTCTCACCATGACCCATTCCGGTTATACGGCCTTTAAAATTTCCAGTCACCGCCCCAGAACGCACATAACCGTATTTACAGCCAATCGCAACATTCTCAACATGCTCAGCTTGGTTTGGGGGGTACAGACGTTTTATTACGACGAATTGTCCTCAACGGATAAGACCTTTGCCGACATAAAAACATTGGTGGTCGATGCCGGTTTAGCTAATAAGGGAGATAGAATCATTAAGATTGCTTCTATGCCCATCGATAAGTTAGGAATGACCAACATGCTAAAAATAAGTGAAATTGACTAATACAAATTGGAAAGAAAAAGACGGTGCGCTGTGCTGCACCATCGATACCGAAGGTTACCTTGACGCAGTCGCCATTGTGGTAAAAATCGCCATGCTGGCTGAAAAACACAAGCATCACCCGACAATAACATTGGGTTACAATACCGTCGATATCAGTTTGACCACCCACGATGCGGGCAACGCGATAACCGATAAGGACCGCAAACTGGCCGATGCCATCAGTGCTGATGTTTAAATGGCTGTTCGTACCTTAGCCCCCATTAAAAAATAAAACCATACACTTATGAAGTACATTCGTTTCATCAGCGCTATGCTGTTGTTGCCCGCCATGCTATTCGCCAATGAAGGCATGTGGCTCCCCATGTTGATCAAAAAACTCAATATGGGCGATATGAAAGAAGCTGGACTAGAGCTTAGTGCTGAAGATATATACAGCATTAATCAATCCAGCTTGAAAGATGCGATTGTTTCGCTAGGAGGATTTTGTACCGGAGAAATCATTTCTCCCAACGGGCTTATGCTGACCAACCACCACTGTGGGTACGGTCAAATCCAAAACCACTCTACCGTAGAAAACGATTATCTATCGGAAGGCTTCTGGGCCATGAGTTACGAAGAAGAAAAACCCAATCCCGGACTATTCGTTCGCTTCCTCGTTCGCATGGAAGATGTAACCGAGCGCGTTACCGCTGAGCTCAACGAGGATATGAACGCATCTGAAAGAAATGCCGCCGCACGTAAAGTGTACAGCGACATCATCAAAGAAGCCACCGAAGATACCCATTACGAAGCAGAGGTTAAGCCATTCCTCCACGGAAACGAATACTACCTGATGGTATATGAGCGTTTTACCGACGTGCGTTTGGTAGGTGCACCTCCCAGCAGCATCGGTAAATTTGGTGGTGATACCGACAATTGGATGTGGCCACGTCATACCGGCGACTTTACCTTATTCCGCGTATACAGTGGCCCCGACGGTAAGCCTGCCGCTTACAGTGAAGACAACATCCCTTTGAAGCCACGCCATCACCTACCCGTATCTCTTGACGGCGTTAGTGAAGGTGACTTCACCATGGTATTCGGATTCCCCGGAAGCACCGACCGTTACCGCACCAGCTACGGCATTCAGCAAGCGCTCGACAAAACCAACCAAGCAGTGGTTGACGTTCGCGATGTAAAACTCGCCATCATGCGCGAATTTATGGACGCCGATGACGAAGTGCGCATCAACTTTGCCAGTAAGTACGCCAGTACGGCCAACTACTGGAAGTACTTCCAAGGACAAAGCGAGCAATTGCGTCGCAACCGCGTGGCCAACAAGAAGAAAAAACTTGAAGATGCATATAGAGATTGGGTGAAAACGCTTCCCGCCGATGAACAAGCACATTACGGACAAGCACTTGACCTTATTCGCGAATACTACGAAACCAGCGACAAATACGCCGTAACGGAAATCTACGCTCGTGAAGCCGGCCTTTCCGGTGCAGAAATTTTCATTTTTGCATTGCGCAGTGGTTTTGCTTTAGACCGCTACTTCCAAACTGAAAGCGATTACGATTCTAAAATCAAGTTGGAAAAAGACAAGCAAGCCAAACAAGCGTTGGTGCAAGAAAAAGAGGAAAAACTGAATATGTTGCGCGACAACCTTCGCAATGCAGCAGGGAACCACTTTGAAACGTATTATCCTGAAATCGATCAGCGCTTGGCCGCTGAATTATTGGCGTTGTATCACCGCAATTTGCCTTCGGACGTTCACCCTGAGTTCTTTGCCACCATCGTGGAGAAAAAATTCAAAGGTGATTTCAGCGATTTTGCAGATAAACTATTCGGTAAAAGCATCTTTGCCAGTGAAGATGCCTTCAACAAGTTCCTCGATAAACCCAAGCAAAAATCATTGGGTAAAGATTTGGGATACATTGCGGCCAAAGACTTATACGCCACGTATCAGTACGGTGAAAACAACCACCCCGAGGCCTCTGATAAGAAAGCACGTGGATACAGAATCTTTACTGCCGGACTCCGCCAGATGCAACCCGATCGCAAATTCTATCCCGACGCCAATAGCACCCTTCGCCTAACATGGGGTTCCGTAGGCAGCTACTTCCCTCGCGACGGAGCGTTTTACAACTACAAGACCACCCACCGTGGCATCTTGCAAAAAGAAAACCCCAACGATCGTGAATTCGTTGTACCACAGCGTTTATTAGACTTGATCAACGCCAAGGACTTTGGACAATACGCCGATGAAAATGGTGATTTGGTTATCAACTTTATCTCCAACAACGACATCACCGGTGGTAACAGTGGCAGTCCCGTTATCAACGGCAAAGGTCATTTGATTGGCTGTGCATTTGATGGCAACTGGGAAGCCATGAGCGGCGACATTTTCTTTGAAGACGAAATCCAACGCACCATTTCGGTGGATACCCGCTACATCCTTTTCATCATTGATAAGTACGCCGGTGCGCGTAATTTGATTGATGAGATGACGATTGTTAAGACGGAAGGCGAAAGCGCTTCTAAATAATAATAAAGGCTGTAGGGGCGTATTGGAATACGCCCCTACATTTCTCTATCAAATTGCAACACATCCTACGTCAATTTAAAAAGGGGGATGATTTGAAATTTTCAAATCATCCCCCCTTTTTTTTAAGTTCTATATTGACTATTTACGTATGATCTACAGCATGGTTTTTCATCAACAACACATGGTAAATTTTCAATGATTCGATTAAAACCTAATCTGCAACCCCGGCCCAAACAAGAACAAGAATTGCTGTCGCTCAAAAAAGTACCCGCCACCAATGTAAATTGGCAAACTAAAGGAGCTTTTTCGTCTGACCGGCACCAACGAAGCCATTATCACAAGCCCCAAATCTCGCTCCGCGTCTTCGGCGAAATTAAAAGCATTTAAAGCCAAAAACCCGGCACCAATTTGAAAAGGACTGGGCTGGCCAAATCTTCGCTGACTGAAGAATTTAAACTGTGCCATGATGGCAGCACTTACACCAATAAAGTTTCCAACCGTTAGATCTTCCGCATCTACCGCGAGTAAACCGGCGGGGAAACTGAAGTCTAAATCAAAATTGTACCGGCGCTCTGCGTAGATATGCACTCTTTGACTGGGACCGTTTCCACTCGCATGACGCACCTGAACCAGTACCTGATCAAAGGCGTCCAACGTAAATGTTTTGCGCACTAGGTGTGAATTTAAACTTAAACTAACGCGTTCGCAATCGTTGTCTTCGTAAAAGGCATGACGTGGTGAGGTGCTGTCCGGACAGATAACCACATTGCGAATGGTTTGAATATCGATGAGTTTATTGTCTTGTGACAACACGCGCACCTCAATTTCCAATTCCTGAATACCAAAAAAGCGATCTTGCTTATCGATGGCCGAGCGGTCAAAAATCAGCGTGATGTCTTGAATGGTTTCCCGGAAAAAAATGGGCTTATCCATATCGCCGTCGGTGATGTGTTTTCGACCGTCGCCATAGTCAATTTTTACAAAGTTCAAAGGCGCTGGTCGTTTATATTCGCGAATGCGTAAATCATAAGGCGTTACATCATCATTGAAAAATATGCTTACCTTTTTGCGGTCTATATCTCTCGGTACCGTCACCGTATAAAAAACGATTCGATCGCTCAGACGCACAGTATCACGCTGCTGTTTACACGGTGTGAAATCAAAATTGGAAATACTCAATCCATTACCTCTTACGCGAATTTCGACCGTTTCACCTGGATAAACAGTGAGGTTATCGGTCCAATCTCCCCCTTCGCGCATCAGGGATATTTCCTGAATTTGCGGACGGTTAACCACGTTAAAATTGGTCATTGCTAAAGTGCGTGTTCCGTCTTTGATGTATAAGTAACCATCGGTCATGCGATGATGACTGTACGAGAATACTTCACACAAAATTTTATCGTTGCCCAAAGCAGATTTGGGCACAATTTCGGCAACCAATCGCCCACCACCTTCAGAAACGTCTTCTACACGGTAGCTGCTTTTCATCTTTAGGCGAGAATCATAGTCTATCTGTAATTCACCGGCAGACCGTGAATCCGTATCAAAAAACACATGCTCTCTATCAACATTGAGAAACCGCAATCGTGTAGGCTTAACGTTTACCATTGTTTTAAGCGTTGGTCCGTCGGTAGTGAGTTTTCCGTTAACAGGCCATAAATAACGCAATTCTGTCGGCAACTCCAGCTGATGATCACCCGTTCGCTTGGCTTTAAGCAACAACTGCAAGCCGCCACCATCTCTTTGCAACCAATAATCGACATATTCACCTTCTACCCAATCATTATTTACCGTAAAGTACTCCGGATGAGGCGTCACCACCTCAACCGATCGCTCCTCACCGTTAAACAGCTCTATGGCATCTTGAGCCAGGGCTGCTTTGGGAAGGTTATAGGGATATACCAGCAATTCGTAATTGGCTCTTCGACCTTTTTCTTCAAACGCAATTAAAATGGAAAAGGATTGTCCAACTTTTATGTCTTTCAACTGAAGGCGAACACGGTAAAATTGCTCGCCAATCATCAACAAACTATCAACTACCTCGTAGTGCTTGCCCGCAATGATTTCCAATGGCTTAAAACTGCTCACTGAATCAGGATAAAATCGCAGCTCAACTTCTTCCGTCTCCAGCCTAGTAGGCATGATAAAGGCAAACTCGTCGGCTATGCGATAATCGGTATAGTTCAATTTTAAAGTATCAAACCTCAACTGAACTTGCGCAAATGCGTTTTTTGGCAATTGAGCAAACAGCGTACTTGAAAAAAACATAAGGAATACGACCAGACGGACAGCCATAAAATTGTATATTTAAATGCGTGTGTAGAATATTTACATACAAAGGTAAACACCAAATTTAGTGCAAAACCCGTTTTAAAACAAATACGTCATTTTGTTGTTGATTGTCATGGCACTGTTAGAAAGCATAACAATTCGTCAGCTGAATATCCTTGGCATATCTATTGACGAGATATACAACCCTAAAGCATTAAGACAATCCCATATGGCCTTTGAAGATACATTTGAATTCAACCAGTTTATTTCAGAAGATACAGAGTTTATCCCCCTAATGAGTTCGGAGGATGAAAAGCAGATGAATGAGGAGCAAACCCCCGACGAACTGCCCATTCTTCCACTAAAAAATACGGTATTATTTCCCGGTGTCGTGATTCCCATCACTGCTGGACGAGACAAATCCGTACAGCTCATTCAAGAGGCCAATCGCGGCAACAAAATCATTGGTGTTGTGGCACAACACGATGAATCGGTGGAAAACCCCGGCGAAGACGACATCCACCGTGTAGGAACCGTAGCGCGTATCCTTCGTTTATTTAAAATGCCCGACGGCAACATCACGGTGATCATTCAAGGGAAAAAGCGCTTCGACATCAACGCCATAACCGCTACCGAGCCTTACATCAAGGCCCATGTCTCGGTGATTGAAGACAAGAAAGTCAATCAAGATGCACCTAAATTTCTCGCCTTGATGGACTCCATCAGGGAAGTGGCTACCACCATTGTCAAAGAATCGCCCAATATCCCCACCGAGGCTTCATTTGCCCTTAAAAATATTGAGAGCAACACCTTTCTGGTCAACTTTATCTCATCCAACCTCAACCTCGATGTTGTAGAGAAACAAAAGCTCTTAGAAGAAAACAGTTTGACGAAACGTGCCAACGATGTCCTGCGTCATCTTACCCAAGAGATGCAGATGCTTGAGGTAAAGAATCAAATTCAGTCGAAGGTAAAAACGGAGTTTGATCAGCAGCAGCGCGAGTACTTCCTTCAGCAGCAAATGAAGACCATCCAAGAGGAACTCGGCGGCGGCTCCAGTGAAAAGGAGATTG
>PXCF01000051.1 GCA_003566715.1 Cryomorphaceae bacterium | reverse complement strand
GATGACATAGTAATTAGTAAAATCTATCATATTAGGGAAAGAAACGTAATGATGGATAGAGATTTAGCTGAAATGTACGGAGTTGAAACAAGAGTATTAAATCAAGCAGTAAAGCGGAATATAAAGCGTTTTCCTGAGGATTTTATGTTTCAGCTAACAGAAAAGGAATTACGAGATTGGAAATCACAAATTGTGATTTCCAATAAAGAAAAGATGGGTCTAAGAAAGTCACCATTTGTTTTTACAGAGCAAGGGGTTGCTATGCTATCAAGTGTATTAAACAGCGATACAGCTATTGATGTCAACATTCAAATCATCCGTATTTTTACAAGAATGAGAGAAGCACTTTCATCCAATAAAGACTTGTTGTTAAAGATGGTGCAACTAGAAAAGAAAGTGATGGAACAAGGAGAAGTAGCAAGCAAACACGAAGAAGAAATTCAACTTATTTTTAATGCATTGAAACAGCTCATAAAACCAGCGCATCAAAAAAGGAAGCTCATAGGATATAAAAGAAATTAATTTGTTTAAACCAGTATAATCATTCATCGATTTCGTAAATGTGTCCAACCGATAAGCGTATTGGTCATTATTTACATTCGTGACACTTATCTTCTTATTCAGTATTCCGAGAAGTCAGCGGTTGCGAACTTTGCTGAGATAGTTGAAAACACTTTGCGCATTCTTACAGTACATTTGCGTCTAGTTTAAAGAAAAATCACCCAGACCGGTAACCCAATACATGAACCTCTACACCAGACTAAAATCCATTGTGTTGTCGCTGTTTCCCAGGAAGCTTCTCTTTCGATACGAAGGCGTTTTTCGCAGTGTTTACTATCTGAAATACAAGGGCAACAACTACCGATGCAACATCTGTGGAGCCGGGTTAAAGTCGTTCGTTCCCATGAATGACGACCGCTTGTGTCCGAAGTGTGGAAGTTTGGAGCGTACCCGGCGACTGTGGGATATTGTCAGCGCTTCTTTTCTGGAAAACGACCCCGTGGTTCTGGACTTTTCACCGTCGAGAAACATGTATCGCAAAATGAAAAAGACGGTCAAAAACTATGTCAGCACCGATTTGTCCGGCGATTTTATTGCGGATCAATCGTACGACATTACGAACATCGGCAGCCCCGATAATCACTTCGATTTGATTCTATGCTACCACGTACTCGAGCACATCGACAGCGACAAAAGAGCTATGAGTGAACTGCACCGTGTACTTAAATCGGGCGGCTACTGCATCATTCAAACGCCGTTCAAAGAAGGAGACATTTACGAAGACCCCACCATCACCGATCCTGTAGAAAGGGAAAAGCACTTTGGTCAAGACGACCACGTGCGTATTTACTCGGTCGATGGTCTCAAGCAACGGTTAGAGCACAGTGGGTTTGACGTTGATATACGCACTTTTAGTGAAGATAGAGAAAATCTGCACGGTTTTGCGAAAGAAGAAGTCGTGCTGGTTTGCAAGAAATTACCACTATAGGTTTTTTCAATAAATACGCAATTATTGACCCATGGCATTAAGAAATGCTCCTAAAACCTGCACCCTTGCCCCCTTGCTTGCATGCTTCCTTGCACCTAAACCGCAGTCATCTTTCTAGACAGCCGAATTACCCTTTTACAATGCGTGGCACCTTTATATAATCCGTATCGTGGTCGGGTGCGTTCTTCAACGCGTCTTGCTGACTGCTTTCTTTGCCTTTGACGTCTTCACGCACGGCATTTTTACGGTCGCTGACGTATATCATGGGCGATTCGTTGTCGAGGTCTAACTCCTTGACCTTCTCAACAAAGTGGAGGATTTTATTGAAATCGCGAAGCATGTCTTGCTTTTCATTTTCGCTCAGCTCAATCTTTGCCAAATGGGCGATTTTCTCCAATTCTTTAATTGATACATCCATGGTGCGTTACTTTGGCGCAAAAGTACATCAACGAACCGACATATTTTGTAGAACCTCGTGGTTGTTGGTCCAAAACGCCTGTAACACTTCCGCCGTGGCCTTAGGCATTTCCCACGGCCCCATGTGCGCTGTAGGCAACCAAACACCGGTGACGCCATCGGCTTGCATTTGCTCTTCCATATCTTGGGTAGACACCACCGTATCGTTGATGCCGGCCAGCAATAAAATGGGGTAGGGGGCAAAGTGTAAAATGGCTTCACGGTCGGGACGTATTTTCATGCCTTCCAGTGAAGCAGCGACAGAGCCGGCCTTTATTTGCAGGGCGTTTTTCGTGAGTCGATCAATGGCCTTCACAGGTTTTTTCCGCGCTTCTAGAGAAAACAAGAGCGGAATGGCGTGTTTGATAAAACCTGCGCAGTCGCGTTTGACCATGGCCACGGCTCTATCTCGGTCTTGTTTCTTGCGAATGCTGTCGGCGCGGGCGGTAGAGTGCACGAGAGATAAAGTGCGGATGATGTCCGGGTTGTGCTCGGCTAAGGCCAAGGCCACGTAGCCGCCCATGCTGTGTCCGACCAAATGTACCTTTCGCAGTCGAAGTGTTTTAATGACCGCCTCAACCGCTTCGGCCATTTCTTCCATACGGTAGATAAAACCGATGCCATCCGATTGGCCGTGACCGAATAAATCGATGCAAATGACGCGGTAATTACCGGGTAAATAGCGTTTAACACCCTGCCACATTCTGGCATCTTCTAGAAAGCCATGAAGAAAAATCACTGTCTGACCCTTACCTTGATCAGTAAAGTGAATGTGTGTAGATTTAAACGGAAGCGTATGGTGTTGCATCATGGCGCAAAATTACGTTGCACCATGCGTTTTACCCATCAAAATGCATCAACAATGGGACGAATGAGGTCGTACTCAAAACCACGCTGGTAGAGAAAACCCATAACCTTTTGGCGGCGAACAAAATCGTTGGGCGCCTTCACCTTTTCCCATTTCCACATAGCCAGTTGTCGAAGCTGATCCAGGTATTCGTCGTCGTCGATGCTTTCCAAGGCCAATTGAATACAGGCTTGGGAAATCTTTCGCTGATAGAGTTTGTCTTTGATTTTAAGCCGCCCCCAGCCCTTTTGTCGAAACCGCCCTCGGGCAAAGGCTTCGGCAAAGCGCAGTTCGTTCACAAAGCCCTCTTCAATCAGTTCCACCATCAGCAAGTCGACAACCATGGGAATCAACCCCATACTTTGGAGCTTCTCACTCACCTCGTGCTGCGAACGCTCTTGGTAGGCGCAGTAACGGCGAATGGCCTCTCTTGCATCCTGAACGTCGTAAACCTTGTGTTGTGGTGTGCCTTTGTTCATTTCGGTGTTTTGGAAGGCTAAAAATAGGGCGTAAAGGTGGAATTTGAAAATGGTTTAATTGCTTCGCAATTTTTCTTTGTTAGCCACGAAT
>PXCF01000033.1 GCA_003566715.1 Cryomorphaceae bacterium | reverse complement strand
TTAGAGCAAGTTTATTTCCCTATTCCTCCCAAAAAGGAGCAAAGTGATATAGTTAAAATTATTGCATCTTGGGACGAAGCCATCTCCAAAATAGAAAAGCTCATCCAGGCCAAGAAGCGATATAAGAAAGGCCTTATGCAGCGGCTGTTTTCGGCTAAAGTGAGGTTTCCAGAGTTTGTCAAAAGTGAAGAAGTTAGAAAAACAAGGTTTGGTATTTACCCAAAAGATTGGGAGTATATGAAAATACAAGAGATTGCCACCCAAATTAAAAACAAAGTAGGTGATGAAACGAAGTTCTATACAGTCATGTCCTGTACGAAACATGATGGATTAGTGAGTTCATTAGAGTACTTTGACAGACAAGTATTTAGCAAAGACATTTCCAACTATAAAGCCGTTGAAAAAGGCGAATTTGCTTATGCTACAAATCACGTTGAGGAAGGATCAATTGGTTACAACAATTGGTGTGATAAAGGAGCCATAAGCCCGATGTATACAGTTTTTAAAGCTGACAGGAAAAAAATAAATGATGATTATCTGTATGCCGTATTAAAGACAGAAAATTATCGGCGGATATTTGAAATATTCACAAATGGCACGGTAAACCGTCGTGGTAGTTTAAGGTGGAAGGATTTCAAAAAAATAAAAGTACCAGTGCCAACATTAGGAGAGCAGATAGCTATATCTAAAGTCCTGAAATGCGCTGATATAGAGATTTTGATTCTGGAAAAGCAACTTAAGAGTTATCAAAAACAAAAAAAGGGTTTGATGCAGCAGTTGTTGACAGGGAAAGTGAGGGTGAATTAACCAGTTAGAATAATGCAAAAAGGAGACTATATCGTATATGTAGATGAATCAGGCGATCATGGTATTGCAACCATAGATACGGATTATCCCATATTTGTACTCTCCTTCTGTTGCTTTCATATTGAGGATTATATTGGTATTGCTGTTCCGGAGCTTCAGCGCTTTAAGTTTAACTATTTTGGCCACGATCAAGCCATTCTCCATGAGCATGATATCCGTAAACAGAACGGAACATTTTCTTTTCTGCGTATGGATCGCCATTTGCGGGAACAATTTTTAAATGATGTTGCCAGGCTTGTTGTAAATACTCCATTTGATATTGTATCGGTGGTAGTAGATAAAGAAGAGCTAAAAAAACAGTATCAAGAACCTTTTAACCCTTATAATCTTGGATTGAGATTCGGTTTGGAGCGATTGCTTGCTTTCTTCCTCTCAAGAGACCAAGAGGGAAAGCAGATACACATTGTTTTTGAACAACGAGGTAAGAAGGAAGACATCGAACTGGAGCTGGAGTTTCGTAGAATTTGTAACGGGAACCACCAGTTTGGCTATAAAAGAATGGATTTCAGTAAAATCAGGTTCCGCTCCATTTTTGTGGATAAAAGAACCAACTCTTGCGGGCTTCAGCTTGCAGATTTAACCGCAAGGCCAATAGGATTGAGTTATTTGCGACCGGGACAAAAGAACCGGGCATTCGAAGTGATTAGCAAAAAGATTTTTCAACACAAAGTATTTCCATAAAAACAAAAAGCCCCGGATAAGTCCAGAGCTTTTTGCCGACCGGGAGAAGCCCAGTCCATAATTACATTGTATTATTATAATACCTTTTTGAACATCTTTTGTCAATAAAGAGTAAAAATTCCTTGCAAATTATGAATTCTAACACAAGTATAGATAATTCACTACCCGAATTTTTTTTCTAAAGCAATAGTACAAATTAGCTTCAATGAATAAAACTAATAGCTACTTAGAAGACAAAGACTCCCAGCTCCCGGCGCTTCGGCTGTTGCAGCAGATAGGCTACAGCTACATCTCACCGGAGAAAACACTGGAAATGCGGGACGGGCTGCTGACCCGGTTTGTGCTCACCGATATTCTGGAAGAGCAGCTATCAAACATCAACCGTATTGAGTACAAGGGAGAAACCCTCCCCTTTCCCGATTCGGCCATCAGCAGAGCAGCGTATGATCTTCAGCAGCAGCCGGATGAGGGACTGGTTAAGACCAATGAGAAAATTTATGACCTGCTCACGCTGGGAAAAAGCTATGAGCAGGTGGTTAAGGGTGATAAAAAGAGTTTTCCATTTAAATACGTGGACTGGGAGCACTCGGAGAACAATGTGTATCACGTGACGGATGAGTTTGAGATTAAGGGAAAGCAGAAGGTCCGCCGGGTGGATATTGTGCTGTTTGTGAACGGCATCCCCTTTGTGGCGATCGAAAACAAGCGGCGAGACAAAAAGAATGCCCTGGACGAGGCAATTTCACAACATCTGCGGAATCAAAGCAAAGAAGAAGTCCCCGGATTTTTTCACTTTAGCCAAATGCTGATTGCCACCAGTGTAAATGAGCTCTCCTACGCAACGGCGGGCACCAGCAAGAAATTTTGGGCTGTTTGGCGAGAGGAAGAGGAGATTGAAGAAAAAGTAGCCGAACTTGTTTCGAGGCCGGATACCGACTCAAACTGGATAGAGCGATTGAGGTCTCATTATTACGAATCTTATCAACAGAAGGAAATTCCACGCAAACCTACACGGCAGGACCTGAATCTCTACAGCCTTTGCCGGCCAGACCGCTTGCTGGAGCTCACCAGAAATTTCACGGTGTTTGATAACAACACAAGAAAGATTGCCCGCTACCAGCAATACTTTAGTGTGAAACGGATGATGAACCGTATCCGTCAGACCGATGAGGAGGGAAACCGGAAAGGCGGGGTGATCTGGCATACGCAGGGGAGCGGAAAGTCAATTACGATGATCTTCATGTCAAAAAACCTGGCCGTGGCCGATGATATTTCACCGCACCGGATTCTGCTGGTCACCGACCGTACCGACCTGGATGATCAGCTTACAAAAACATTTAAAAGCTGCGGCAAAGAGATTGTTCAGGCAAAAACGGGAACCCATCTGGCCCGTCTGATTCAGGACCCCGGAGTGGAAAATATCTCAACCATCATCAATAAGTTCCACGCCGCGCTCAATCGGAAAACGTTTGTGGAGACCTCACGGAATATCTTTGTACTGATCGATGAGTCGCACCGAACCCAGTACGGCATGATGCATCAGCGCATGAAAAAGATTTTGCCCAACGCCTGCTACATCGGGTTTACCGGAACCCCGCTTATGAAAAACGAGAAAAATACGGCCGCCCGGTTTGGCGGGATTATTGACTCCTATTCGATGGACCAGGCTGTGAAAGACCGTGCGGTGGTACCCATCATCTACGAAGGCAGGGCGGCCAAGCTGGATACGTGGCGGGAGAAACTGGACCGGGAGTTTGACCGGGATATGGAGGGAATGTCGGAGGACCAGGTTTCAGATTACAAGCGGCGGTATTCCACCAT
>PXCF01000091.1 GCA_003566715.1 Cryomorphaceae bacterium | reverse complement strand
TTCAATTGCACGGAGACGAATTCAACATCAGCCTTGGAACGGTTGATCGATATGCGGGTCACCCCGAAGAACCTGATGCTGAAGAAATCGTGGAGCTGGATAAATCGATGCAGTGGCGACTTGGGATCACTTCCGCTTATGCAAGTGTTGCCGGGATCCCGGAGACCGTCTCCGGCTTTGGCACGGTTCGCTACGACCCCGGAAATTACCTCGAAATCACATCGCCTGTTGACGGGCATATCGATTCAGAATCCATCACGGTGATTCCCGCACCCGGAACCCGCGTGAGTACCGGCGACAGGCTCCTTTCCATTTCACCGCCGCTATCCTCTGAAAACACATGGCTCGATTACCGGCTTGCCTACCGCCAGGCGGAAGAAGCATTTGAACGGGCAAAACGGCTGCTCGAAAACGACGCCATCTCACTGCGCGAATACCAGGAGCGGGAACGGGAGTATATCGTAAGAAAAAACGGGTACGAGCATTTCACCAATGGCAGCCGGCATGGGATTCAGGCTCTGGACGAAGATGGCCAGCTCACATTGAGTGCGATTCATAGCGGTGTTATTGCAGAGTCTTTTCTGACTGCAGGGCGTGAAATTGAAATGGGTGATCCGCTTTTCACCATCTTTGATCCCTCCCGCCTCTGGATAGAGGTTCTGGCCTATCGTGACGAATTAATTGGCTTGCCTGAAATTACGGGTGCTGAAATTCTGTCCGGCCGCAGCCAACGCTTTACTCTGAACAACTCACAGGTCAGGCTTGTAAGCCGTGATCTTCAAAGCGACGTTTCGGGCAACCGTTCAAAAATCACCCTTGCTGTCGATAATTCCGATGGGATGCTATCACTAAATCAGCCTGTACGGGTAAGACTAAAAGGGAACGAGGGCAGTTCGGTTCTGGCAGTTCCGAACGAGTCGATTTTCGACAACGCTTCCTACAAAGTTGTTTTTGTGATGCACTCCGGCGACCAGTTTGAGCGCAGGATGGTTCAGACAGGCAGCAGTTACGGGGGACGGACAGCCATACTTGACGGGCTTGAAATCGGTGAACGAGTGGTTACCAGCGGAGTTTATCCGCTTCATCTGATGACCGGAAATGTACAAATTGACGACGACCACGATCACTAAATCTTATGCTTGATAATCTGATTCAAAAAAGCATTCAAGAGCGGCTGACCGTTATCGTACTCACCGTGGTTCTTGTTTTCGGGGGATATTACCTGACCCGGGATATGGCTGTGGATGTTCTCCCCGATGTTTCCGCTCCCGTGGTTACCGTTTTAACCGAAGCGCCGGGTATGCCGCCAGAAGAGGTGGAGCAGCTCATCACCTACATCATCGAAACCAACCTCGTGGGTTCGGAGGGCGTGCGAAGGGTGCAGTCCAGGTCAATTTTGGGGTTCTCCTCAATTCAGGTTGAATTCGACTGGAATATCACTGTACCACATGCCCGACAGATTGTTACCGAGCGCCTCCAGGGTCTATCCGATCAGCTGCCGGATCAGGCCGGCGCACCGTTTCTGGCGCCGGTAACCTCCATTATGGGCGAAATCATGCTTGTGGGTTTCACCGCCGAAGAGACCAGCATGATGGATCTTCGTACCGAAATCGATTTTGTGGTACGCCGCGAACTCCTCTCGATGCCGGGTGTGGCGGCTATATCGGTGTACGGAGGCGAGAAACAGGAGTTTGTGATTGAACCGGATCCCGTTCGTCTTGAGCAACTTGGTATTGGAATGAACCGGCTTCTTGAAGCGGCCGGAGAAGCGTCTGGCAGCATCTCCGGCGGATTTACCAACTACTCAGGCCGCGAAATGACCATACGCGGGTTTGGCCGTGCAACCGATGTGGAGCAGATAGAGAAGGCGTTTATCAAAAATGACCGGGACGGTTACCCCATTTTGATTAGAGATGTAGCTGATGTGGAAGTGAAACCTGCCCCGGCAATCGGGGCGGCCTCGGTGAATGCACAACCGGGCATCGTGCTGGTAATCAGTAAGGAACCGGCAGCTAATACCCTTGAGCTTACCAGCCAGATTGTAGACCGTCTCGAAGAGATCTCAGCAACCATGCCGGATGATGTGACCGTGCATACCGATCTTTTTCAACAGGCGCATTTTATCGGGATTGCAATCAACAACGTTCTCCGTGCACTGCTCATCAGCGGTATTCTGGTGGTCATCATTCTGTTTCTATTTTTGACCAACTGGCGGGCAACCCTGATATCGCTTGTCGCCATCCCGGTTTCCGTAATTATTTCGGTTCTGGTTCTCTGGCTTGCGGGCATGACCTTCAACACCATGACGCTCGGGGGGATCGCCATTGCCATCGGGGTGCTTGTGGATGACGCCATCGTATTCGTGGAAAACGTTTACCGTCGCCTCAGGGAAAACAGAAGCCGCCCGGAATCTGAGCAGGATTCATTCCTCACGGTGATTTCCGGGGCTTCCATACAGATCAAAAACCCGATTGTACTTGCCAATTTTACCATTGTGGTGGTGTTTCTTCCGCTGCTCTTTCTCACCGGGCTTGAAGGAAGCCTGCTGATGCCCCTCGGCATTGCCTACGTGACCACGATTATCGCCTCGCTGTTAGTGGCACTCACGCTCACTCCCGCCATGAGCGCCTGGCTGCTGCATAAATCAGATAAAGAGCAGGAAAGACCGGGATGGGTTTCCCGCAAACTGGAAGAGCTGTATCAGCCCGTTTTGATCTCCTGTTTCCGCTACCGCTACGCCGTACTTTCGGGGGTAGCCATTCTTTTTGTGATTTCCCTGCTGCTGATTCCGGGAATCGGCCGCTCATTTCTGCCCGAGTTTAATGAAGGCACACTGAATGTTGGGATGGCCACTATGCCGGGAACCTCTCTGCAGGAGAGCAATGAACTGGGATACCGGCTGGAGGAGGTGCTGCTGGAGCACCCCCTGGTGATTTCCACCGCACGCCGGGTAGGCCGTGCCGAAATGGACGAGCACACAATGGGCTCACACGGACACGAAATTGAAATCCGCCTCGAACGAGGTAATTACGACATCCACGATCTGATGGATGAGCTTCGCGAAAACGTATCCGTTCTGCCCGGTATGAATGTTTCCTTCGATCAGCCCATTACGCACCGCATCGACCACATGCTTACCGGAGTGCGCACCAACCTGGCCGTAAAAGTATATGGGCCCGACCGAAGCCGGCTGCAGGCCATCAGCCATGATATTGAGCGAATATTGCGTTCGCAGGATAACATTGAAGATATCCTCACCGACGAGCAGCTTGATGTACCTCAGATCCAGATTCTGCCCGATCGTGAAATGCTGGCCATGCACGGAATCTCCATCGGGCGGTTTGGTGAACTGGTGGAGATGGCATTCAGAGGGATTGTGATCAATCAGATAATCCTCGACCCCGCCATTTTCGACCTGACCGTCCGCTACCCGGAAGAATTCCGCGCCAGCCCGGA
>PXCF01000094.1 GCA_003566715.1 Cryomorphaceae bacterium | reverse complement strand
TACTTCATTACCTTGTCTAACGACTTAGGAAGAGTAACCAAATCCATGGTTATCGTGAAGTAAAACTAAGTTTTCTTTTATCAAAAAAACCGTCGGCATTGCGCTGGCGGTTTTTTTTTGCGCCAATCTCATTCACCACCTTTAGTCTTGGTCGTTTTGACGATGACGATGACGATGACTTTGACGATGACTTCAGTTTACGGTTAACACCTTGAGAATTTAAGTGTGACTATGACGTCGATTTAGTCATCGGTTAAAATCTTGATACGTTTAATTACTGTATGGGAGTCTGCATAATAGCGTTTACTCATGTAAAAGCGTTACGTCTGTCTTGTTCTTAGTCTTAGTCTTCGTCTTGGTCTTGGTCTTGGTCTTGGTCTTGGTCTTGGTCTTTGTCAAATCTTCACCCGCAACTGAATCCGCACTTCATCCATGCGGTTGCCCTTGATTTCATTTAGACCACTGCCAATAACTTCACGGTCGTAAAAATAGGTTTGCGCGTACCGCAACCACAGCGTTGCCCGTTTGTTGATGTTCCATTTGGCTATGGCGTAAAATCGCGTTCCTCTGTCGAAGTAGGGTGGAATAGAAAAGGCGTATAATACGTCGTGCTCGTAGGCGTATATGCGGGCATTGTAACCGTCTGTGTGGAACATAGCGTAACGGGCTGTAAAGAGTAGGTTGGGTTTTCTTAAGTGGTAACGTAAGTCCTGGTACAGCAGCCAACCTTGTTCTACATCCTCCATAAAGCGGCGTTCACTGTATTCAATACGCGTAGCCATTGACCATACATCAGATAGCTCCGTATGAAAGTGCTGTCTAATGCTCAATCTATTTTCTTCCGACTGCTGACGGATGGGGGGTTCATCTGGCTGGTTGATGTCCTTCTGTTGCCAGCGAAGTCGGGTATAGGTCAATGAATTTCTATTGATGTTGTACACCGTTTGCCATAAGTAATCACGTCCGTAAGAAGGGGCAGACGTGTGAAAGCGCATCCACTGAAACCGATAGTGGTCTACGTAGGCATTGGAGGTAAACTTGGGGTTGTGTCGCCATTCAATACCCAAATACGTACCCGATTCACCGCTTCCTTGTGCGGAGGTTTCTCCAAATGGCGCCATGTACAAGGCGTCGTACTGGGGCGACATCCATCGTTGGTGGATGTTGAAGATAAGCCGTTGATCCAGCTCCACGTAGACGCCATTAGAAGTGGCAAAGTGACTGCGCTCATTGATGGCCGTTTCTCCGTAAACCTGAATGCCTTTGATGATCCACTGGTAATCTACCGAAGCATTGAGTCGTTGATCTCCCCGAAACTGGTGGATGCGGTGTAGTTGATTGGCAGGGACAATAGGCGCATCAAGACTGTTGGCAACAATTGTGCTGCCAAGTGTGAGTGCGCCTGTGCTATATTTGACATGGCCGCCATAACTCGTCACACCCAGTTGGCGCCGGTTGGCAATTTCCGTTGGTGTGCGGTGTAGACCGCTGGATTGTATGCCCATAAACGCGCCATCTACGTAGGTATTGGGAGAGGCATCTACGTGTGTGCGTGAGGCGAAAGCTGAAAAATCAACAATACCTAAATCAAGCGTAACCGCAGCGCCACGAAAGTAGCGGTTTTCATCCACGCCCGTAGAGCCTCTAAATCCGCGACCAAAGCGTTGCGTATTTAAGCTCACGGCCGATTTGTTAAAGGCCAAGCTCGACCACAAAGCCAAACCTTGTCCAAACTGCGCCTGAAAATCTCCCACCACCAACTGCTTTACCCTGCCCACGTCAAATAATCCTAAAAACCCCGAAGCGAAGTCGAAGCCAAACGTCCCCAGCCCCCAAGGTTCGCCTGGATCCTTTTCTGCCGTAAAGCCCATTTGAATGTGTCTGCCCATTGTTATTCTGTGACGGAGAAGAAAGCGATTGGCGTCGCCGAGATAGTAGCTGCTACTTGGTTCGCCGTTTTCTGCAAGCAGACGGCGCCGGCGAAACCCTTCACGCTCTTGAAGTACTCTGTCCCATCGTAGAATGCTGTTTTGCCGAGTATACCTAACGGCATCTTTAAAGCGAAAGGCCGCTCGTTCAGATTTTCCAAAATATATGTAATCCAAGAGTTGTCTTGCGGTTCTTTCGTCAATGGTGCGGATGGCCGTGAGTTCGAAAGGATGAACAATAGGGCCATACCGCTTGACGTATTGCAAGATGTTGTGCACCTGAAATGCGTTTAAAAACGGGAGGAGGGAAAGCGTTTCCTTATTGGCATTGTTGATGTTGATGCGGTTTTCTGCTACGTGCTCCAGATTCTCCGCCAATTGCATCAAGTCGATGTCTTCGTCGTCGGCAAACTCAGCAATGGACTCTAGCTTCATTTCGGTGTCTATGGGTACTTGCGCATGAGCTGTTGTCATGAACAACAATACAAACCAAATAAGTAACCCTGTTTGTCGCATGACGTTACCATTTGTATGATAGACTAACGGATGGTGTGTATCCTAATAATGGTTGGTAGATACTGGCGATATCTACTTGAACATTCTTCACTCTGTAGCCCATGCCAAAACCGTTGTTTTGTGGCTGACTGCGAAAGCCTGTGCGGAAGTATAAGGCCTCCCGTACAATCCATTCAATACCCACACCTGCCGATACTCTGTAAACGGGGGAGTGCCTCACATCGGCATTGAGATTAAGGTATTTGGAGAAATGCCAGTGCCCACCAATGCCCATCTCATGATCAAGCGGTTCATTGCCAAAGGGGTGTGGACTTTTGCTTACATTGCGAATAATCAATCCGGCTGAGAATCGCTCGTTGCTTTGGTAGAAAAAGGAAAGGTCCGGTAATATAGCAACCCCACCACCGTAACCGTCAACATCCCCGGCGTGAAATACGCGAAGCGTAACAGCCGCGTAGATGCCTTCACCCAGTATTTGCCGGTAGCTCACGCCCATCTGACTTTCGGTAAAGGAAGCAAACCCCGTATGTGATAACGTCACGCCAAGTACGCCGCGACCGGTATTTACCGAAGCGCCAAGAAAATGATGGGCTAATTTGCTGATGTTGTGTCGAACCTCGGTTCCGCTGAAGATAACATTACCCTCAGCTGCGGCCGGATTGTGTAACAAGCTGTACCTATTGCTAATGGCTAATACATTTCTAACCAATCCATTGCTAACAGCATCGTGCTGCGCTTGCGTGTTGAGTAGAAGCATCAAAAACCCTAAGAGATAGATATTTCTGTTTTGCGTCGTACTTATTTTCATGGATGCGCATGTTCATGTGGATATTCATAGAAATGTGTATTTCGTATGAATATATTTACATGCACAAAAATAATAAAACAGAATTATCTTACAAATTTAGAAGGTATCGTAAACGATTGTAAATGATTAATAATGCAGGATTAATTAGTTGTTTAGCCAATAGTCTATTTTTGTCTAAACGCCTAAGATTTTTTTACCACATAGGCACATAGGT
>PXCF01000038.1 GCA_003566715.1 Cryomorphaceae bacterium | reverse complement strand
TGCGTAACCCAAAATCAAATAACGTAGGCTGCTCCCCAGTCGCCAAAGGCGACTAACCTATGTGTTCTTATTTTAACACGTAGCAACATTCCGTCTCAATTCTATGTGCCTATGTGGTGAAAAAAATGTGGTGAAATAAAGACGCACTGCCGTGCGTCTCTACAAAGGCGCTTTAAAAAAAAACGAAAACGCACATACCAACAAAAAATTATATATCTAAAATCACAACCTCAACGCAATCCCCACCTCCGTATAACGCGCCTTAAAAAAATGCGTAAGCATCGATAAATTACAGGTCAAATGATCGGTCAATCGGTACCTAAAGCCCAGTCGATGGAAAATATCGGAGCGGATAAAAACGGTTTGGTGTTCGAATGGCCCATCTCCGTAATCGGCAACGGCTGTCATGGTTTGCTGGTGCCCGTGGGTGTAAACGCCAAAGTGCAAGTAGGTAGAAAAGCGATCCATCATCCATTCGTTGTTAATGTAAACACCTGAGGCCAAGAGCTCTTGCCAGTCATAGGTTGGGTGACCGCCATCGCCCCAGAAGCTCGCCCAACGATCATAGGCCTTTTCGTAACCTTCATAAAATAGATTGACGCCTAAACCCAATTGGTAGCTGGGTGTCATTCGTCTATTGAGTTCCACGAATCCGTTGGAAACAAAATCATGAGGTCTTCCGGGAGATGCTTGACGTGCCCAGGCATTCAAACCAAACAACCATTCATAACGCTTGTCGGGCATTTGTGGCGATAGCTCGGGTTTATTGACCTTGACTTTTGGACTCCAACCCAGATAGGCACCAACGAAATTCATACCGCTGTTGGGAAGTTTATTGGCCGCATTTGAAAAGTGAAAAGCAAGGACACCCAAGTGAATCTCTTGTCCGCTATATGCATACGCCACCCCCATTCGCGCATCGCCGTACACATTGAGATTTGAACTGATGGCATTTTGTCGGGGGTTATTGGTCTCGTCGTAAACACGAGTGAGGTACCCCAAACCAAATCCTGCCTGCCAGTACCACCTCCAGTTGTTGCGTCTTATAAAATCCTTGCTCAAGAAGGCGTTTAATCCGTGTGCTTGTCCCATGGCCTCATCGGGAAAGGCGAAATAGGCATAACGCAATCCCACACGAGGGGCTTTGTTATCGGCCGACCAAGCTTTATTGCCTTTTGGATAATAGATCAGTGATGCATCGATGTGCCCAAAACCGCGCTGACTCAGGTGCATCTCTGAACGGTGTGGCCGAAAGGTCGACACACCTCCGTGGACTTGCCAACTGATTTGTGCCTCCACCAACGTTGTGCACATCAATAGTGAGAAAAGCCAAATTTTAGTTATGTGGGCTGCGCGCATGATTGTACCTTTGCCATCTGATCATCAGCAAGCAAAATTACGTATGAATACCACATACCCAACCGTCGATTTGACGACCGCCTCCACCCTCGGAATCAACGAGGAAGAATTTAACAAGATTATTGGCATTCTCGGAAGAGAGCCCAATTACACCGAATTGGCCATGTACTCAGCCATGTGGAGCGAGCACTGTTCGTATAAAAACTCCATTATTTGGTTGAAAACATTACCCAAAGACGGTCCACACATGCTGGTTAAAGCCGGTGAAGAAAACGCTGGATTGGTCGATATTGGCGAAGGACTGGCTTGCGCCTTTAAGATCGAATCACACAACCACCCATCGGCTTTGGAGCCTTACCAAGGTGCCGCTACCGGCGTAGGTGGTATTAACCGCGACATTTTTACCATGGGCGCCCGCCCCATTGCCCAAATGAACTCACTTCGCTTTGGCAATCCCAACCTCGACCGCACCAAATGGCTGGTCAAAGGGGTCGTCAAAGGCATCGGCGATTACGGCAATGCCTTCGGTATTCCTACCGTTGGCGGTGAAGTCTATTTCGACGATTGCTACAACCAAAACCCATTGGTCAACGCATTTTCTGCCGGCATCATGGAGGTGGGCAAAATGATTTCCGCCACCTCTAAAGGACCCGGAAACCCCGTTTACATTGTAGGATCAGCTACCGGAAAAGACGGTATCCACGGCGCATCGTTTGCGTCTAAAGACTTGAGCGAAGACTCGGCCAACGACATACCGGCCGTACAAGTGGGCGACCCGTTCCAAGAAAAATTATTACTCGAAGCCACCCTCGAATTGGCCACCACCGGTTACATCGTGGGTATGCAAGACATGGGTGCAGCGGGCATCATCTGCTCAACCGCTGAAATGAGCGCTGCCGGCAAATGCGGAATGGTTATCCAACTCGACCGTGTTCCTTTGCGTCAAGACAAAATGGAGCCTTGGGAAATTCTCTTATCGGAATCGCAAGAGCGCATGTTGGTGGTCATCGAAAAAGGAAAAGAAGAGGCCGTAAAAGCCATTTTTGATAAGTGGGATCTCAATTGTGCACACATCGGCGAAGTGACCGAAGGTGAGCAATTGGAATTCTTCTGGCATGGCGACAAAGTAGCTGAAGCACCTGCTGAATCACTCGTATTAGGCGGTGGCGCACCCGTTTACTACCGCGAATACCGCAAGGCAGCCTACTTTGAAGAATTACAAAATTTTGACATCAACGACGTAGAAGAGCCTAAAGACTTGAAAAAAGTCGGGGAATTCATGATGGGATTACCCAATTTGGCCTCGCGTAAAATGATTTACGAGCAATACGACTCCATGGTGGGCACGGTCAACATGAGCACCAACAACCCCACCGATGCCGCTGTGGTAAACATCAAAGACACCAACCGCGCTTTGGCCATGACCGTCGACTGCAACAGTCGCTATGTCTTTGCCGACCCGGAAGTAGGCACCATGATCGCCGTGAGCGAAGCCGCGAGAAACATTGTTTGTTCCGGCGGATTGCCTTCTGCGGTAACCAATTGTTTGAACTTTGGCAACCCTTACAACAAAGAGGTGTACTGGCAGTTTGTATCGGCCATTAAAGGAATGACCACTGCCTGCGAAATGTTTAAAACCCCCGTCACCGGAGGAAACGTGAGTTTTTATAATCAAACCGTCCTCAAAGACAAAACCGAGCCGGTATTCCCTACCCCAACCATCGGTATGATTGGCATCATTGAAGACAAAAAACACATCACCACCATTCCTTTTAAGCAAAAAGGAGACTTGGTATTCTTGATTGGACAAGCGCGTGAAGACATCAACTCCTCGCAGTATTTGGTGCATTATCACGGGATAGAAAAATCGCCAGTGCCAAGCTTTAGTCTGGAAGCAGAGAACGCGCTTCAAGAGCAATTAAAAATGACCATCCGTGCCGGTTTGATTCAATCGGCCCACGACGTATCGGAAGGTGGACTATTTACCTGCCTCATGGAAAAATCCATGCCCGGCAATATGGGCTTTGACATCACTACACCGGCGGAAATTCGTCGCGACGCCTACCTCTTTGGCGAAGGACAGAGTCGCGTGGTGGTTACCGTCAAACAAGAAGACGAGGCCGACTTCATCGACAACATGATGCTCAATGGTGTGGCGTTTGATTTACTCGGGCACGTGACCAAGGGCAACATCCGCATCGACGATGAAGACTGGGGACATGTTAGCACCTACAAAGACATTCACGAGAACGCTTTGGGCAAACTTATAGACGGATAATAATTCAATTGACATGATTCAAATAGTTGCCATCGTTTGTTTAACCATCATCGTGCTTGCACTTTTGCGTCGCAGAAGCGGTGGTGACCAATATTGATAAAATATGACCATCGGCATTATTCGCGAAGGCAAAACACCGCCGGATAAACGCGTGCCGTTTACCCCGGAGCAAGCGGCAGAATTACAAAAGACCTTCCGCGTAAAGGTTTTGATTGAATCGAGCAACATTCGCGCGTATACCGACGATGAATACCGAGAAGCCGGTCTGGAAGTGGTCAACGACATCAGTAGCTGCGATGTGTTGATGGGCGTCAAAGAAGTGCCCATTGAGCAATTACATGCCGATAAGACCTATTTTTTCTTTTCCCACACCATCAAAGAACAGCCCTATAACCGCGAATTATTGCGTGCGGTTTTAGACAAGAACATCCGCTTGGTCGACTACGAAGTCTTGACCAGAAAAAACGGCAGTCGCGTGGTGGCCTTCGGACGCTATGCCGGGATTGTTGGCGCCTACAACGGCATACGCGCTTGGGGCGTTCGCACCAGTGACTATACTTTAACCCCGGCGCATTTGTGTTACGATCGCGCAGAGATGAATGCCGAGCTGGATAAAGCCAAGCTGCCCAACAATTTTAAAATTGTGATTACCGGTACCGGGCGCGTTTCCCAAGGCGCGCAAGAGGTGCTCAAAGATTTGGGGGTTGAAAAGGTGAGTCCGTTGGAATTTCTTGACCGCGACTACAACGCACCGGTTTATACCTGCCTGGAAGTCAACCATTACTTTTTTCGTTCCGACAATAAGCCCTTTGACAAGGCCGCTTTTTACAACAATCCGGTTGGACATATTGCGCGATTTACCCCGTTCACCCAAGCGGCCGACATGTACATTCCTTGTCATTACTGGGATAGCCGGTCGCCCTTTATCTTTACCAACGACGATGCACGAAGCGCCGCATGCCGCATAAAAATCGTCGCCGATGTGAGCTGCGACATCGATGGTCCCGTGGTGTCTACGCTGCGTCCCAGTACCATCGATGATCCGCTTTACGGTTACGATCCGCAGCAACACGCGGAAGTCCCTTTTGGCACAGAAGGAAGCATTGGCGTCATGGCGGTTGACAATTTACCATGTGAATTGCCACGCGATGCTTCGAAAGACTTTGGTGCGGAATTATTGATGGAGGTTATGCCTGCACTTTTAGACAAAGATCCGGAGGAAAGAATTGAACGTGCATCCATTACGGATGGCCGTGGTCAATTGGGCAAGCACTTCTCGCATTTGCAAGGGTATGTTGATGGCCCAGCCATTTAGAACCAATACCCCAGGGTAAAATAGGTATAGATGTTCCAGTGGTTACTGGATGTCATCACATTGATTTCCAATGGCCCTATCGGTGTATTGAGGCCGTACGACAAGCCGTAACCATCGAGCAAGACCCCATCGTCAAAGAGTTCGCCATAACTGGCTTCGAGCTTGCCCCAATTGGCTTTAGCGGTGATATAGTTTTCTTTCCCCAAGTGTACGTAAAAGTTTGCCCCAACCGTTGCTGCATTTCGGCCGATTAGCTCCATAAAACGATAGCCAATAAAAGGAAAGCTGTAATTGATGTAATTTTCACCCAGTCCCCCGAGAAAAATATTGTATGGATAGGCCACTTCCGGTCCAATGGTAAATGCCCCTCGAGCCCACCACTCCAAGCCGATGCTTTTCCTCCAGGACAAAGCTTGAGAATAGAAAACACTCAACACGGAAGTTGGCTCAAAAAACTCTTCTAAGTCTACCCGCTCGGCTATAATTCTGTACATCCCGTTGATTCGCAACCCTTTGGTTGGCTTGAAGTTTCTATCGTAGGTATCTAAATCGGTAAACGCGTAGTAATTGATGAACCCGGATCGAGGATTGGTTATAGGCAATTCGTTGACCACGCGTGCATAATTGACTTCTTCCAGCTGCAACCCTCCGCCAATGGCCCAAACATCGGCAATGGTGGAGCGCAAAAAGAAATCTACCGACGCATCTGTGTAGCGAAACTCCGATGACGGCTCACCTTCTTCATAAATTCTTGGGCGGAATCGATGCGCACGAAAACGAATGCCCGCACTGGGAATGGCACCAAGGTTGGTAGAGTATTCCAGCCAGGTTCGAGGATTTTCACTCACCGCAAAATCAAAGTGCAAATGCGCATTTTCGAAGAACAAATCGCGTCGACTATAACTCAGCAATAAAGCAGCACCAAAATCATCGTCGTAACGCGCGGCAGCGTGTAGGCGATTTTTCACGGAATCTATTTTAGCATCGATGATTAATTTATGATATCCCCCAGTATCCTGAACCAATTGATAGCTAATAGATTCGTAGCGCATACCCCCCTTCCACTCATCCATTCTGCGATTGAGTTTATCAATAGACAGCTTGCCTGGCTTATTTAGACCGAGCTCTCTCCGATACCATCTCCGGTCTTTGGATTGATCGCCAAGCAGCTCAATTCTTGAAATAGAAACCTCCGTGGAAGGCAGTGGCAACGAAGTAAGCTCTCTTTTCTTTTGTTGTTTGGCTATGTTTCGAAGTGCTTCTCTTTGCTCAGAAGCCATTTGATAACCCAACGCATAGAGATTCATGCCTTCATGAAAATCAAAGAGACCAACATTTTGTTGCTCGAGTCTAATCAGCACATCTACCAGTGAATCTGCTTTTAAACCGCTGTGATAATTATTGAGGGTGGAAATCTGTTCCAGTATGCGAAAGGCGTTGTTGAGCTCATCTATCGAATACGAAGGATTTTGCACATCCACACCTATGATGATATCAACCCCTTTTTCTTTCATGGTTTTCACCGGAAAATTATCGATCACACCGCCATCGACGTATAATTTATCTTCCATTTTTACCGGAAAAAAAATGGAGGGGAAAGAGCTACTCGCGCGCAGAGCCGCGGTTAAACTACCACTGTCAAAAATATGTAATTTTCCTTCGATCAGTTCGGTTGCAACACAGAAAAAAGGGATGGGCAACTGATTGAAGTCTTCAAAATCATTGCCTTTTTGCATGAGAAAATCAAGGTTTTGCAAAACATAGTGACCGGAATTCAGTCCTTTAGGCAGCATGACTTGCCAATCTTTGATGCCGAGACTAAAAACGTACCTTTCATCGCGTTTTTTATCGCTGTAAGACAAGCGTTCACGGGGAATGTTATCGTTCTGCAACTGCTGCCAGTCCACTTGTAAAATAAGCTTTAGAATGTCGTCACTGGTATAACCTTGTGCCACCAATGCGGCAAAAATGGCACCCATACTCGTGCCCCCAAGGTGATCAAATTGAACACCTTCTTCTTCCATTACTTTTAATGCACCTATTTGCGCCATACATCTGGCACCACCACCACTAAACACCAATCCAACCTTTTTCTCTTGGGCTTGGGCAGCTACAGAAAGAAAGAGAAAAAAGCTTAAAAGGTGCTTCACTGTTCTGTTTTATTGAAGTTCTGAAAAATACGTTTGGCTTTTGCAGCACCAACCACTTCGGATAGCGCTTTCTCATCGGCATGTCTAACACCTTTTACCGACCCAAAACTACGAAGTAACTGCCTAACGCTCTCCGGGCCAATACCACTGATATCTTCCAACTCACTTCGAAACGTATTCTTACTGCGTTTATTGCGATGATGGGTGATGCCAAAGCGGTGTGCTTCGTCGCGCATCTGTTGGATCACTTTCAATGTTTCCGACTTCTTGTCGAGATACAAGGGAATGCTGTCGTTGGGATAATAAATCTCTTCCAAACGTTTGGCGATGCCTATGATGGTGATTTTCCCTCGAAGTCCTAAGCGCTCCAGTGCTCTCAATCCGGCACTCAACTGCCCCTTCCCTCCGTCGACCACCACCAACTGCGGCAGTTCCGCCTCTTCTTCCAACAGGCGTTTGTACCGGCGATAAACAACCTCTTCCATACTGGCAAAATCATCGGGGCCTTCTACAGTTTTAATGTTGAAGTGACGGTAGTCTTTTTTACTGGGCTTCCCGTTTTTAAAAACCACACATGCGGCCACCGCATTCGTTCCGTGAAGATTGGAGTTATCAAAACACTCGGCATGTCGCGGCTCCTCGGGCAATCTCAAATCGATTTTCATTTGCTGCATCAAGCGCTTTACGTGGCGATCGGGGTCTACGGTCTGCATGTTTTTTAGGCGCTCCAAACGGTGATATCGGGCGTTTTTCAGGCTTAAATCAACAATGTTTTTTTTATCACCGCGCTGCGGCAGGGATATTTGTGTATTGGGAATAGCCACGTCCACCGGATGGGAGACAAAAATCTCCGGGGCATCGGAATTGTATAGCTGACGGATTTCGGGAATGGCCAGCGCCAAGAGCTCCGACTCACTTTCCTCTAACTTGCGTTTGAATTCTACACTGTGTGATTGAATGACTGCCCCGTCGATGATTTTTAAAAAATTGACATATCCGTGGGTAGCATCCGTGATGGCAGAAAACACGTCGACGTTTGTAATACCCGAGTGACTAACCACGGATTTGGCTTGATATTTTTCGATGCGTTCCAAACGCTCCTTGGTCTTTTGCGCAGCTTCAAACTCCAAGCGGCCAGCTTGATTGTGCATCTGCTCCTGCAGCGCCTTGCGCACAGTATTGAGGTGTCCCTTGATTAAGCTCCTCACCGCATCAATACTCTGGTTGTAATCTTCTTCACTTTGATGGCCTTCGCAGGGACCCAAGCAGTTTCCAATATGAAACTCTAGGCAAACCTTGAATTTGCCATTGTCGATGTTTTCTTCGCTGAGATTGTACTTACAGGTTCTGATGGGGTAAAGCTGTCTTGCCAATTCAAGCACCGTTTTCATCACCCGCACCGAGGCGTATGGTCCGTAGTATTCAGAACCATCCTTAATTTTCTGACGGGTTGGAAACACCCTCGGAAAACGTTCGTTTTTGATACAAATCCAAGGATAGGTCTTGTCGTCTTTGAGATTGATGTTGTAGCGCGGCTGATGCGTTTTAATCAAGTTATTCTCCAACAGCAAAGCATCAAACTCTGTTTCGGTAACCACCGTCTCAATGCGATCAATTTTTCTTACCATAACCGCAATCCGAGCGCTGTCGTGTCTTTTACTGAAGTACGAAGAGACGCGTTTTTTTAGGTTTTTTGCTTTACCGATATACAGCAGTCGATCGTTTTTATCAAAATACTGATAAACACCCGGACTAGATGGCAGGGAGCGAATGGCGTTTTGGATGTCGTCTTTTTGATTCATAGAAAGCTTTAGCGCATGACAAAACTACGTGCAATAATTGATATTGCTTGACGAAAATGCTGAAAAAGCTGCGTGTCCATTTAAATCATAAAACGTACATTTACACGCTTAAAAACACTTGCCCATGTTGTCATATCGATTGCTGTTTCTTGTTATGGTATTTGTGTCATTTACACATCTAAGCAAGGCACAGGTAACAGAGCGCACTTGGAGCCTTCAGGAGTGTGTTGAATATGCATTGGACCAAAATATTGATGTTCGTCGATCTGCCTTGAACATTCAAATGGCGAAAAACGACATCAACGCTGCGTGGGCCGATCTATTTCCCGACCTAAACGCTAGTTTTGGCTACAATTTCAACTTTGGTCTAAACATTGACCCGGTAACCAACTTGATCAGTAGGCAATCACGTCAAACCAGCAATTTTGGGCTCAATTCACAGTGGACACTTTTCGATGGTTTTCGCAACAAAAACAACATCGACCGCGCCAGATTAGAAAGAGATATTCGCGAAGCCAGTTACCGCCAAATGGAGATTGACGTCACGCTTAATGTTACCGCTGCATATTTGCAAATATTATTGGCCAAAGAGGTACTGCGCATTGCCAGAGAGCAAGAGCGTATTTCTACGTTGCAGGTACAACGCATGTCTGACTTGGTAAAGGCCGGCGCCGAGCCCCGTGGAAGTTTGTACGAGCTGGAAGCACAATTGGCCAGAGATGAGCAAAACCGAGTGCGCAATGAAAACGACCTAATGTTAAGCAAACTGGATCTAATTCAGTTGCTACAGTTGCCCGACTTAGACGGTTTTGACGTAACCAATCCCATTGATGGTTTACCAGATAGTGAGGTTTTCGAGTTTACCGAAGACTACATTTTCCAACGAGCATTGGAGCTTCAACCTGGCGTAAAAGCCGCAACTTTAGGCATTCAGCAAGCCGAAAAAGACATCAGCATTGCTAAAGGGCAGCGCTATCCTACGTTGAGTATTATTGGAGCCATTTCTACCAATTATTCGGATCAAATTGTAGAGTTTGGCGAACAAATCCCTCAAATTATACCCATCGGGCAAACCGGTGACGGTCAGCCTGTTTTCTCTGTGCAACAGGTGCCCTCTGATATTCGAAATAAGCCATTCTTAAACCAGGCATACGACAACGTGAACGAGTTTGTAGGGGTGAGTTTAAATATCCCTATTTACAGCAGGCTTAGAATTCGAAACAATATTCGCAATGCGCAACTGCAGAGACAAATGGCAGATTTGGAATTTGAACGAGAAAAAAACCGCGTACGCCAAGACGTGCAACGCGCTTATGCCGATGCACAAGCCAGTTTGAAATCCTATCGCGCAGCAGAAAAAGCGGTAAAATCAAGCAAGGAAGCCTTTGATTATGCGCAAGAACGCTTTCGTGTAGGTGCCATTCAACAGTACGACTTCGAAAACGCTAAGAATGCTTTGGCACAAGCTCAAGCCGAACAGGCCAGTTCACTTTACGAATTTGTATTTAGCATTAACGTGCTTAACTTTTACGCAAGTAACGAGTTGAAGTTTTAGCGAGTTGCAATGACCACATAAACCTTAATTTATGAAAAAGTTTGTTTGGATTTTATCGGCGATTTTGGTTGTTGGTATTTTGATATACGGTCGAACTGCAGGATGGTTTGGGGGTGATACGGCAATTTCTGTTCAAGTTTCTAAGGTTGAAAAACGCGACTTGGTTGAATTGGTCAACTCATCGGGAAAAATAAGACCGGCAGCTGAAGTAAAGCTAGCTCCAGAGGTATCGGGTGAAATTTTTGAGCTGCATATTCGCGAAGGCGATTACGTAGAGCGAGGACAATTATTGGTCAAAATCAACCCCGACTTATACCAGTCTGCGCAGCAGCGTGCCAAGGCGTCGACCAACAACACTAGGGCTGCCTTCAAACAAGCCGAAGCCCAATTCATCGAGGCAGAACGCAATTACAACAGAAACAAGTCCCTGCACAAAAACGGTGTAATTTCCGATTTGGAGTTCGACGCCATTCAGCGCGAGTACGACGTGGCACGGTTGGGTGTAGACGCCGCCCGATACCAAGTAAAAAGCGCACAAGCTTCGGAGAAAGAAGCCGAAGACAACCTCAAACGCACCACCATTTACGCTCCGGCATCGGGTATCGTTAGTATGCTCAACGTGGAAGTAGGCGAACGCGTGGTGGGGACTGCTCAAATGGCCGGTACAGAGCTATTGCGCATTTCTGACCTTACGCGTATGCAGGTAAAAGTAGAAGTCAACGAAAATGAAGTTATTCGGGTCAATAAAGGCGACTCGGTATCGATTCGCGTAGAGGCCTACCCCGAAGAAACGTTTTACGGAAAAGTGGCACAGGTAGCCATAGCTTCTCGTGCAGACGAAAATGTGAGCGCCGACCAAATCACCGTATTTGACGTATTGATAGACATCCATCCGGACTCATACGCACATTTGACACAAACCCACCCCCTACGTCACGGAATGACAGCCACTGTTGATATCATTACCCGCAAAGTATTTGATGTAATTGCTATTCCGGTTCAGGCTGTTACCACTAGAACCGACTCCACCGGCGACAACCGATTGCGCACCCGCATCAGGGCTTCTGATAAAGATGCGTTCACCTGTGTATTTGTATCTCAAGAAGGTAAAGCAATGCTGAGAAAGGTTGAAGTTGGCATTCAGGATGATGCCTTTATTCACATCATCAATGGATTAGAAGAAAACGAAAGCGTTATCACCGGACCTTTTGGTGCTATTTCGCAAGAGCTCCGAAACGACTTGCCCGTCCAGTCAAAGCCTTAATCTATGTCGACAAATAATGTATGTTGGCTGGCCATTGAAACCGCAACCCGCAATTGCTCCGTAGCTGTTTTTAAAAACGAGCAGTGTCTTGCGGTGGTTGAGGAATTCGATGCCAACAAATACATTCACGCAGAAAGACTCCACTCTTTGGTAGAAGTGGCTCTCAGCAAAGCCGGAAAACACTTTTCTGATCTCCAAGCCATATTGGTGGGAGATGGTCCCGGCTCTTACACCGGACTACGCATAGGTGTATCGGCCGCAAAGGGCTACGCCTATGCGCTATCCTTGCCATTGTATGCCATTTCTCCATTAGACGCCCTTCACGCGTATTGGCAAGAACACGGTAAAGATGAAGACATTTGCATGTCTGTTATTGATGCCCGGAGAATGGAAGCGTTTAGCAAAGTTTTCAAAAAGAGGCAAGCCCCATCCGAGATGCAAGCCATCATCTTTGAGGAAGACACCTTAAGGGATGATAGCAATAACATTGCTATAGTAGGAGATGCCGCTTCTAAGCTAGAAGGACTATACGGAAAACACGTCTTTCTTTATCCGCAACACCCATCAGCCGCATACTACGGTCAATTGGGTTGGAACTTGATAAAAGATGGTCAATCGGTAGATATGGCGTATTACGCACCAAATTACGGGAAAGAATTCAGCCCCGGAAAGCCAAAGTCATAAGCATTCGCACTTTATATATAAACAATACCTTTGCACACTGTAAAACCAACCCACATGGAAAAGAAGAATTCAAAAAGCGGAAAACCCAATCAAGGAGATAAGCGACGCTCCGGACCACCCACGAGAAAGCCGGTAGGCAAAGGAAAAAAGAAGCCTGAGCCGTCTGGCAATCCAGATGAAGTTCGCTTGAACAGATACCTTGCCTTGGCAGGTATTTGCTCCAGACGTGAGGCCGATGAATTTATAGCCGCAGGATTGGTTCAAGTAAATAACAAAGTCGTTACCTCAATGGGGTATAAAGTTCAACCCGACGACGAGGTACGCTACGCCGGAGAGTTGATTAAAGGCGAAAAGAAGCAGTACGTTTTATTGAACAAGCCAAAGGGTTTTATCAGTACAACCGACGACCCTAAGGCCAGAAAAACAGTGATGGATTTGGTTGGCAAGGCTTGTAAGGAAAGAATTTACCCGGTTGGCAGACTGGATCGGTCAACAACTGGACTGTTGCTTTTCACGAATGATGGAGGGCTAGCTAAGCGTTTAACACATCCATCGCATGGGGCAAGTAAGTTATACGATGTGGTACTTGATAAAAACCTGAGCAAGGCCGATTTCACAAAAATCATCGAAGGTGTTACGCTGGAAGATGGCCCTGTAGAAGTTGACGAGTTATCGTGGGTAGAAGGAAAGGCGAGAAACCACGTCGGCATTCGCATTCACATAGGTAAAAACCGCGTCATTAGAAGGCTTTTTGCCGCGTTGGGATACGAAGTTGTGAAACTAGATCGCGTATATTTTGCCGGTTTAACCAAAAAGAATTTACCGCGAGGCCACTATAGATTTCTTACCAAATCAGAAGTTGATTACTTGAAAATGCAAGGTAAAAACAACGAATAGAATTAGAATGATACATATAAAAAAAGCCCTGCAAAATTGCAGGGCTTTTTTTATGTAAGACAAGAGGAAGATTATTTCTCGACAGTCACTTTATAAGTAGATTTCTTGCCACCCATCTCAACATTTAACAAGTACAAACCATTGCTTAGGTTAGACAAGTTCATTTGGTGTTGTGAGATATTGTTGGTGTTGGCACGCTCGGCGTGTACAACCTTTCCGCTCATGTCAGTGATATGAATATTGGCAAATTCACCGTGCTTAGCACCGAAGTCCAAAATCATAACACCACTGGTTGGGTTGGGGTAGTACTTAATTCCGAGTTCATCAGAAACTTCAGTAATGGTATTGGTCGGGCCAGTACCATCACAGGGATCTGTAGAAGAACAAGCAATCATTCTGATGTGCGGCTGAGCCAAGCTACGGCTGCCACCAGCATATCCATTAAACCAGCTTCCTTGAGTTGAGTTAAACATCAAAGACTGTGTGGTATTTTGGAACGTTTGGTCGTTGCGAATGCTCACGGGGAAATTCCCTTGAGATGAGAACATCGTTACAACTACCCAATAAGCTGAATCCGGTTGTTGTGGCGTCCACGCCATATCAATCTGACCGGAACCTAAAGCGGGATCAAAGAACGCTACGTCGGTAAATCCGTTATCGATTTCTGCTTGTGTGATGGTTTTAAAGGCAAAGGCAACTGCACCACCAGTACCACCAGTAAGGAAGTCCTCAACTTTAAACACTTCAACCTCAATTTCTGCTCCGGGCTCAGTTACACCACTAAGTCCTACGCGAGCGGTATACATTTGGTCGAATTCACCCTCTTTGATTTCGTAACGTGCAGCGATAGCTGAGCCATCTGCACCAAGCTGTCCAGTTCCCAATCCGTTAAAGAAGCGGCGATAATCCATTCCCCACACTTGGTCGTTGATAAGGAAAGGAATGGTGTCTGGACGGAACGCAACAGTATTGCCACCGTTATTAGCCAAAGTAAGACTATCAGAAGTTACTTTGTAAACAAATTGATATTCACCTTTCTGTGTTGGCGTCCAGAAGTCGGTGGTGAAATCTGCGAAGGTTCTCAACTCACCGGGAGTCATAATGGGCACTGGTGTGTGTGATACAATGGTATCTAAAACACCATTTCTCCAAATTTCAACAGCCAAAGCCACGTTGCTTTGCGGTGAAGCACCAAAGTTACGGATATTGGCATCAAAAGCAATTGAACGCGCCTCACGTAAAGTGGTTATTCCGTAGTGACCGGGTCCACCCCAAGAGGTAGGCGGGTTGTCATTGAGAATGTCATAAGAAGGAGCGGTTACTGTTCCTGTACCTGTTGTTACTTCTGTGTTTTCAAATGTAAAGAACGTTGAAGGCAGCGCTTTTAACGAAATGTCGTCAACCATCCAGAAGTACAATCCCCAAACTGAGGAAGGGTCTGTATTTGGACTTAATGCACCTGTACGCTCTTCTGCTCTGAAAATGATAGACATTCTAACATTTGACTGTCCACCGATGATCGAAGATACGTCTCGCAAAACACGGAAATCTCTAGGTGTTGCCGTGTTTACACCCAAATCTGAAGACGGGTGAATTTCGATGGTGTCAGGAAATGTTGCACCTCCGTTGGTACTGAAAGCAACGTAAAGACGAGAGTTAAATAGACGTGCATAAGAATACATTTCTAACATAACTTCGTTTTCTCCGGTCAAATCAATGGTGTCTGTAATTAAAACACCAATGTGACCACCGGCTGCATTACCATTACCTATGCCGGTACCAGCTGTTTCTTTAAAGTCGGAATCATAAATCATGAAACCGTTGGCTCTGGTTGGGCTATTAATGGGCAGACCTGCACCGGCCAAAAGACCACGTGAACCTGTAGAGGTATCAGGGTTGGTGGAAGGACCGCGGTACTCCCATTGTGCATTGGGGTTTGGAGTTCCAGCCCTTGTAAAGCCTAAGCTTGTCCAATTACTAGGAACGCCATTGGCGAAATCCTCAGACCAAATAGTGGTTTCTGCACCTTTAGTAACTACCGGAAATTCTCTTTTTAGCATGTCATCTCCGTCTTGAACGCTAATGGTAGCATCCATTTCTGGAAACTGAACTGGTTGTTGGGCAAATGCTAACCCCGAAAACAACGCAGCTGCGATTAAATAATTTCTTCTCATTGTCGATTAAATTTAATTTATCTGTTTGTCAAAAGTACAAAAACTTTCCAATAAACAAGCGATGTATCTAAAAAAATGTCCGCCATCCTCGAAAGATAAGACAAATTAATTTTTTTTTGCTTAATTGGGAGGCTAATACACGCACAATAGATAAGAAAATAAAAAAACCTCCAAGGCTTTGGAGGTTTTTTTACTTAACTGATAAGCATATACATAACTTGCGTTATTCGTATGATTCCATGGGTGCACAGGTACACATCAAGTTTCTGTCGCCGTAGGCATCATCCACACGACGAACGCTTGGCCAAAACTTGTTTTCTTGTATGCCTTCCATGGGAAAAGCTGCTTTTTCGCGGGAATAAGGCAAATCCCATAGATCTGATGTTACCATTTTCATGGTATGTGGTGCGTTCTTTAAGACATTGTTATTTTTATCAGCTTCCCCACTCTCAATGGCATCCATTTCCTTGCGAATACCAATTAAAGCATCTGCAAAGCGATCAAGCTCTTCCTTGGATTCACTTTCGGTGGGCTCTAGCATCATGGTACCGGCCACGGGGAATGATACCGTAGGTGCGTGATAACCGTAGTCCATCAAACGTTTGGCAATATCAGTTACTTCGATGCCGGCAGATTTTTTAAACGGACGGCAATCGATGATCATTTCGTGCGCCACGCAATCTTTCTCCCCGGTATACAAAACGGGGAAGTAATTCTCCAACCTTGCTTTTAGGTAGTTGGCATTTAATATAGCCACCTCCGTCGCCTTAGTCAACCCGTCGGGTCCCAACATTTTCATATACCCGTAAGAAATCAACAGAATCAATCCGCTACCCCATGGGGCCCCACTGATGGGACTAATGGCTGTCTTCCCGCCAGTTTTCACCACTGGGTGTCCGGGTAAAAATGGCACCAACTGTGGCGCCACACAAATAGGACCCATCCCCGGTCCACCTCCTCCATGAGGAATGGCAAAGGTCTTGTGCAAGTTTAAGTGGCAAACATCAGCACCAATATTGCCCGGACTGGTCAATCCTACTTGAGCATTCATATTGGCTCCATCCATGTAAACTTGTCCACCGTGGTCGTGAATGATTCCGGTAATCTCTTTCACCGCCGCTTCAAAAACACCGTGGGTCGATGGATAGGTAATCATCAATGCCGCTAAATCGTTGCTGTATTTTTCTGCTTTGTTGCGCAAATCCTCCACATCAATATTTCCTTGGTCGTCGCATTTCACAACCACCACTTTCATCCCCGCCATAACTGCACTCGCCGGATTGGTTCCGTGGGCACTGGATGGAATCAACACAATATTGCGGTGTTGATCACCACGGGATTGATGATAGGCACGGATGACCATCAAGCCGGCGTACTCGCCTTGGGCACCGGAATTGGGTTGCAGACTTACTCCGGCAAAACCGGTAACTACCCCAAGGTAACGCTCCATCTCTCTGATGATAAACTGGTACCCTTCAGCTTGATTAAGTGGTGCAAACGGGTGAATATTCGCCCACTGAGGCCAAGTAATGGGAATCATTTCTGCGGCGGCATTGAGCTTCATGGTGCATGATCCCAATGCAATCATCGAATGATTCAAAGAGAGGTCACGACGCTCTAACTTTTTAATGTAGCGCATCATTTCCGTTTCGCTGTGGTAGCGGTTGAAAACGTCGTAACTGAGAATATCGTCTCGACGAAGCAAGTCATCAGGAATGATGGTTACATCTAGTTCTTTGGCCGAAATAAAGGACTCAATCTCACACGCATCGGAGAAAACCTCCAATATCTCGTTAACCGTATCGATGGTCGATGTTTCACTCAAACTGATCCCCACACGGTGATTATCGAAATAGCGGAAGTTCATTTTTCTAGATTCCGCAATTTTTCTCAATTGAGATACATCGATGTCGTTTAGCTCCACTTGGATGGTGTCGAAAAACTCACTCGACAACAGGTTGAAGCCAAGCTTTTTCAAGCCATCAGCCAAACTAACCGTATGGTGGTGAATGCGGGTGGCAATTCGACGAAGTCCTTTTGGTCCATGATACACGGCATACATACCGGCCATAACAGCCAAGAGCACTTGTGCCGTACATATATTGGAAGTAGCGCGATCGCGCTTGATGTGCTGTTCACGGGTTTGTAGCGCCATCCGCATAGCCGGGTTCCCTTCGCGATCGATGGTTTTGCCAATGATTCGTCCGGGAACATGACGCTTATACGATTCGTGCGTGGCAAAATAAGCAGCATGTGGCCCGCCATATCCCAATGGAATACCAAAGCGCTGGGTACTCCCCACCACAACGTCAGCCCCCCAGTGTCCGGGCGCCTCTAGCAGCACAAGCGCCATGATATCGGCAGCCACCGCGATGGATACGCCGAACTCCTTGGCCTTAGCAACAAATTCCTTGTAATTAAAAATTTCTCCATCGCCGGCAGGATACTGAAGTAACGCTCCGAAAAAGCGCTCGTCAATGTTTACTTCTTGGTGGTCACCGATGACTAAATCTATACCCAGTGGCTCGGCGCGCGTTTCAATCAAAGCGATGGTTTGCGGCAAACAGTGACGCGACACAAAAAACATATTGGCGTCTTTTTGCTCTTTGCTGCGCGCGCTGAACAACATACTCATGGCCTCCGCAGCAGCTGTGGGTTCATCCAAGAGTGACGAATTGGCCAACTCCATACCGGTCAGTTGTGTAACCATGGTTTGGTAATTGATCAACGCCTCTAAACGACCTTGCGCAATTTCGGCCTGGTAAGGTGTATAGGCAGTGTACCAGCCGGGGTTTTCTAAAATATTGCGCTGAATGACGCCAGGAAGAACGGTATCGTGATACCCCATGCCAATAAAGTTGGTAAACACTTTATTGCGCGAGGCAATATCATGCAGGTGAGACATATATTGATGTTCACCCATAGCAGGTTCTAAATCCAGCGGTTTTTCTAAACGTATGGTATCGGGAATGCTTTTTTTAATGAGGTCTTCAACGGAATCGACGCCCATAGTACGCAACATTTCCTGTACATCATCCGGTCTTGGGCCGATGTGACGATTGGCAAAAGTGTTTTCAGACATAGTCAAAAAAGTATAAAGATTTTAAAAGGTAACAGCAATTCGGTTGCGCTGTTTACAACATCAGCCAATTTCTGCCACACATTTTAACTCGATGGCAATTGGCGTTGGCAAACTACTGATTTCCACGGTCGTTCGACAGGGTTGGTTGTCTTTGAAATATTCCGCGTAGATGCGGTTAAAGGTGTGAAAGTCGCGTTTCATATCGACGAGAAAAACAGTAACATCTACCAATTTATCCCAAGAAGAACCGCTGGCTTCAAGCACTTGCTTCACGTTATTAAACACAGAGTGCACCTGCTGCTCAAAGTCAAAAGCTTTGAAATTACCGTTGTGATCAAGTTCTAGTCCGGGTACACCACTGTCGTTTGCATCACTACCGGCTACGCGGGGCCCTACCCCTGATAAAAAAAGTAAATTGCCCACTTTACGTGCGTGGGGATAAAGACCAACGGGCTTTGGTGCCTTATCGGCATTGATTCGACTGTTGTCACTCATGCGGATTAGCTTAGCTGTTTACGTACATCACATCCTTACAGGCTTGCACGATGTCTTTGGTAGCAGGAAGAAAGGCTTCCACCAAGTTGGGGGCGTAACCAATAGGGGTATCTGTACAGGTGATTCTTCGGATCGGTGCGTCGAGATAGTCAAAGGCCAAGCGTTGAACGGCAAAGGCAATCTCTGTAGAAATAGAACCAAGGGGCCAGGCTTCTTCAACACAAACCAAGCGGTTGGTCTTTTTTACCGAGGCAATAACAGTGTCATAGTCGATGGGGCGAACGGTCCGAAGATCAATAATCTCCACTGAAATACCGTCTTTCTCTAATTCTTTGGCCGCTTCGTAGACGCGTTTGATGATTTTTCCAAATGAAACAATGGTTACATCGCTGCCTTCTCTTTTGATATCGGCTTTACCAAGCTCAATCAAGTACTCATCTTCCGGCACCTCCATTTTATCGCCATACATCTGCTCAGATTCCATGAAAATAACCGGGTCGTTATCGCGAATAGCCGTTTTGAGAAGGCCTTTGGCGTCATAAGGATTGCTAGGGACAACCACTTTTAGTCCGGGACAATTGGCGTACCAGCTTTCGAATGCTTGTGAATGCGTGGCACCAAGCTGTCCGGCCGAAGCTGTTGGTCCGCGAAACACGATGGGGATATCAAACTGACCTCCGGACATCTGCTTCATTTTCGCTGCGTTATTGATGATTTGATCGATGGCAACCAAAGAAAAGTTGAAGGTCATAAATTCGATGATGGGACGCAATCCGTTCATCGCAGAACCTACGCCAATACCGGAAAAACCCAATTCTGAAATGGGGGTATCGATGACGCGCTTGGGGCCAAATTCGTCGAGCATACCTTTTGAGGCTTTATAAGCACCGTTGTATTCGGCCACTTCCTCACCCATTAAGTAAATATTCTCGTCGCGACGCATCTCCTCACTCATTGCCTCTGCAATGACTTCTCTAAATGTAGCTTCTCTCATAATCGTTGTTCTAAAAGAGTAAATGTAAGAGGACGGCTCAATGTTTTGCTATCCCAAATTGCTGAGCAAAAATACACACGGAAACTGAGCTGCCATGCCTTTTGAAGAAATTTTAGCGCGTGTAATATACAGCACTAAAAAACGGAATGTTCCAATATATAAAAAATGGCACCGGCGAAATACCCTATCAGTGCCAAAGGGGCAATCTTCTTCAAATACCAGCCAAAGGTGATGGTTTCAATACCCATCACGGCAACGCCGGCAGCTGATCCAATTATTAAAGCACTTCCACCTGTTCCCGCACAATAAGCCAAAAACTCCCAAAATAGTCCATCTTGGGCAAAGTAACCGGTAGGCATGATTTCGTACATCCCCATGGATGCCGCCACGAGAGGCACATTGTCAACCAATGCCGAAAATAATCCGATCAATATACCAACCGCGTAAACGCCTCCTTCTTGATCGGTGCCAAGTGTGTTATTCAACCAAGCGGCCATTTCTCCGAGTTGTCCGGCCGACTGTAAACTACCAACGGCCAACAGAATCCCTAAAAAGAACAGCACCGAAGCAAAATCCACCTTTTTCAAGGCGGTAATGACGGACAATCTTTTACGCACGTTGGTGTTTTTTTTGCGGTGCATAATTTCGGTAATCAACCACAACACCCCCAAGCTCAACATCATTCCCATAAAAGGCGGTAAATGGGTAACGGTTTTAAATACCGGAACAAAAATCAAACCGCACAAACCGGCGATGAACACATTACGCATCTGCTTGGTGGTAAGACCCGGTAAGCGGTCGTCGTGCCCGTCTACATCCAAAGGTCGACGAATGTTTCCCTTTATACGTGGCGTTAAAAGCATCAATGGCACAATCAAACAAACCAAACTTGGCAAAATAAGTCGGATGATGACGTTTTGTGCCGTCACTTGTTTACCAATCCAAAGCATCGTTGTGGTCACATCACCAATGGGTGACCACGCCCCTCCCGCGTTGGCCGCAACCACAATCATCCCCGCAAACAGCCAGCGATCTTTGTAATTGGCTATGAGTTTTTTGAGCAGCGATGCCATCACAATGGTGGTGGTGAGGTTGTCGAGCGCAGCCGACATGAAAAAGGTCAAAATGCACACAATCCACATCAATCTTGGCCTGGAGGTCGTTTCAATTTTATTGGTAATGAGAGAAAAGCCCTTGTGAATATCGATGAGCTCCACAATGGTCATGGCACCAATAAGGAAGAAAAGTATACTGGCAATTTCACTTAAATGGTGTAAGAGCTGATACTCAGAAATGTAGTGCATGGCGGCTTCCATAAACCCAATATCGCTGCCGTCAGCGCCCACAAACATGTGTGGCGGTATGGTTTCATTGGTATGGAAGCTCCCGGCTGAAAGCACATAAATCGCCCAGCATAAGACACCGGCGATCAACGCACTAGCGGCTTTATCAACGTGGATTTGGTGTTCTAAGGCAATGGCCAAATAGCCCAAGACAAACACCACTATCATCAGAATTTCAGCAATCAAGGTTTGGTGGTTTTAGGTGGTTAATTCTGCAAAGCTTACATCAGTTGTTCCAGCGCAATTTGGTACGCTGTATCGGTTAATTTTAGTTTGTCGCTGTTTTTTTGGTAACATTTTTTCAAAGCCTCGTTGATCACTTCAGACACATCTTGAAAAATGCTTGCTTCATTGACCGCAGCATTGTCTTGCATCAAATAGGCAAAGACGCGGGCCATGCCACAATTTGAAATAAAATCAGGGATACAGCTCAAGCGCGCATCGGCAAACAGTGCGGTAGGACCTTCAAATATCTCATCGTCGGCAAAAGGCACATTGGCACCGGCCGACATCACTTCCAAACCATGGGCGAGCATGCGCTCTATTTGTTCACGGGTTAATAATCGCGATGCAGCGGCAGGAATAAAAATTTCCGCTCCACAATCCCAAATGCGCGCATTGGTTTCGTCAAAAGACAGCAAGTCGTCCGCAACCAAGTAATTTCCGGTTTTTGCCTACATTAGGTCATTGACTTCTGCGAACGTCAATCCTTCGGTATTGATGATACCACCAACGCGGTCAATGATACCCGTTATTTTAACGCCCATTTTGGAGAGATACCACGCAGCAGCGGCACCAACATTCCCCCACCCTTGTACAATGGCGCGTTTACCGGCGATATTTCCGCCGTAGATGTGATAAAAATGCTTGACGGATTCCGCTACGCCATAACCGGTGATCATATCGGCCACGGTGTAGGTTTTATTTTCAATAGGGGCATACGTTTCGGATGTTACGGGAAACAATACCCCTTCTTGTAATTGGCTAATCTTTGCCTTTTTGCTTTCTGTATCGGGTGAGAAATGCCCCTGAAGCACGCCTTCTTGAGGGTGCAGCACACCCAATTTCGCGGTCATGGGAATCACTTCGTGAATTTCGTCAACGTTTAAATCACCTCCTGTTCCGTAATAGTTTTTAAGCAAGGGTTTCAACGCCTTATACCACCTTTCCAACACCCCTTTTTTACGCGGGTCGTGCGGATCAAAGTTGATACCGCTTTTGGCGCCGCCAATGGGTGGTCCGGCAACGGTAAATTTGATCTCCATGGTTTTGGCCAAAGACAACACCTCTCGCTCATTTAGCCCAGGACGCATCCTGGTGCCACCACCGGCAGCACCACCGCGTAAACTGTTGATTACCGCCCAACCCTCAGCTTCCGTTTCTCTATCTTTCCAATGAAAAACAATCTCTGCGGGGGTGCGCTCAAATTTGGCCAAAAGCTCGTTCATAAATACAGTAGTTGATGATTTGGAATATGAAGCATTTTTAAGTCAGGTCAAATGCTTCATTTTTTAATTTGCGCCAAAAATAATGTACACCATCAGTTTGGCGGGGGTTAATTTTCATGTATTTCAAAAATGACCGTTAAATATGGATTGTCTGCAAAACACAATAGCTGCGATGGGGGCAAAAGAACAGGAGCTGGTTAATGTGGCGGGCGAACACAAGGTTCACCCAACGACCAAATACATTATGACCTATTTTTGCGTTTTACAAAAAATGGTGTGTTATTTGACACAGCAATGATTTAAAAACGCTACCACAGACACCACGGCAAACATGCACACGCTAAAAAAAATTTTTAAAATTACTGCGCTCACCGTGACTTTACTCATGTTGCTTCTCGGTGGCACAATGGTGTATCTATATTATCATCAAGAAAAACTGATTCAGCCAATTGTTGGACAAATCAATAAACAGCTGATTGTTGAGGTCGATGTGGCAGATATCGAGCTTTCTTTTAGAAAATTCCCCTTGATTTCGGTGGCCTTTTCCAATGTGTTTATTCCGGAAGCTTTAGCGGGAAGCAAAGATACCCTAATCAGTGTAGAAAAAGCTTATTTGAGTTTTCGACCGTGGGATGTTTGGAGAGATGATGTACACGTCTCAGGGGTCTCGTTGAACAAGGGCAAGGTATATTTGCGCAAACTGCCAAACGGACAAAACAATTGGTCATTTTGGAAATCCAGTGACAGCGAATCATCGGTGAGTATTGGTTTACGCGAAGTCATTGCCAATGACGTGCGCTTTCGCTACCATTCAAAAGATGTTGCTATTGAAGACTACATCGAAAGCATCAAACTTACGGGCAATTTTTCCGATTCTGAATTATCGGTAGAAGGAAAAGGCGAAGTATCTCACAACCACCTAAGAGTTTCTGACTTCACATACAATCGGCCTGTTTTCATCAAAGCAGATTTCAACGTGCAAAAAGACGGAGAAGGCTTTAGCGTCAAATCAAAACGCTTTTCGCTCGATGGCGAACCGGTCTCCCTGTACGTTTTTGTTGAGGATTCCGAAACCGACGTTCACATTGAAGGCCGTCATTTGAATGCCGCTGCCGTTCTTAATTTACTTCCCGAAAACTATCGTCAAGCGCTGCATTGGCTGGAAGTTGAAGGTGCCATTGATATAGAGTTTGCTGCGCGATTGCCGGAGCAAAGCACATCAGAGCGACAATTGATTTACACCTTAAAAAATGGCACCATACGCATTCTCGATCGCGATTTAACCATTGAGCGTGTCAACACCAATGGCGAACTGCTCTTCGGCAACGATGTTCGCTCAAGAAACGGATGGCTTGAGGTGGCCAATTTTGAAGGTCAGATTGACGATGGGCGGTTTCAATTAGACATGCGCCTTGAAGACTTCAACCAACCTCTACTATCCCTCAATGCCAACGCGCAGTTGTCTCTGGAAAAACTCTTCGTGATGACGGGATTGGACACCCTAGAAAACGTTCAGGGCAATGCGTCATTTGAATGTCAATTTCAAAATCGCTTTCGCTCGCTATCAACCCCAACGGCGAGAGATTTTGTGACGGCTCAGTCATCCGGAACTTTGCGGATAGACGACGGCGCCTTTTACTTTAAAAACAGCGATTTACCGTACAAAAACGTAACGGCTGTGTGCTCATTACAAAAAAACGATTTGTACTTTGATACGTTAACCATCGTAGCCGGCTCCAGTGATTTGGGCATAAAAGGTCGGTTAAAAAACCTATTGCCCTACCTTTTAGTACCCGGAGAAAAGTTGCAGTTAGAGGCAGACGCCCACGCAAAACATTTGAAACTGGACGAATTATTGGCCGCTCAAGGTCAGTCGACGGATCCATATTCCATGACGTTCCCCAAGGCCGTTACTGCCAAACTCAATGCTCAAGTTGACGATTTTCAATTTGGGGAATTTCGTGCCAAGGGCGCCAAAGGCACCTGCTTGTTATCTCCCTCGGGCCTGCAAGCGCTGCTATCAAACATATCAACACTTGGGGGCAAAATAAACAGGGCCGAGTTGTATATCGATGGCAAACAAACGCCCTACAAAATGCAATTACTGGCCGACGGGAGCAATATTGATATGAATGCTCTTTTCACTTCATTTAACAATTTTGGACAAGACGTGATCACCGCACGTGAGTTGCACGGCACATTGACCGCATCCATTAATTTATCAGCGCTGCTCACGCCGGGTTTAGACATCCCCGCCAACAGCATATCTGCAGATGCCACTGTGCAGCTAGACAAAGGTCGCTTGGTACACTTTGAACCGATGGAAGCGCTTTCCAGATTTGCCCGACTGGAAGAGTTACGCGATGTACGCTTCGACCGAATGTCAAATACATTAAGAATAGACAAGGGCATCATTTACATCCCCACGATGGACATCCGTTCAAATGTTATCAACTTAGAGTTAGAAGGGACCCACTCTTTTGAGAACATCATCGACTACACCGTGAGGATGGATCTTCGTGAAGCCTTATTCGCAGAAAGAAAGCGTAAAAAAAGCGCGTTTGACGACATCATGGTCATTTCCCAAGAAAGTGGAGCTCGCCTTTGGGTAACGATGAAAGGGCCGGCATCTGACCCGAGAATCTCATTAGACAACCGACAAATCAGACGCACACTTGGCGATCAAATGCGAGAGCAAGGACGGCAGCTGCGCGGGGAAGAAAAACCAAAACCCAAACCGGAATACGAATTTGAATTTGATTGGTAATGTCAAACAAATGTTTTTATCGCCTTTTAAAAATTGGACACGAACATTTGCGGTTTCGGCATTACTTTTGACTGCTCAATAATGCCTATGCGTTGGACCATTTACATATTTTTTTTAGCGACTATACTAACGGCTTGCTCCGGCTCAAACCGTTATTACAAATTTGGCTCACAACTAAGTGAAGCCGGCTTACATCGCGAAGCTGCGGAGAGATTTATGGAGTCTTTACGTCGCAACAGAAACAACGTTCAGGCGCAAATTGCCCTGCGCCAAGATGGACAGTTTGTTTTAGATGAGCATTTGCAAAATTTTTATCTCGCCCACACCTCGGGAAACCACTCTAAGGCAGTAAGAGAGTATGAGTTAGCGACCCGATATAGAGATATGGTGGCACAATATGGCGTTCGTTTGATTTTTCCCGACAATTACCGGCCGATGTTTATTGAATCCGAAACGGTTCATCTCAACGAATTATACGAAAGAGCCAACCGATTTATTGACGACGAGCGTTTTGCTGAAGCGGAAGACCTACTCAAAGAAATCACCCGATTACGCAGCGATTTTGAAAATGCTGTTGAGTTAAAAAACTTGGCGTTTGTAGAACCGCGATACCAACAAGCCATAGAGGCTTACGATGCCGGAAGATACCGTAAGGCATATTATTTATTCGCAGAAATCGAGAGCCGTTCACCTGATTATAGGGATACTCGACGCTTGCGGGGATTAGCAAAAGAGCGCGGCTTATTTACCGTAGGCGTATTGGCATTTGAAAATCGCACCTCCGTCAGCGGTCTTGAGTCCTTAATCATGGCCCGTTTACTCTCAGAAGTACAACGCATCGACGATCCCTTTTTGCGATTTATCGATCGCACCAACACCGACAAGATACTGGCTGAGCAACGCCTGTCTTTGGAAGGCGCCATCGATCAACGTACGGCAGTAATGGCCGGGGAAATGCTTGGAGCCAAAGCGCTATTTAGGGGGGTGGTTCTCGAAGCCAAGGAAGTAGAAGGAGAAACACAAGTGGAGAACCGCAAAGGCTTTCACGGTGTACCGGTTAACGTTACCGATCCTAAAACCGGAGTCACGTCATCTCAGCTACAATACAACCGCGTCTTTTACCAACACTTTTCCCAGCAAAATGAAGTGACGGTCACGTTCCAATTTCAGTTGGTAAGCACCGCGACAGGGGAAATACTGCTCTCCGACGTGCTGGAATTAAGTGCACGCGACCGAGCCGAATACGCCAGATTTGAAGGCGATCACCGCCACCTTTACGCCGGGACTTGGAGACATCAAAACCGACCTTCCCAAGAAGATAGAATTTATAATTCGATCCGAGCCAAGCGAGAACTCAACAACGCATTACAAGCATCAGATGAAATAACATCCGTTTCCACCCTGCGCTCACAATTGTTAAGAGATTTGAGCAATCGGGTTGCTCGTCAGCTTCAAAATGTAAACCCCGAATCGTAATGCACATCATTTCCAGACTTTTATTGGCTTTTCTCCTGTTTGGTTGTGGCTCTTCTAAAAGCATTTCGGAAAAAAACATGGTTGACGACAACCCTCGTCCATCTTGGGTACGACAGAAGCCCATATCGCCCGGCTATTTTCACGGGGTGGGTTTTGCTTACAAAATTCACGGTAGAGACGACCACGCACAAATGGCGCGCAACAACGCCTTAAATGATTTGGCGGGTGAAATATCGGTTGAGATCTCTGCACAGTCACTGCTTTTCCAATCAGAAAGCAACCAACGTGTGCGCGATACGTACAAATCAACCATCATGAGCTCTACCAATGCCTCACTGGAAGGCTACGAGTTGGTAGGTGTATGGGAAAATGAACGCGAAATATGGAACTTCTATCGCTTGTCTAAATCCGAACACGCCCGGATTCAAAGAGAAAAACGCGATAAAGCCACCGAAATGTCCGTGTTACAGTGGCAACGGGCAGAAAAAGAAGCCGATCCTTTGCGGCGATTTATCGGTTACGTTTCTGCTCTTGATGCGGTAAAGGAATATCTCGGAGAACCACTTTCTACCGAAGTTGATGGTGAAAGAATTTTCTTGGCGAACCACCTAATGAACGCCCTTAGAAGACACGTTGATGAGTGGACCGTTACGCCATCTCAGCATGTATTACAAATCAAACGAGGCCAAGCCATACGCGTTCCCTCCAGCTTTTGGGAAGGACCTACGGCCTTTTTTACAGTAAACCACGGACGCCAACCTCTAACCAATCTGCCTTGTCAGCTCTCATATACCGAAAGGCGTAACCACAGCGAAAGAGGCACCACCGACAGAAATGGGCATGTGTATTTTTCTTGGGATAGAGTCATCAGTCAACGCAGTCAGGAACAACTCCATATGCGCGTTGATTTGGTAGAACTGGCCAAAGAATCTAGTAACAGCCCCCTAATCATATCGTTGATAGAGCAAATTCGCGAACCTTCTGCATCTACCACCATCGATATTATTCCCCCTAGAGTATTTGTTCGTTCAGAAGAACGTCTCCAAAATGAACTCATGGATGGCAATCCGCTCGCATCAGCATTCTCCGGTGAACTGCGAAAAGACGGCTTTGAAGTCAACAGAACCGCTGCCGGTTCGGACTATATTTTAGATATCCGCGCAAGAACACGTGCTGGCAATGGTCGCGGAGAATCGACACAGTTCGTTACAGCCTACCTGGATTTTACGATAGAACTACTGGAGCAGTTCTCCGGACAAGTCATTTACTCCCGACAAATAGATGGCGTGCGCGGCGTGCAACTGGATGAAGAACGCGCAGCCAGAGAAACCTTCAATCGCGCCGTTCGCGATGTGCAGCGGGAGATTTATCCCGATATGCGTCGAAAAGCATTCTGGTAGATAAGTCTATCTATAAAGCCCGATAACTCCGTTATACTCAATCCAAAATAAAGTCATTTACCTTTGTAAACTTCTTTATTTTTGATGTTCGCAAGCTTGGTCTCGAACTTTATAGAACAGACATATGGGATATAAATATGTAAGCAAAATTATGCTCACAAAAATATTACCCCATGCGGGTTAGTTCCGCTAGAGCCAGTTTGCGTTCTTCCATTTCGGCGGGGGTAATTTCCAATAGACGTTCTATTCCGAATTTCTCCACACAAAAAGAAGCCATCACGGTGGCGTGGGCAACGGCGCGTTTCATAGCCGGCCATGAAATCTCTCCGTGGTGTGCCAAGTAGCTTACAAAGCCACCGGCAAAAGAATCTCCCGCACCGGTTGGATCCAATACATCGGCCAGAGGAAATGCCGGCGCAAAATAAATATTGTCACGATTAAACAGCATCGCACCGTGCTCGCCCTTCTTAATAATTAGGTAGCTCGGCCCCATTTTCATGATTTTCTGTGCTGCTTTTACCAAGGAGTATTCCCCCGATAGCTGACGGGCTTCTTCGTCGTTGATGGTAAGCACATCTACACTTTTAAGTGCCGTGGTAAGATCGTCGAGGAAGTTGTCCATCCAGAAATTCATGGTGTCTAAAACCACCAATTTAGGGCGTTGATTCATCTGATCAAGAACGCGTTGTTGTACCGACGGCATCAAGTTGCCGAGCATCAACACATCGGCATTTTTGGACTTTTCGGGGACGATGGGATCGAAATTGGATAAAACGTTCAGTTGCGTATCAAGGGTGTCGCGGGTATTCATATCGCGGTGATATTTTCCCGACCAAAAGAAGGTCTTTTCACCTTTACGAATTTGCAAGCCCTCGACATCCATGCCTTTTTTGGTCATTAAGTTGATGGTTTCCTGGGGGAAATCGTCCCCAACAACCGATACCAAATGTGTCTCCTCCAACAGTGCCGATGCGGATAAACCAATATAAGTAGCCGCGCCACCAATGATTTTATCGGTTTTGCCATAAGGTGTTTCAATGGCGTCAAATGCTACGGTACCAACAATAAGAACTTGCATATTTTTTAAATTTGCGCAAAGGTATTGTTTGGCTTTTAAAAAGGCCTTTTATTTATGGTAGAAAATTTATGAGTGAGAACAATTTATACCCAATTATGTAGAGTATTTTTGCCGCATAGAAAAGAACGCATGGAGAATATTCGCAATTTTTGCATCATCGCCCATATTGACCATGGGAAGAGCACCTTAGCCGACCGCTTACTCGACGAAACACAGAGTGTTACTGTACGCGAAAAAAAGGATCAACTGCTCGACAATATGGATTTGGAGCGCGAGCGTGGCATCACCATTAAGAGTCATGCCATTCAAATGAATTATCAGCACGAAGGCAAAAGTTACGTGCTGAATTTGATCGATACCCCAGGACACGTAGACTTCTCATACGAAGTGAGCCGCTCCATCGCTGCTTGCGAGGGCGCCTTACTGATTGTTGACGCCGCACAGGGCATTCAAGCCCAAACCATATCCAATCTTTATCTTGCCCTCGAACACGACTTGGAAATCATTCCCGTGCTCAACAAAATTGATCTACCGGGTGCCAGTCCGGAAGAAGTCACCGATCAAATTGTTGACTTGCTTGGCTGCTCACCCGATGATGTGATCCCTGCTAGTGGTAAAACCGGCGTTGGCGTTCAAGATATTCTAAAAGCCATTATCGAGCGTATTCCCTCACCCGAAGGAGACCCGGAAGCCCCGTTACAAGCGCTCATATTTGACAGTGTCTTTAATCCCTTTAGAGGCATTGAAGCGTATTTTAAGGTCAAAAATGGGCGTATTCGCAAGGGAGACCGCGTAAAGTTCATGAACACCGGCCGCCAATACGATGCCGACGAAATCGGCGCTTTGAAGTTTAAGCAAGAGCCAAAAAACGAAATTTCCGCCGGTGATGTGGGCTATATCATTTCCGGCATTAAAGAGGCCAGAGAGGTAAAAGTTGGTGATACCATCACCACTGTGGAGCGGCCAGCCGATAAGCCCATTGCCGGATTTGAAGACGTAAAGCCCATGGTATTTGCCGGTATTTATCCGGTAGATACGGAAGACTTTGAAGAACTGCGCAATTCCTTAGAAAAGCTACAGCTCAATGACGCTTCACTGATATTTGAACCGGAGTCGTCTGCGGCATTGGGATTTGGATTTCGTTGCGGATTTCTCGGCATGCTTCACATGGAAATCATTCAGGAACGCTTGGAGCGTGAGTTTGATATGACGGTAATCACCACCGTACCCAACGTGTCGTATCGATCGTTCTTAAACAGCGATCCCGACAAAATGGTACCGGTCAACAACCCTACAGACTTCCCGGACCCCTCCCAACTAGACAGGATACAAGAACCTTATATCCGCGCACAAATCATTACAAAAGCCGATTACGTTGGGGCCGTTATGAATTTGTCTATTGAAAAACGTGGGATTTTAAAAAATCAGGTATACTTGACGTCTGATCGCGTGGAACTGACCTTCGATATGCCGCTTTCCGAGATTGTTTTCGACTTTTACGACCGTTTAAAAACCATTTCTCGAGGTTACGCATCTTTTGATTACCAGCCCATCGACTATCAAGATTCTGATTTGGTAAAAGTTGACGTGTTAATCAACGGGGACCCCGTAGACGCCTTATCGGCGCTGATACACCGCAGCAATGCCTTTGAAATTGGTAAAAAGATGTGCTTAAAGTTAAAAGAGCTCATTCCACGCCAGCAGTTTGTCATTGCCATACAGGCGGCTATTGGTGCAAAAATCATTGCCAGAGAAACGGTAAGCGCCTTGCGAAAAGACGTTACTGCAAAGTGTTATGGTGGTGACATCAGTCGTAAGAGAAAGCTTTTGGAAAAACAAAAAGCCGGAAAGAAACGCATGCGACAAGTGGGTAATGTAGAGATTCCGCAGCAAGCATTTATGGCTGTACTTAAACTGAATGAGTAATTATCACAATCCTCATTTAAAAGCAAAAAAAAACCTGAATCAATGATTCAGGTTTTTTTTGTGTTGTGAACTGACTATCTCGAACCGGCTCCGAAAATAGTGAGTGATCCGGTTTCTTCTACGTCGGGTGATCCGTCGTTACTTCCTCTCAAACGAATGATGTAGAAGTAAGTTCCATCGGACACCATTTGACCGGTTTTCATATCTCGTCCGTCCCATCCGTTGGTGTTTTGGAAGTTGTCGCTGCGGAACACCACGTTACCCCAACGGTTGGTGATGGTCACTTCGGCCGTACGGAAACGACTCACCCCTTGGATTAAGAAGATGTCGTTTTCTCCATCTCCATTTGGTGTAAACACATTGGGGATACTGAGATCATCTACTTCCGTAATTGGGGGATCTGGCGGAATAGGAACCGTAGGAATTTCAAAGTAAAGAACATTCGATTGTGAAATATAGGTCCCACCAGCTGAACTAGCATCGTGGGCATCCACACGCAGGCCAAATACACTACCTCGACGATCTTCTAGGAATGCATGCTGCATATCAAATGAATTAACCGTGGTTGGGTTACCTGCCTGATTGAGTTGAACCCAAGTTGGGTTTGAATCCCGGTCATAAATCATTACGTGATATTCTGGAGCAACCCATCCATCGTACTGATTCCAGTTGATGTTCCAGGTATTTGAGCCGCGTAAAAAGTCATCCCCTTCTTCAAGGAGAATACTGGTGATATCTCGCGTCATGAAGAAGAAGGTTCCTCCCACTTCCATTTGTAACTGATAGCGATAAGTCTGTGAATTTACATCTTGATTATCTACACCATAGTCAATCCAATTTGTAGCTGTACTGGCACCATTGGTAATGGATCCTGCTCGATTAAAGGTGGCACCATCATCATCTGAGCGGAAGAAATACCAACCGGTGATGGCATGCAAAGGGAATGTTGAACCGTCTGGCTCCCAGAACACTCTAATGTGGTCATCATTGATAACCGACACGTTCTTGATATCGTATTCAGGATCAGGGCAATTAACCACACGTATGACTATGGTCGTATATTCAGCCATAGGGAATCCACAGGCATTGAGCAGGGTATTTCCATCGGTACCTTCTTTAATGTAGAGGAAATAATCACCTTCTTCGGCGAGGGGTTGGTGCAGGCCAAGCAGAATTTCCTGTGTTTCAAGGGCGGCATTACACTGTGGATTGATGTTTGTAATCGGCACCAAAGTGCAATCGGGCGCTACCATTCTGAATTCAGACACATCGTTGCTGATGGTAGGACACTGAATGTTTTGGGAGAAAATCAAAGTGACAACACTGTCAAAACACTGATATTCTATCACCGGCCATTCTTCTGTAAAGGTATATCCAGAAGGTGAATTGGGATCAGCCACCGAGTCCATATTAGGCAGCGTATAGTCTCGTCCTATAATGTCTAATACCGATGTAGGGAAGTTTTCAAATGATTGTCCAGGAATTGAGGGATCAAACTGCGGCCCATCTTGAACAGTTTGTAAACAGCCTGGAACGATATTAATAAACATCTCTCGCATGACGCGACCTACTTCATAATAAAAATTACCGGTTGGGTGCAAACGATACTCCAAAACATCTACAACAATAATAAAGTCTCCGGTTGCTCCGGTGGTTTCAAACTCAAATATTCCAAATTGTTGATTGATAAATATGGGGTTCACCGTAGGGATAGGGTTGGTTCGTGAGTATGGCGCTTGGAAGATCATCAAATTTCCGGGGCCACAGGTGGGACCGTTCATAGCCACACCAAAGTCGTAAAACAATGAATCATTGTCGGGCTCAATCGTTGCCTGAGACCAGTTAAAAAAGTTATTGGTACAAAAAGACTTAGCAGGAGGCGCCAAAAACTGAGCCGAAGTATTCTCGCCCTGAGTATTGTTCAGACGAGCTTCTAAGTAGTTGGTACTTCCAACACCACCAGAGTAGTTCGTTATATTATTGATACCTATTCGGCAGCACAAAAACGCATAAGAAAAACGAAAATCAGAACATGTACCGCCAAGTTGCACTGTACCCGTTAAAAAATGCTCAATAACTTCCGTAAAACCAGGACTTGATGCATCAATACACTCCGTTTGACCGGGAACTGGCTGACCAGCGGCTGGAGTCCCTGGGGTGATAGAAACAGGTACATTTTGGTTAGGGAAGCAAGATGAACGCACACAAACCGAAGGACCGGTAACACCTGCAAAAGTTGTCCATCTCGTGGTACGGTGTAGTACCAAATTCACTCTGTAGTGGTGGGGCAACCCCGTGGAGTCTCCAATGTATTCGTAAGTTAGTTCACCACCGATAAGGTGGGCACCCTCCGCTTGGTGGGTAAATAAACTTCCCATCATCACCATTGTGAATGTCAAGGCAATTTGCTTAATTAATTTATTCATCTCGAGCACTTTTTATTAAAATTTTTTACGTGTGATTAATTCCCAGCTTAAAGTCCAATAACAAATAGAACCGAGTAATGGTTTCACATTTCATCTCACAAATATAATAACAGAGTCGCATCTAAAAAAAACACATTTGATTCAAAGACCCGATAAAATTATTTTACGGCAAAATGTTAATGTCATCGATTCTTTTATTGATTTAACGACATCTGTTTTAATTAAAAAAAAATGACCCAACAAGGTTGAGTCATTTTCCGATTACAAAAAAGCATTGATTTTCGTTTTGAAAACGTCAATCACTAACTGAACGCAAATAAAAAAGATTTCTTGCATATGAACATACGAAAATGAGCCAACGACGATTTTAATGAGTCTGTGAAATTAAAAAATATGTATAATCAACCCATATGAACGAGCAATATTTAGCATTGACTGTTGATTTATATTCAATTGATAAACTTTACTGTCACCCTATTGGTTACAATTAAAACACTTACACCATGGAATACCGTAAACTTGGAAAATCAGGATTAAAAGTAAGCGCCCTTTCCCTGGGCAGCTGGATAACCTTTGGTAGTCAGATTGAAGATAATACCGCTGAGTCGTTAATGACTTTAGCCTACGACAACGGCGTCAATTTTTTTGACAACGCCGAAATATACGCCCACGGTAAATCAGAAATCGTCATGGGGAAACTCCTCAAAAAACTGGGCTGGAAACGCGACAGCTATATCGTTTCCTCCAAGGCGTTTTTTGGCGATGGCGGCGAACGCCCCACGCAGCGAGGACTGCACCGCAAACACCTCGTCGAAGCGTGCGAAGCGGCACTTAAACGCCTGCAAGTGGATTATTTGGACTTGTATTTTTGTCACCGTCCCGATAAAGACACGCCCATCGAAGAAACGGTGTGGACCATGCACCAGTTGATCATGCAAGGAAAGATTCTTTACTGGGGCACTTCCGAGTGGAGTGCACAGGAAATTATGGAGGCGCACGTTGCCGCCCAACGTTACAACTTGATTGGCCCTACCATGGAACAACCACAGTACAACATGTTCCATCGCCACAAAATGGAAGTGGAATTTGATCAAATTTTTAAAACAACCGGATTGGGCACCACCATTTGGTCGCCACTTGCCAGTGGTGTTTTAACCGGTAAGTACAGCGACAAAGGCATCAAAGGCACTCGCCTAGATCGCAAAGATTTGTCTTGGCTGCGCGAGAAGAATCTCGTGGAAGAAAAACTTGAAAAGGCGGGCAACATCGCGCAACTGGCTCATGATTTAGGCGTCACCCCGGCGCAACTATCCGTTGCCTGGTGCCTAAAGAACCCCAACGTAAGCACGGTTATTCTCGGCGCCAGCAAGGTGTCTCAATTGGAAGACACCATCAAGAGCGAACGGGCATTGGATGTTCTCAACGACGATGTCATGGAAACCATCGAAGGGATATTAAACAACAGACCCGAGAAACCGGCGTTTTAATTCCTACATCATCCCACGCATTTCGTCGAATCGTCGGTAGATGTCTCTGTCGATATCCTCTCGGTGGTCCGGGTGAGCAATGTCGCGCAATGCCTCGGCGCGTTGTCGGAGGTTTTTGCCAAACAGATACGCCACGCCGTATTCCGTCACCACGTAATGGACGTGTGCCCGGGTGGTAACCACCGCTGAACCGGCCTTGAGATACGGAACAATCTTAGACGCCCCTCTACGAGTAGTGCTGCTCATGGCAATGATGGGTTTCCCGCCCTCGGATAATGCGGCACCGCGAATAAAGTCCATCTGTCCGCCGACACCCGAATACTGAAATTCACCGATGGTATCGGCACAAACCTGTCCGTACAAATCGATTTCTATGGCGCTATTGACCGCCACTACCTTGGGATTTTTGCGAATCACCGCGGAATCGTTGACGTAGGCGGCCGACAAGAAATTAACCATGGGATTGTCGTCCACAAAATCGTATAACTTTCGCGTACCAGCGGCAAAAGCAGTGATGATTTTCCCTGGGTGCCGCTTCTTGTACTTATTGGTAACAACGCCATTTTCTATCAGCGGCAACAATCCATCGGAAAACATCTCCGTATGCACCCCCAAATCCTTGTGGTTGTGCAAACAACTCAACACCGCATCGGGAATAGCGCCGATGCCCATTTGCAGGGTCGCGCCATCTTCGATTAATTCCGCACAATACTGACCAATGCGGAGCTCTTTTTCAGAAAGATTGGCACCGTAAGACACCTCCGGCAGCTTTTCATCGCAAGATACCAAGGCATCAATTTCGTTGATGTGAATGAGTCCGTCACCGTGGGTACGTGGCATTTGCGGATTCACTTGGGCAATGACGTAGCGGGCGTGTGTCAAACCGGCACGCGCCACGTCTACGGAGGTACCCAAGGAGCAATAGCCATGGGCATCCGGCGGCGACACGTGCAGCAAGGCCACGTCTACCGGCAGTAACCCCGATTCAAACAAGCGGGGAATTTCGCTGAGAAATACCGGAACGTAATCGCCGCGACCTTCATTCACCGCCTGACGGATATTTGCCGATACGAATAAGGCGTTAAAGAAAAAACTATCGGTATATTCCGGTTTGGTAATTTCCAAATCGCCAAACGTACTGATGCTGATAAGCTCTACCCGTCTAAGCGCATCGGCTCGTTTAACCAAGCCATTCAACAAAAACGCCGGCGTTGCGGCCGAACCGTGTACGAATACCCGGTCACCGGATTTGATGTGTTGCAGGGCTTCTTCGCGGGTGGTGTAGGTGGGCATGATTCAAAAATGTAAAATGTAGAATGTAGAATGTGAAAATTATTGCAAAACTATGGGTTTTTTATGCAAATGTGGCCTGTCAACTTGAATTATAAGTTGATTTTATGCTCAACACGAGCACGGGACGGCCTGATGGCTGCGCAAATAGCCTTCGGTTGCACAAATGACCTGAACGTACGCGGGTGCTGGGAAGACAGCAAGTCGGTTGTCGGTTGTCGGGGGCGAGAAATTTAGTTGCAGACACAACTCGTTTTTTACCGTGCAAACTCATGTATAAATACGATAGACTATTTATAGGGATAGGTCTATCCAGACGATAGACAGCGGACAATAGACTGTTCATTTAGCAATAATCCCCAATAGCAGCCAACCCCGTAAGGGTGTAGATGATTATTGCACAATGGCGCAAGCTCCATCAGCATACCAACCCCGTAAGGGTGTGGATGATTAAAAATGATGCGTAACCCAAAATCAAATAACGTAGGCTGCTCCCCAGTCGCCAAAGGCGACTAACCTATGTGTTCTTATTTTAACACGTAGCAACATTCCGTCTCAATTCTATGTGATTCTATGTGCCTATGTGGTGAAAAAATGTGGTGAAATAAAGACGCACGGCCGTGCGTCTCTACAATGGCCATGTATATAAATCAACAAGGCTTATACAACTATTCGTCATCCACTCATCACTCATTACTCATAACCAACAAAATGGCCATGTATAAAAAGACGGATTTTTTATAACCCCTCGTGAATAATTATTAATTATCTCACTGTACCAACCGCCTTCTCTTTTCCTCATAATAAGGCGTAAAACGAAACGGCGATCGTTGAATGCGTTCGATTTCTTCCATTTTCTTGCGCAGGTATTCCTCATGGGGATTGCGCGGCATGATGCGTTCTTCTTCGGCGGTTTCCGCTTCGCGCTGATCGTCTTCATCTTGCTTGCGCATGGCGCTTTCCAGTTCGAGTAAGCGTATTTCTATTTCGCGCTGGCGTTCGAGCAACTCCCTACGCGATTTACCCAAAATGATGTCACGCTCCTGCTCTTCCATCAGTTCTTCCAACTCTTTGCCTTGATCGCCCTTGCCTTTTTCTTCCATGATGCGCGAAAGGTTGCGCCGGATTTGTTCTTGTCGCTGCATCATTTGCAATCGGCGAGCAGCTTCGGCTTGCTCTTTGGCGTCATCGCCACTTTCTCCCGATTCACCACTTTGTTGATCTTGTCCTTTTTCTGCACCATCGCCGTCTTGTGAACCTTCTTCATCTTGCCCCATTTCCTCGCCCATGCCCTTTTGCTCGTCGAGCAGTTCACTGATGTCGGGCTGACCATCTCCCGGTTTTTGGCAGTTTTGCTGTCCGGGCATGTCGTTGCTCATGTCCTGCATCATTTGCTGCAAAATGGCGTCCAGCAACAACGCCAGCTCATTAGACGACTTCATGGCGCCTTTGATGTGGCCGCCAAACTTACCCAACTTATCGTTTTGTAATTCCGACTTACCGCGCTCCATGTTGTTGATCATTTCACGGGCTTCGTTGCGCACCTTGGCGTCGATTTCCGGTACGCGCTCGGCCAATGCGTACAAGCTGTCAATCACGTGCTCGCTGGCCAATTGCATTTTCTGCTGGCGTTCCACAATGCCTTTGAGCAAGGATGCTTCGGCACGCAAACCAGAGGCATCCTCAGAAATACCTTCTTGCTCAAAAGACAACACCAAGAGATTTTTCAGCAACTGACGCAAGTGCTCCATGTTTTCCTTGGCGGCCGACTGCTGTGTTTCCATAAACGCGTCCATCATCTCGCTCTGCATCTTATCCATTTTCTTCTTGGCGTCGTCACGGGCGTCGTCTTTTTTCTTCGAATCATCGCCGTCTTTACCCTCCTTAATCTTGTCCTTAATCTCCTTCTTCTTTTCTTCAAACCCCTCCTCTTTGAGCTTGTCTTTCATCTCGGGAAACTTCTCCATGGCATCGTCGGCCATTTTCTCCCATTCCTCAAATTTTTCTTCCAATTTTTCAACCGATTCCGTGTCGTCCATATCCATCTCGCCAAGCTCTTCGGCCATTTGTCGCAACTCATCAATGCTTTGAAGCATGTCACGGGTGTTGTTCATCTGCTCCATTTGCAATTGCTCGGTCTTTAGCTCGCGCTGACGCTCATCCATTTTTTGCTGAATCTCTTCGGCTTTTTTCAGCAACTCCTCCGGTTTGTTTTTTTCGAGCAAATCTCGGATTTCGTCTCTCAGTTTTTCCAGTTCGCTCTTCTGCTCCTCCACACGCTCGGCCATCTCTTGGTCTTGCGGGTCGTCCGACTGCTCCAACTCGCGCTGCAACTCTTCCAGCGCCTCGATGGTTTCGTCCAAGCTCTTTGCTTGCTCCTTCATCAGGTCTTTCAATTGCTCTTCGTCTTTAAACTGCATGGGGTCGCCCGACTTGCGCTTGTCGATGATGGCCTGACTCTCCTCTCTTTGGCGACGGCGTTCTTCGTTAAATTTCTCCACGGCCGCACCACTTTGTGAAATGGTTTCTTTGCGCTTTTCCTCCCGTTCTTGTCGGGATAATTTTCTGGTGGTATAGGTCGAACTGTAGGTGGTTTTTGCCCCCGAAGCGTCGTTGTCGGTAGCGGCCACACGCAGCACAATTTCTTTGCCTTCGGGAAAGGCGTCGTCCTTGAGGTTAATGGTAAAACGCAGGGGCACCTGACGGCGGGCGTTTCCTGCTACTTGCTCTAAGGTCTTAAAGCCATCACCAACGTTGTACTCGAGCTTTACCACGCGGATACCGTAGTCGTCGGAAGCGCTGCCGTATGCTGACACAAAGTCCAAATCGCCTTCGTCGGTCAGCCACTCCAAATCCAACTCCGGCATTCTATCGGCGATAACGTTGATGGCATAGGGCTGATTCACTTCGATGTCTTGGTCGGGATTTTGTAAAAACAAGGTGTAGTCCATAGCGTCCTGCACCTGTCTTTTAAATACAAAACGATTGCCGTCGCGATGCAGCGAATCACGCTGTTCATCGGCTTCCATCAAAACATGATCGGTATGTCGGGTTTGCACGTTCCACTTTACCACACTGCCCTTGGGCACGGTGACATTTCCGCTGCGAAACACAGAGGCCGACAAGCCGGTATAGCTAGGCGGCACAATCTCCACCTCGATATCGACGATGCTCGGATAATACAAGGGTGTTAAGGTGAAATTCTTCGAAGACACACCGGCCGCATGGACACTGAAATGAATCGCGTCTTTAACCCGCGGCAATTCAAACACAAAGCGCCCCTGACTGCGCTGTAGAGGAAAGCGCTGTCCATTCATGGTGATGTGACCACTTTCCGGCGCTACGTCACCCTCGGTGTCAAAAATGAGTTCCACGGCATCGTTGTGCTTGACCTGCACGTCGCTGTTTTCCCAAATCCACTGAAAAGGCGCCGGACGCTCATACTGGGTACTGTAATTGACCACACGCGTTCCCGATTGCAATAGGGCCTGTCCGAAATCAAACAAGAGCAACAGCGCCCACACGGCAATCACCGCGGCGTTGATTTTTAAGAAGCGCATGAGTTGTTCCTTGCGCACGGCCTTAACGAAAGACAGAGTGGCCAGTTTCTCCGACTTTTGCTCAATCGCTGCGATCAGCAATTCACCGCCCTTGACATTTCCCAAGTCCAGCACATTGATCAACTGGTCGCGCATTTCCGGTAATTCGGCGGTGAGCAACATTGCGGCTGTGCGCCTGTCCATGCGTGTAACCCATCCCATCGACTGCATGAAAGGCATGACGACGCGCCAAGCGAATATACCCAGCACCACCAATAAATAGGATATCCAAAGCCAAAAACGCACCGAGGAAGAACTCCACGTGAGGTATTCGATGACCCCCATGATGAGAAATCCCGCGAGTGCAGAAATCACCGAAAGCACCAAGCCCTCCATCGCTTTTCGTTTGTAAAAACGGGCGATGAAGTCGTCTATTCGTCGATGTATTTGTAACAGCGCTTCGGTCATATTCGGATGTCTTGGACGGACGAATTTAAAAATGTCCGCAACCAATTGACAAAGATGGGGATTTTTTGTTTGAAAACGGTAATACTATTCAAGAACTTGTATCTTTGCCACCAATTTTTCAAGAATTATAACATTTTCTATGCGGTGACTGCCTGTAATGTCCGATAGTTGCGTTATGCTCATTTGAAAAATGCTCATTTACTTCGTGTAAACTGCGCTTTTTCAAATTTCGCAAGCCTTGCTCTCGAACATTCTAGATCAGTCATTAGTAAAACAAAGCATAGACTGTAACCTTATATAAAAAATTTACATGGTACGCGTAAGATTTGCACCATCGCCAACCGGCCCCCTCCATATGGGAGGCGTACGTACAGCGCTTTACAATTATTTATTCGCCAAAAAACACGGCGGACAATTCATATTGCGCATTGAAGACACCGACCAAACGCGGTATGTACCGGGCGCGGAAGATTACATTCAAAAATCCATGGAATGGTGTGGCATTACGCCCGACGAAGGTCCGGTAGCGGGTGGCGAATACGGCCCCTACCGCCAGAGCGAACGCAAGGCCATGTACCGTCAATATGCCGACAAACTGATAGAATCCGGTCACGCGTACTACGCTTTCGACACCTCTGAGGAGCTGGAAGACATGCGTGAACGCGCCAAAAAATCCGGATTTCCCAACTGGCAATACAACAGCATCACCCGCGACCGCATGAAGAACTCGCTGACCCTCCCTTCTGCCGAGGTCAGCAAGCGCTTGGAGGCCGGTGATCCGTACGTGATTCGCATCAAATTACCCCGCGAAGAAGAGGTGAAGTTTGAAGACATCGTACGCGGCTGGGTATCGGTCAACACCCGCAACATGGACGACAAGGTGTTGTTTAAATCCGACGGGATGCCCACCTATCACCTGGCGAATATTGTGGACGACCACACGATGAAAATCACCCACGTCATTCGCGGTGAAGAGTGGTTGCCCTCGGCGCCACTGCACGTTTTGTTGTACCGCTACTTAGGCTGGGAAGACACGATGCCCCAATTTGCCCACCTGCCTTTACTATTGAAACCCGACGGCAACGGCAAGCTCAGCAAGCGCGATGGCGATCGTCTCGGCTTTCCGGTATTTCCACTTCAGTGGACCACCGCCGAAGGAGACGTTTACTCAGGTTACAAAGAAAACGGCTATTTCCCCGAGGCATTTGTCAACATGCTCGCCTTTTTGGGCTGGAACCCCGGCACCGAGCAGGAGATTTTCTCCATGCGTGCATTGGTGGACGCCTTTGACCTGAAGAAAGTCAACAAAGCCGGGGCGCGTTTTGACTTTGAAAAGACGAAGTGGTTTAACCAGCAGTACCTGCGCATGCAAGACAATGCAAGTTTGGCCACCTCACTTGCCACGTCTTTGGAAGGCGAGAACATATCGTTGGGTCAAGATAAATTGATCCACTTGATACCCCTGCTCAAAGAACGCGCGGTATTTGTAAACGATATGCACCGCGATGCCTTAGACATCCTACGTGCACCCGAAGAATTTGACGAAAAGAGTGTCCAAAAGCGCTACAAAGGCGATGCCGGCGAGGTATTGGCCGCATTTGCTCAAGAACTGGAAAGTCAGTCGCCCGAAAACGCCGACGACTTTGACCATGTGCTCAAAGCATTCATCGAGGCGCGCGGTATTGGATTTGGAAAAATTGGTCCCGGTCTGCGATTGGCACTCACCGGTAGCATGGCTGGCCCTTCATTGCCCGACATCATGTTTGTCATTGGCGCCGAGGAAACCGTTGCGCGCATTCATCGTTTTCAAGAAAAATTCCCCTTGTAAGGATGCAACAAATTGTCGTCAATAACATACGCCTTTACGCCTATCACGGTTGTTTGCCCGAGGAAGCGCGCATAGGCAGCGAATACCGCTGTGACGTGGAAGTAAGTGCCGATTTAACCGCCTCTTCATACAGCGATCAGTTGGAAGATACGGTGGATTATGTATCGTTAACGCGCATTGTTAAGGAGGAGATGCAAACGCGCTCTGCCCTACTGGAGCACGTAGCCAGGCGCATTTGCGAGCGCATCATGGCCGAGCACGGCTTGGTGAAAGAGGCGAAGGTGCGGGTGGCGAAGCTTTGTCCGCCTATAGAGGCGGATGTAGAGGATGTGTCGGTAACGTGGAAAACCACAAGATAGAGTGGCTGTCTATAAAGTCCGATAGCTTCGTTATGCTCATCTGAAAAATGCTCATTTACGTCGTGTAAGCTGCGCTTTTTCAGATTTCGTAAGCCTTGCTCTCAAACTTTCTAGCCTAGCCACGAGAATTTACAGATAAAATCTATCAGATTTCGCAAACAAGCCTAAATTAATATTTGGATAGAACGAAATCCTTCGTAGTTTTGCCATTCTTAAAATCAAGGTTCCGTGGCCGAGTGGCTAGGCAGTGGTCTGCAAAACCATCTACAGCGGTTCGAATCCGCTCGGAACCTCCAAGCCCGTTCATGAAAATGTGCGGGTTTTTTATTTTTTTACGTTTGCAAAACCATCGTGTGCGCTGCGGCGTTTACTTTTGCAGACAATTAAGTACTTATACAATTTACTATGGCTAAAGACGATCTCTTTCAAGCACCGGATTACTATCAGTTGGACGAATTGCTCAGCGATGAGCACAAAATGGTGCGCGATGCGACCCGTTCATTTGTCAAAAAGGAAGTAAGCCCCATCATTGAAGACTTCGCGCAGCGCGCAGCATTCCCTAAAGATTTGGTTCCCAAGCTTGCCGAAATCGTCGCATTTGGGCCTTACATCCCTGAAGAATATGGCGGTGCCGGTTTGGATCAAATGTCTTACGGATTGATGATGCAAGAGATTGAGCGCGGCGACAGCGGCATTCGTTCTACTTGCTCCGTACAATCGTCTTTGGTTATGTTCCCGATATACGCGTATGGCAGTGAGGAGCAAAAACGCAAGTTTTTACCTAAGTTGGCCAGCGGAGAAATGATTGGTGCTTTTGGTTTGACCGAGCCCGACTTTGGCAGCAATCCCGGAGGCATGGTCACCAATTTCGTCGACAAAGGCGATCACTACCTGCTCAACGGTGCCAAAATGTGGATTTCCAACGCACCTTTCTGTGACGTTGCGGTGGTTTGGGCCAAAAACGAAGAAGGTCGCATTCACGGTATCTTGGTAGAGCGCGGTATGGAAGGATTCAGTACGCCGGAAACCCACAACAAGTGGAGTCTGCGCGCCAGCGCCACCGGCGAGTTGGTCTTCGACAACGTAAAAGTACCCAAAGAAAATCTTCTCCCCGGAAAAAGCGGTTTGGGCGCGCCCTTGTCGTGCTTAGATTCTGCGCGTTACGGCATTGCTTGGGGCGTGATTGGTGTAGCGATGGACTGCTACGACACGGCATTACGCTATTCTAAAGAGCGCGTTCAATTTGGAAAACCAATCGGTGGATTCCAGTTGCAACAAAAGAAACTCGCCGAGATGATCACCGAAATTACCAAGGAACAAATGTTAACCTGGCGATTGGGTGTGTTGAAAAACGAAGGTCGCGCCACCTCGGCACAAATCTCAATGGCCAAGCGCAACAACGTCGACATGGCCTTGAACATAGCCCGCGAGGCACGTCAAATGCTTGGCGGTATGGGCATCACCG
>PXCF01000124.1 GCA_003566715.1 Cryomorphaceae bacterium | reverse complement strand
CGCATGGTGCAAACGGCCTCGTCGTATACCAACTTCGACAACGACTACGGATTTCACTTGCTTTACGGCATGCCAAAGGCCGATCAGACCTTAGACGAGGTGCGCGATTTGCTGCTCGAACAAGTGGACAAAATCAAAAACGGCGAATTTGACGATTGGCTCATTGAAGCGGTGATCAACGACCTGCGCCTTTCGCAAATCAGACGCTACGAAAACGCGTCGCCCACGGCCTATGCCTACTTAGGCGCATTTATTGGCTTCCAAGAGTGGAAAGATAGATTGCAGATTCTCGAGAAAATGAAAGACATCACCAAGGAAGATGTGGTGGCGTTTGCCAATGAATTTTACGGTGATAATTACGTAGAAGTTCATAAAATCAAAGGCGTTGACACTACGGTTGTTAGGGTGGAGAACCCCGGCATCACGCCCGTTGAACTCAATCGCGATAAGGAGTCTGAATTTTTACAAGCCTTCAACGCCAAGTCGTCTCCCGATTTGATGCCCCAGTATATCGACTATCAAGAGGCCATCAACGAGATGAAAACTGAGCGCAAGCTTCCGCTGGCGCACATCAACAATCCCAACAACGATATTTTCAATCTCAGCATCATCTTCGACATGGGGCGCGATCACGACAAAATGGTGTCCCTGGCGGCAAATTACCTCGATTACCTCGGCACCGACTCCTTATCGCCCGATGCTTTAAAGCAGGAGTTTTACAAAATAGGCATCAGTTACAATTTGTATTCATCCGACGATAAAACCTATTTGCGCATTTCCGGACTAAAAGAAAATCTCGATAAAGGCTTGGCGTTGTTGACCTACTTCTGGGAAAATGCCGCCGCCGATCAAGAAGCTTACGACAAGTACGTGGAGAGCATCTTGAAGGAACGCGAAGACCAAAAAACACAGAAAGGCAGTATCATGTGGGGCGGCCTGATGAGTTACGGACAGTTTGGTGAGAACTCCAGATTGCGCGATATATACTCTGAGGACGAACTGCGCGGTTTTTCACCGGAGATGTTGGTAAATAAGGTGAAAGATCTCCGCAACTACAAACACCGCATATTCTATTATGGCAATGATTTGGAAGGTGCCTTGGCCGCCATTGACGCCCATCACGTGGTACCCGATATCTTGCAAGACTACCCCGAAAAAAGCGAATATGTCCACCTAGAGACCGGCGGAAAGGTTTACTTCGTGGACTATGACATGGTGCAAACCGAGATACTCATGTTGTCTAAGGGGGAAGACTTCAACCGCGAGAAAATGGCTGCGGCTCGACTGTTCAATACCTATTTTGGCAGTGGCTTGTCGTCCATTGTTTTCCAAGAAATCAGAGAGTCTAAGTCTTTGGCGTATTCTGCTTTTTCGAGTTACCGCATGGCGTCGGAGTTGGACAAGCCCGACTACACCATGGCCTATGTGGGCACCCAAGCCAATAAATTGGAGCAAGCCGTTGGCGCCATTTTGGAACTCATGACTAACATGCCGGAGGCCAATGAGCAATTTGAGCAGGCCAAGCATGCCACCTTAAAGAAGATTGCCGCCGAGCGCATCACCAAATCCAATATTTTCTGGACCTACGAACGCTTGAAAAAACAAGGCATTACCGAGGACTACCGCGAGGCCATGTATAACACCATTGAAAACATGACCCTGGCCGACCTCAAAACATTCTTTGACGAAAACATCCGCGGTGGCAATTACAGCGTGATGGTCATCGGCAACAGAAACGATGTTGACTTTAATGCGTTGGCAAAGCTGGGTCAGGTGAATGAACTTGATTTGGATTACTTGTTTAATCTGTGATTGGGGGATAGATTGATGATTTGTTGTTAATATAAGCGCATTCGTTTTTTAAACATGGCCATCGTAGAGACGCAATATTTTGCGTCTAACGGTATGAATATTCCCTATGCAGAGACGCACAGCCGTGCGTCTTTATTTCACCACAATTTTTTCACCACATAGGCACATAGAATCACATAGAATTGAGACGGAATGTTGCTACGTGTTAAAATAAGAACACATAGGTTAGTCGCCTTCGGCGACTGGGGAGCAGCTTGCGTTCTTTAATTTCTGGGTTACGCATCAGATTTTTTAATCATCCACACCCCTACGGGGTTGATATGCTGGTGGAGGTTGCGCCATTGTGCTATAATCATCTACACCCCTACGGGGTTTGCTGCTATTGGAGATTAATGCTAAATGAATAGTCTGTTGTCTGAGGTCTGGATAAACGTATTGAGGATACTGAATTTTACCTGAAATATTAGCGTTTTCATCATAAAAAACGGTAATGCCAATATAAAATGAGAAAGAGCCTTTAAATACGTTCACGCCCCAGACTCCCGACTCTCGACTTGCTGCCACTTGGCACATATTACTCCATTCGTGCAATCCAGCCTCCTGGCCTCACCACTCCTCAACACGTATTCTTTCAATGGCCTACCGTCTTCTTTCCTTACGTGATGTTCAAATAGTCATAGATCAAAAAACCCCCATGCAATGCATGGGGGTTTTGGCTGTTCTTGATGAAAGTGAGAAACAGAACAGTATGTTAGCGATTGATTATAATGCGTTTGGTTATTGAGCCTTTTCCATTACTCAGTCGAAGTATATAAACACCTGAAGACCAGTTGCTTTGATCAAACGTCTTTTCGTAAGTCGTCGTATTGTCTATACTTTCGAAATACAAAGCTTTACCGCTTAATTCCATAAACTCAATACTTACCTTGTCGCTGACTTCTTGTTCAAAGCGAAGTGTAAATCTTCCCTCATTCGGGTTGGGATAAACGTCAAGGTTTTGAAAGACATCAAACGCTTCAACGGAGATGTTTTCTGCCCAAACCGTCTCACAAACGGTATCCGTGCCACAGTTGTTATAGGCAATCATACATACCGTAAAGCTGTCTGTTTGCGGGAATTGGTAAGAAATGGTATCTCCGCTGCCGCTACCAAGTCCGGCGAAATCCCACACAACAGAGTCGGCATTAGGTGTGGTGTTTTCAAAGAAAACGGTATGACTTTGCGTAGTCGCGTCGAAGGAAGCACGTGGTACGGAGTCAATTTCAACCTTGATTTCAGAGCGAATATCTGAACAGGCTTCCGATCCGTAAATCACCTGACCATTCCACATACGAGGACGGAATGTAGATCCAAATGGGTGGGACTTCCCAATACCTTCTAAAATCTCTAAATCGTTGTTGGATGCATACACACCATACTCATTAGATGTCGTTGTGTAACGAACGCTCCCATCGGTTCGTGTCAAGTAGAATGAATACGTCTGCCCGGCACTCAACGTCAGTGGTGTAGTAAGCTCAAGACGATGCAATACATCGGCTGTCACATTTTGATTGCTATAGGTATCCAATAGCGTCCAGTCGGCTTGTGTGTCTTCGGAGCCTTGGTAAGACCCCACCTTGTAGTAAATCTCAAATGAAGCAGACGTACTAGTGGTACTGGGAAGCATATCAAATGCATACACGTTCAATGTGTTGAGAATAACAAAGTCCACCAT
>PXCF01000018.1 GCA_003566715.1 Cryomorphaceae bacterium | reverse complement strand
CCGGTTCCAGTTCAATCGCCTTGCTGAGGTCTTCAATGGCGCCTTTATAATCCTTGAGCTTGGCCTTTGCTCGCCCTCTGAGATAGTAGGCCTCGGCATTGTTCGGGTTTTGACGAATCACCTTGTCGTAATCGGACACCGCTCGCTCGTACACTTTATAGTCGCCGGAATTGGATTGGGCGTGGGATTGGAAGGTGAGGAATAGAATGGTGATTAAAAAAAGCTTGTGGAATGTCATGCGACACGGATGGGTTTGATGAAATTCTCTAAGGTGAAAAAATTGAATTTTTTAAAATTTTGACGATAATGTAAAGGCAGTAGAATCACCATAAAACAAAACACCATTTTTTAATGGCTTAATTTATTTCATGTCTTTTATGATATAAGTCAGCTGCTTTTTCTAACTCTTCTGCATTTTTGTAACTATGGTAAATTGAACTACCTGCAAAAATTGCACTTAGAATGTAAAATGGTGCTGCTATGATAAAACTATTTACATTTTCAGCATTAATAGTAAAAAGTAAAACTGAACCAATAACAGAAGAGCCAAATGCACCAAGTGAATAGTTTAAAGAATTTCTTTTATGCATGGCAGCATTTGATAAGTGAGTACTAAATAAATTTTCATCACTTAAGTCATTTAACTCCATTCTAAGCGCAAACGAAATAGGTTTTTCATTTTTAAGGTCAAATGGAACGTTTGATTTATTTGTTATTTGTCCATAAACGGTATTGATACTAAATAAAAAAAACAATGCAAAAAAGAATAAATTTTTCATGGTTTTGATTTTTTATTTCACAAACATACAACCCAAACATTATCCCCGAAACCGTCCCCTATTCGTCCCCTAAAGAAAAAAGCCTTGCAAATCTCAGATTTACAAGGCTTTGCTTAGCGTTGTGCCCAGAGCCGGAGTCGAACCGGCACGGGTTGCCCCACAGGTGTTTGAGACCAGCGCGTCTACCAATTCCGCCATCTGGGCTAAGCGGCTGCAAATATACGTTGGGTGGAGAAGTGGGCAATACTTTCGTGAAAAAATTTTCTAAACAAGCTTAGATGTGCTGCGCACGCTCAGATGGTCTTCGACCGCTCAGTTGCGCTACGCGCGCATGGGGAGTTGACGTGAGTGCATAGGCAAGTTTGAGGACTGGAGTCGGAAGTCAGTTGGAGTTGAGGTTAATGCAGACTATGACGTGTTTTATACTATGCATTGTCATGTATAAAAAACGACAGATTATTTATAACGTAACGTGTAACCAGACTTCAGACCTACGGCTTCCGACTAGGTGGGGTTATTTTCCATAGCGCCGATTTTTTTTTACTTTTTTATCCACTAAAAAAAGTACAAACATCGATTAAAATATTTACGCTTAGAAGTTAATGATATGTCTGAAGTCTAAAAAAAAAGCCCCAGGCATTACCCGGGGCTTTTTACGCTTTGATTAAAACTCAGCTTACTTCATAAACGGATACGTATAATCCGTTGGTGAAACAAAGGTTTCTTTCACCATACGTGGGCTGCACCAGCGGAGGAGGTTCAGTTTTGAACCGGCCTTGTCGTTGGTTCCAGACGCTCGGGCGCCACCAAATGGTTGCTGGTTGACAACGGCTCCCGTGGGTTTGTCGTTCACGTAGAAGTTACCCGCAGCATTTTCCAATGCCTTAGAGGCATACTCCACCACGTAGCGGTCGTTGGAGAAAATCGCGCCGGTGAGGGCGTAAATGCTGGTTTTGTCCAACAGCTCCAACGAGGCTTTCCAGTCTTCATCTTGGTAGACGTAGATGGTCAATACCGGACCGAAGAGTTCCTCTTCCATGGTTTCGTAGTGCGGATTGCTGGTGAGGATAACGGTTGGTTCTATAAAATACCCCTTGGATTTGTCGTAGTTGCCACCAAACACAATCTCACACGCGTCGCTTTTCTTGGCGCGATCGATATACGCGGCCAGTTTGTCGAAAGAGCCTTCGTGAATTACAGCGGTCATGAAGTTGCTGAAGTCACGCGGCGAACCCATTTTCACGGTTTTCAATTGCTCTACCAGGTGGCCTTTGACTTCTTCCCAGCGAGAACCGGGGATATACGCTCTGGATGCTGCCGAACACTTTTGTCCTTGAAACTCAAACGCACCGCGGGTAAGGGCAGTGGCCACAGCCAATGGATTGGACTCTTTGTACATCCACACAAAATCCTTACCGCCGGTTTCGCCAACGATGCGGGGATAACTCTTGTAGGTGTTGATGTTGTTGCCAATGGTTTTCCAGATGTTCTTAAACACGTCTGTACTTCCGGTAAAGTGTACACCGGCAAAATAGGGGTGCTTAAATACGATGTCTGCCGTTTCTTGAGGATCGGTGAACACCATGTTAATAACGCCGTCGGGAACACCGGCTTCGCGGAACACGTCCATGATGACATGGGCGCTGTAAATCTGAGAGAACGAAGGCTTCCACACCACGACGTTCCCCATAAGCGCCGCAGAGGCGGGGAGGTTGCCGGCAATGGCAGTGAAATTAAACGGAGAAATGGCAAAGATGAATCCTTCCAGTGGACGATACTCCAAGCGGTTCCAAATGCCTTCCGACGAATCGGGTTGATCGGCGTAGATTTCAAACATGTACTTCACGTTGAAGCGAAGGAAGTCGACCAACTCACAGGCGGCGTCAATTTCCGTTTGGAAAGCGGTTTTTGACTGGTTGATCATGGTCGCCGCGTTGATGCGGTCGCGATATGGACCGGCAATGAGTTCGGCGGCCTTAAGGAAAATAGCGGCACGGTTTTGCGCGCTCATCGACGCCCATTCTTTACGTGCTTCGAGTGCCGTTTCGATGGCCTCTTTGACGTGCTCAGCCGTTCCTAAGTGGTAATGGCCAACATTGTGCTGGTGGTCGTGCGGGGGCATAACGCGTTGGGTGTTGCCGGTACGCACCTCCTTACCATTGATGAACATGGGGATGTCCAACTGCTCGTTCCACATTTTATCGTAAGTGGCTTGCAGCGATTCGCGCTCTGGCGTTCCGGGTGCGTAGCTCTTAATCGGGTCGTTGTCAATGGGGGGGATGCTGAAAATTCCTTTTGGCATATCTTGTATGTTTATAGTTGAAAATGAACTTTAATTGCACAAAGATACTTTGTAAGGGTTGAATACGGAAGCCTGCGAAAACACTCATATTTCATCACTAATAACCGTTATAAAAGACGCAATATTTTGCGTCTCTACACCGCCATCCCAGCGGAATTAGTGGCTTTTATTACCCCCCGTCCAAACACTCATAACTCATAACTCAAAACTCATAACTAACTACGAAATCATCTCAAAAAAGCTCTCCTCATCAATAATCTCAATATTTAACTTGTTGGCTTTTTCACGTTTTGCAGGGCCCATGTTGTCCCCGGCAACGAGATAATCGGTCTTACTGCTTAAACTACCGCTGACTTTCCCGCCGTTCTGTACGATATGGACTTTTAATTCGTCGCGACTGACGTTGGTGAATACGCCGGATATGACGAAGGTCTTTCCCGCGAGTTTGTCGCTGACGTTTGTGTTTTCTTCTTCCTCGGCTTCTAACTTGAGTCCGGCTTG
>PXCF01000048.1 GCA_003566715.1 Cryomorphaceae bacterium | reverse complement strand
TTTTTATAGAAACTGTATCCGTTGGTGTATAATGCTTTTTTGGGTATATTTGGAGTCTGAAAAAAGCAAAAAGGCTTCAAAGTTTCGTTTATATTGAAGTTGTAGCACATTTAAATGAACCGAAATCTGAAAATAGCAACAGGACTTATTTCACTTGGACTTTTAGCGACTTTAATTTACAAGCTTACTGAAATTCCAGGTGGAATGTTTTTATCAGGATTATTTCTTGGTGGAATGGTAATCGCCTTGATTTTGGTTGGCGGACTTATCTTGACTTGGCTGACAAAATTGATTTCAAAACGACTTCCATTTTGGACGGTTTATTTCACAATTATAGCGATAGCATTTGCCGTTTTCCATTATCAACTCTATTCCCCGACTTTGAAGATTGTCGTTCCAGAAAATTACTCAGGAGAAATCAACCTCGTAAAATCAAACGTATCCGAGAACATTTTGACAATTGACTCAAACGGAATTGGGTATTTAAATGAATGGACTTTCAACAAATTGTATTCTAAACCAATTGTCGTGGACGAAAACGGAAAAGATTTAACCGAACAATGTATAGGATTTAACCCATCGACATTTTTTGGACTTGGGACTTCAGCCAGTTCTGAAAAAAACGGAGAAATTAAGTCGCTATCATTTGAAATTGTACCAACAGACAAAATTGGCGAGAAACAATACTATCACACCGACTTGACAAAATTGGTTGATAAAGAAAAAATAGAATGAAAAAAAACGTGCTACAACATTGTATAAGCGTGATACGGGCTAAAGTGCTAAAATTAAACGAATTGAATATTAACAAACATAAGGTCAAACCGAAAGTGAAGTGCTTCTAATCCCGCACTACGCTTATACTTGACCGTTATTCGCGCCACATTAGCGAGATAATGGCGCGAAAGAGAAGAATGATAAATAAATTTTGATCAATGTAATATTTTGGAAACAAGGACATATTAAAACATCCCCCCCATGAAACACCCCTCCTACCTCCTCCTACTGCTCTGCTGTGCCTCCTTGGCGCTGGCTTCAACAACACGTGCGGATGAAAAATCGGAAATACATTACCCTCTGGTCTTAATCCACGGATTTCTGGCTTCGGGGGACACCTACGAACAGCAAGCGCTGCGCTTTGTCGCCAATGGCTTCGATATGGACCGAATCTTTACCTTCGACTGGAATACGGTGGGGCGTCAGGGTAATATGACGGCCCTGAGCGAAATGGTTGATGCGGTGTTGGAGAAAACCGGGGCGGATAAGATTTATTTGGCCGGACATTCCGCCGGCAGTGGCTTGTCGTACAGTTTTATGGCCGACAGCAACCGGGCGCAACTGGTCGAGGCCTACGCACACCTCGCCGGACGCCCCATGGAAGAGCTGCCGGGTGTTGCCTCACACAGAGTCCGCCCCCTCAACATCTACAGCGATGGCGATTATATCGTCAAGGGCAATGACATTTCGGGGGCAGAGAATCTCCGATTGACCAAGCAAGATCACTACGAAGTGGCCACTTCCGAGGAAACCTTTGCCGCGATGTTTGCATTTTTTACCGGAGAAAAACCGCAGCAACTTACCGTGCCGCATGCCGAAAACGAACACATCCAACTCTCCGGCAAGGTGTTAAGTCTGGGAGAAAACCAGATTCAAGCGGGTGCTAAAGTGGTCGTGTATGCGCTGAAGACCAACAGCGGGGAACGCCAACAGGAAACGCCTGCTGGCGAATTCACGGTTGACGACCACGGGCACTGGGGACCGTTTACGGCAAACAAAGGCATCGCCTACGAATTTGTGGTCAGCCCCAAAGAGGAAGACAGCCGCAGCATCCATTATTACCGCACGCCGTTCTATACCGACAACCCCTTCATTTACCTGCGTACCCTACCCGGTGCGGGCTCCATGGCGGGCATGTTGTTGAGCGGCATCCCTAGTGATGATGCACAGTCCGCCGTGGCCATCTTCGCCTCTCAGCAGGCCATCATTCACGGCAGAGACCGTCTGAGCATCAACGAAACGGAACTCAGCACCGAAGACTGGGCCAAGCCCTCCAGCAGCAACATCGCCTGGTTTCTATACGACGCCAACAACAACCTCGAAAGCGATTTCACCGCCATCCCCACATTTGCCATGATGCCCTTTCTGATGGGCGTCGATGTCTTCTTCCCTACCAAACCTGTCGCAACACAAAGCGCCGCATTCAACGATCAACACCTGTATTTTCTCAATAGGAAATCGGAAACAGAAGGGATTGTGGTGCTGGTGTTTTAAGAGATTCACAACCACAACCCCGGAGGAGTGGCAGGATTATAGGATTATCAACGCGTTTTATAATGCCACCCCTTCGGGTTTCAAAACGTACATAAACTTCCCCAAACCTCCCAACTCCCCTGCTCTTTTCCCATTTCCTGATAAAAATCATGTTTAGTTTACTCTGAACTGAACTAACTTTGCAGCATACAAACAACGGTATGCTGGACAATAAACAACAGGCCTATCTCGAACGGGTCGGGAAAATGTGGGAGGAAGTTGGACTGACCAACATCGGCGGGAAAATTCTCGGGTACTTGCTCATTTGCGGAAAACCGATGGTGTCTTTTCAAGAATTGGTGGACGAACTCGGGGTGAGCAAGGCCTCGGTGTCTAACAACCTCAAGGCACTGACGGGCATTCACTTTGTTGACATGGTGAAACCCAAAGGGGATCGTAAATCTTATTACAAACCCAATAAAGTGGATATGGCTAATATGATGGAGAAGCGCTCGGCCTTGTTTGACCTCTACGCGGATGTGATGGACGAGGGACTGGCTTTTGTCGACGACCAGCAATCCGATGCGGCGGTGTTTATGCGGGAAAGCCGTGACTTTTATCGCTGGATGAAAACAAAAATGCCGCAATTACTGGACGAATATCGACGGACGAAAAATCAATAATGTGTACAAACGTGGTGGAGACGTAGCATGCTACGTCTCTACGACGCGACATAATCGAACCAAACCAAAAAACATGAACCAATTAACCACCATCATCCTCGCCACCATCTGCCAGATGGCCTTTGCGCAGCAGCCCAAACCGGAGGAGATCATTAAAAACATGGAAGAGCGCATGCGCGGTGAAACGGCACAGATGGAACTGACCATGACCATCGTGCGGCCGCGATTCACCCGCGAAATAAGCATGCGCTCCTGGGCCAAGGGGGAAGATTACTCCCTGATCCTCATCACCGCACCGGCACGCGATCGAGGGACTGCATTTCTCAAACGCTATAATGAAATCTGGAACTATCTACCTACGGTGGACCGCATGATCAAACTGCCGCCCAGTATGATGGGACAAAGTTGGATGGGATCGGATTTCAGCAACGACGATTTGGTGCGTGAAAGCTCCACGATCAACGACTTCAACCATCGCATTCTGCGCTCGGAAACCATCGACGGGCTCGATTGCTGGGTGATTGAATCCATCCCTAAACCGGAAAGCTCGATGGTGTTCAGCAAGGTAATCTTATGGATCAGCAAGGAACACGACTACCACCTGCGCTCTGAGAATTACGACGAACGTGGCGATCGGGTTTCTACCATTGTCTTGTCGGACATCAAAACCCT
>PXCF01000035.1 GCA_003566715.1 Cryomorphaceae bacterium | reverse complement strand
TGATAAACCACCCGTCCACTTACATCGCTGATGGTAATATCTACGGCTGTTTGATGGCTGTTGATGTGTAGGTATTCGTTTGCCGGATTGGGGTAAATGCTTATTTGGGGCTTTGGCGCTTTGAAGGAGGTTTGGGATAGGAGTTCGCCGTTGGGGCCGAGTTTAAAAATAAAGCCTACGGTTCCGCTGGGGTTTCTTAGAGAGTCTAGGCTGTTAGAATTAAAAACGCCAACACATCCTCCGTCTGACGTTGCATGAATGCTTGTAGCAAAAGGAGGAAGGCTACCGCCTTTAATCTCGTAAATATTGATTTCTCTTTTCCAAAGTATTTCTCTGGTATCAGCATTAAACTTATGAACGAAAATGGACCCAAAGAGTGAGTCATTTTGGGGGCGCCAGTCAAAACTTTTTCTTCTCTCATACCTTGAAATTGCGTATATATTACCATCTAAGTCTTCATCCAATCCTCTTATAAGACCATGACTATAAGTCGAATCACCTTGTAGAGGAATTATCATTGTTGAATCAAGCGGGAAAATCTCTATCATCGAACCGTCATTGTTAACTTCAACAAGGTGCATTGGAGAATGTGGGGTAAGGCTGTAAATTCCGAAGTTTTTAGTATTTAAACCATGTATTATTTCTATACGAAAAAATGAATTTAGTTCAGAAATGAGCGTATCACTTATGATTTCATCAATATTATTTGTAGAAAGATTTAGTATATATGAAGATGTAATGGTAGTTACAAATACGCGATTGTTTTCTAACGGCATGATTGAAAGCGAAAATGCAAAAGGTGCGTAATTGGTATCATCAAATACTGTCTGGTTTATAATGTTGCCTGTTAAGTCAAATTCAAAAACCGCTATTTGGTCAAATGTTACTGCTTTAGTGCCCGCTGCAATAAAGGTTGAATCTGTTTTTGGTGTAAGCAGGAAGGTGAGTCCAAACGAATCTGTTGGGAGTTTATATATATTCCCGCGATTTAAGTCGAAATCAAAGTTGATAAGTTCTTCATAGAATATTGGCAAATTTGGTGTATTATAAAAATATTGTGCATAAATGCTGTCTCCAATTATTCTTAAGGTTGGAGATTGGGTAATATGAGTAAAGTTATGAGGTAACATAACCGAGTCTACAAAATTCAGGTCGAAGTCAAATTTCACAAGATAAGTGGCAGAACTTATAGAATTTGCACCAGACGTTACAGAAGTCACATATCCATCATCTACCTCAACCACATCAACTGCTTGTGTGTTTCCAAGGTTCATTGAAGTAAAGCCTCTGGGGTTTGGGGTGATTTGAGCAAACACATATGAAGCACTTAAGCTTATCAATAACAAGAATAATGATTGTTTCATGGGGTGTTTTTTTAAGATACTGTTTGTGTATCATTCTGTTTCCAAATATAAGAAAAATATTCCTTTATCATGCACCCCAATTTTACCAAGCAGTTTAATTAGTGCATGTCCATATTGTCAAAGTGGCTGTTCTGTAAAGTTCAAGAGCAAGGCTTGCGGTAGGGGGCAGCACAAGGCTGCCCCTGCCTATGTGCCAATAAAACGTATTAATACAAAAACCCAAACAACCACAGCGTTATGGTGCGGTCGTTGCCGTATTCTAGGTTGTCGGCTGCAATGTAGCCTTCAGGTGTGTGCTTTAGTTGCTTGCGGGTTTTGGACTTCCCGCCAACCTCAAACGTGTACTTACCATCAACGAGGAAGTCTCCGTGTGCACTGCTTTGTATCGGGTACCTGTTGCTCACTTATCATTTTCAATTTTAAGCCATATTAAGTGCTGTCAGGCAGCCTGTTGTAAAAATTGTAATGTTGACATTGCAATTATTAGATTAAATTGACACATTAGCTTTGCAAATATCTCATTATTCGATTGTCATCCATATTTGTTACATTTGCCTATTAACCAACACAAACCACCATGACATTAAAGAAATTGGCATACACCCTTTTACTAATCATTGCATTTTGGATGTTATATCTAGGGCATCAGGGCGGAATACTACCTCCGGTGTTGACGGGGCTTGGGTTTATAATAATTGCCATTACGGGTATGAAAGAAAGCAAATAAAAACCATTAACACGCATAAATGCAAACAGTTAATCGTTAAATAGTTTTAGGAGGCGTTTAATAATTTAATGTTGCGGAAAAACACAAATCATAGAGTGTTTAATGCATTTTATTACTTTTGTATGCTGTGGTGTCTGTTGTTTTTGCAAGAATTTTGAAGGCGATCAACGCGTTTAAATAGATTGATTAATATTGAATTAAAAAACTTAGCATGAAAGCGCTGATTAAATACGCCGTTGTTTTATTGATATTTTTGAGCCATTTTGACTCCCCTTTAAATGCCTCTCACTTGGTTGGCGGCACCATGTCTTACGAATACATTGGAGATACATCGGGAATACCCCATCATTACAAAATCAATATTACCTTGTACCGAACTACTCGGTATACAACTTTCAACAATGTTCTTGGCCCTACGGTGTGCATCACCTCTTCTTGCTTTCCTAATCAGACAGTAACTATTGGCCTCGCTCCCGGATATCCGCCAAACGGAACAGCGGTGGGAGAAAATGCAAATTGTGTTACCCTTAACCCCAACACCACGGACTTCTTTGAGCATAAGTTGGAGGGGTTTGTTGAACTTCCAGGTACATGCTCCGATTTTTCATTCAAATACGCCATGGTATGCTGTCGTGTCGGATATGCAAACTTTGCAAATGTGTTTGGAGGAACCGGAATTACCAACAGATTGGAAGCACTCTTAAACAACACACGCGGTGAAAACACCTCTCCGCAATTTGTTTTTAATGAAGCCGTCATCAACTTGTGCCAAAGTCAAAATGTCAGCATCAACCACTACGCCATTGAACCCGATGGAGATTCCTTACAATATGCCTTTGATTACGTTTCTAATGGCAACAGTTGCGACACAGCTTTTAACGTGAGCTATGATCCCCCTTACACGTTTGATCAACCCTTTCCTGCTGAATTACCGGGCACTACCATTGATCAACAGACCGGAGAAATTCTTTTTAAATCGACAAGTGCCTCCGGAAACTTCATCTACGCATTTGAAGTGATAGAATACCGCTGGGTTAACCAGTTAAATGCCTATGTAAAAGTGGGCAGCAGCTACGTAGAAGGCTGGGCGTCCATTGGAGGCTCATGCCGTCCTAATGTAATTGATGGGCCTGATTTGTCAAACAACCACCACCCCAAGCAAAACTACCCGGCAAGTATTCTTAACCGCATGGAAGATGTCTTGCTGATACCAAATGCAGATACCGTTGCCGGATCCGGTTCTTCAGCCGAGGTTTCTTTGCACAGGGTTTCATACAACTGCCTATCAAACTCCATTGATTTGTATTTTGAAAACAACATCCGCTGTAACACCATTGCACCGGATGGCAGCGATTTCCGAATTTTATCACCCGACTCTGTTCTGGTACCCATATCAGCGGCCATTCCTAATTGCACCCCTCCACAAACTACCGATCACATAACATTGATGCTCCACAATCCTCTGCCCGGCAATGGCGATTTCCTTGCAAGCATTCGCACCGGCACCGATAACAATACTCTGATCAACGAATGTGGTTTTGACGTCGCCCCGCATTACACCTTTGTTATTCATTCCGACGACTGTCCGGTATTTTCAACCCACATGGAAGACCAATCACCCATCAGTCTGCGCATTTACCCCAACCCCAACAACGGTACTTTTACCGCCGTTGGTACCGGTGAACCCCATGTATTGCGCGTCTATAACATGCTAGGCGTTTGTGTGATTGAGGAGCGTGGTCATGGAGAGCATTTGGTCAGTCAGGCAGGACTCGCGCCGGGTAATTACGTTGTTCGTTTAGAATATCCGCTCAATGGAAGAGTGGAGCAGCAAAAGATGACGGTGGCGAATAGGAAGTAAGCACCATCGGACATGCAGCATATTCTCCTTCAGATAAACCATCTTTGAGACATCGTTTAAAAAATATTGCCCTAATGTTTGCGCCAAATAGGGACAGAGCCTTGATTCCTCAAAAGCAGGTAAGTCAATAAGCAATAAACAAAAAGTGGCTATGAATAAAACCATAATTCTCCTCAGCATCCTATTTTCTCAGTTTGTGCTAAAAGGCCAATACAAACCCATGTTGGAACCGGGAAAAGTTTGGACACAGCATTTTGGTTACCATACTGCCGGCGGATTTTCAGACTCCATCTCTATGTCCGGAGCAGATTCGCTCATCAATGGTACTACCTACTACAAGCTAGACGGAGTGCTTTTACCGGGAAATTGGCCTAGTAGCGATCCGATTGGCAACCCCATACTGGCTCGTGAAGATACCATTAATGGCAAGGTCTGGATTTTTGTTGACTCTTTAGAATACCTGTGGTATGATTATTCAGTAATGGCCGGTGATACGGTGACTGTTTTTGCTAATAATAGAGAAACGTCTACATTGTGTGATTCACTTCAAAGTTATATTGTTAATCAAGTTGATACCTTTATAGATTTAGAAGGAACCCCGAGAAAAGAAATACACTTGCAACATATTACACAGGGTGTTCATTGGGCATGCATCAATTATATGCCTATTGTTTGGATAGAAGGTTTAGGGTCGGAGAGGGGAATAAATATGGTAGCACTTGAAGGTATTCTTGCATACTCACTATGTGTTTGGAAATCAGGGACTCAATTATACCAAGGCGCTGGTTGGGGCGATACGTGTTGGGTTGGTTCAACCATTGGCGTAGAATCATTTGAAAAAGCCTCTTATGATATATTCCCCAATCCGGCAGTAGATGACGTTTTTATTCGTTCAAAATCACACCCCATTCAGTCGGTAAAATTGTATGATCTTCGCGGAAATGTCTTGTTGCATCAGCAAAACAATGACAAAGATGAGGAAGTGACTTTAAGTATCAGTGGCTTTGCATCCGGGATGTATGTGATGAGGATAGAAAGTACCAGTGGGGGGATTTCAACGACAAAGTTGCAAATTCAGTAGTGGTGGAAGGGGTTGTGAAAAGACATTCTACCCCATATACAACCAAACCCACAACGCCACGGCCGCACAAGCCGCTAAAGGCCCGGCAATGACAAAATAAACGCCTCCTCGACGAAACTCTTTTTGCTCGATTAAGCCCGTTGCATAGGCCACGGCGTTGGATGGCGTAGATACAGGTAGAAATAGCGCACACGAGCAGCTGATGGCAACAATAACCGGTGTTGCAATTCCAAAAGCACCGGGCAGGGTAACCGCCAAAGGGATCAAAATAGACGACGCCGCGGTGTTACTCATCACATTGGATAGCAATACACCAATAAATGCGAAGAGGAAAACCACCGTAAATACGGCAACAGGTAAACTGTTGATTTTTTCCATGATGATGTCGGCCAGTCCTACATCCACCAAAGCAATGCCCAAAGCCAATCCACCGGCAACCAGCATGAGGGTGTCCCACGGCAATGCGCGCACTTCATCGGTGCCAATCACTTGGGTCATGGTGAGCAGTAAAATGGGAACCGCTGAGGTGGCGGCTACCGGTATGCCATGAAGGGGCTCGGTAACCCACAAGCCAATGGTTACAAACAGGGTAAAAATCACGGCCCGGCGCTTAAACGGCTCTGCGGGTGTATCGCTTTTGGGAATAAGCGAAGCATCAACCGTAGCTTCGCGAATGTTCATTTTTTTCACCAAGTAGCGGTAAAACATATAGACCAGAATCAAGCCCGTAGGAAAGCCCACCATCATCCACTCCACAAAGGTGATGTTGATGCCTTGCTCTGCTAGTGCCCCCACGGCAATGGCGTTGGGCGTGCTCCCGATGATTGTGCCAATCCCACCTACGGTTGCCGCTGCCGGTATGCCCGTAAGCAGTGCTCGTGCGTAACTGGTTTTGGCGCCCATGACGTATATCAATGGGGTAATGGAAGATATCATCATGGCTGAGGTGGCGGTATTGGACATAATCATGCTCCCCAGCGCGGTAACCATCATCAAACCGAGAAGTAAGCGCTGCGGACTTCTACCAAACCGACGTACGGTAAAAGAAAATAAACTCCGATCGAGCTGTGCTTGCTTCATCCCTTCCGCAAGAAAAAACCCGCCCAAAAGCAACCAAATCACGTTACTGGTCCATGTGCCAACGTACAACTCCACCGGCGCCGATTCGTCGATGATGAAATCGGTGCCAAAACCAAACAACATCATACACACGATAAAAATACCTACAGCAAAGGGTGGCACAGCTTCCGTTACCCATAAGCCTATCGACAATACGGCAATGAGAAAGACAAAATCAACCGCATTGCCATAACCGAGCTGGCGAAAGAAATAGGTCAGCCCCGCAGCAATCACCAAGTTTCCAATAAAGGTGGATGTATTAAAGAGCCAACCGAGCTTCAGTTTTTTGTATAAGCGAATGGCGGCATAGCGGGAGTCGTTGGAGGCCATGAAAGTGGGTTTTTTTGGTGGCTCAAAAATAATTATTCGCTAACCAACACAAAAGGCAAAAACGCTTTTTGTTTTTCGTATTCGCTTTTCAACATGTCTTTCAGAAGGTCATTGTTTCTCATAAGCATGAATAAAGCGCCTTGAGCGCGTAGTAATTGTTCCTCTTTTTCGACGCCAAGATTCAGTTTATAAAGCTGTTTTACGTTGTTGACGAATTCATCGTAAATGCTAAACTCACCTCCTCCCATGTAATGTTTCCAAATAGAAGTAAATGAAAACGCTTCTAAAAACGGCTCCCTCTCACTTTCAGTATGGCGAAGACCGTTGATGCCTATACAAATTTTTACCATGTAATGCCCATCGTTATTTATATCTGGAATGTAAAAAAACTTTACCGCAGTATTCAATAATTTATCCATGGAAACAGAGTCCTTAGGTGTAGCTTCATCGATGGACTTATTGGCAAAGTCAACCATAACGGCATTGAACATACTGTCATTTGTTAATCGCTGAAAGTAGATTCTACTGATTTCGTTATTATCATTTAAAGCCAATAGGTTGCTTTGGTTTTCATTCATTGAAAAGTTCTCTAACAGGTAATCTATCAAATTGAGATTAGCGTTAACCAGCTCAGAAAAACAACTTTCTTTATCGTGTTTTACAGCATTTAAGGTGATGAAATCCCTACCGTTATAATTAGATTTTTCGATAGAAATAAAATCTTCATAATGATTTACGATGTCGCACTTACTTTGACTGTATCCAAGGGAAATGACCAACGATAAAATCAGTGTGCTTAGGAATGGTTGTTTCATTTTTTATTGATAAGGGTTCACGCAGACAAATATACGGATTCAATAATTTAGTTATGGACGGCCTTGCCCATCACAACAATAATATTAACCTCTACACATTACCTTTGCAACACAAAAAAACAATTCATATCACAATGGAATACCGCGTAGAGAAAGACACCATGGGCGAGGTGAACGTGCCTGCCGACAAATACTGGGGCGCGCAAACCGAACGCAGCCGTTCAAACTTTAAAATCGGGCCGGAAGCAACCATGCCACTGGAAGTAATCTATGGTTTTGCCTACCTCAAAAAAGCCGCCGCCTATACCAATTGCGCCTTAGGGGTGATGGAAGAGAGAAAACGCGATCTCATTGCACAGGTATGTGATGAAGTCTTAGAAGGCAAGCACGACGAGCAGTTTCCACTCGTCATCTGGCAAACCGGTAGCGGTACACAGTCCAACATGAACATGAATGAGGTGGTGTCTAATCGCGCACACGTACTCGATGGAAACACCTTGGGCGAAGGTGAGCGCTTCATCCACCCCAACGACGACGTCAATAAATCTCAATCGAGCAACGATACCTACCCCACGGCCATGCACATTGCCGTATACAAGAAAGTGGTGGAAACGACCATTCCCGGAGTGAAAAAACTCCGCGATACATTGGCCGCGAAATCGGAAGCGTTTAAAGACGTGGTAAAGATTGGTCGTACCCACTTGATGGACGCTACGCCATTGACCCTTGGACAAGAGTTTTCCGGTTATGTGTCACAGTTAGACCACGGCATTAAAGCTTTGCAAAACACCCTCGACCACTTATCGGAATTGGCACTGGGCGGAACCGCCGTTGGAACCGGCATCAACACCCCTAAGGGCTACGCCGAAAAAGTGGCCACGTATATTGCCGATTTTACGGGACTGCCATTCCGTACGGCCGAAAACAAATTTGAGGCATTGGCCGCGCACGACGCATTGGTAGAAACCCATGGCGCGCTTAAGCAGTTGGCCGTTTCCCTCAATAAAATAGGCAACGACATTCGCTTATTGGCCTCCGGTCCGCGCTCGGGGATTGGTGAAATCATCATTCCCGCCAACGAACCCGGATCATCCATTATGCCGGGAAAAGTGAACCCCACCCAAGCCGAGGCATTGACCATGGTTTGTGCGCAAGTGATGGGCAACGATGTAACCGTTACCACCGGGGGTATGCAGGGTCACTACGAGCTCAACGTGTTTAAACCCGTAATGGCCGCAGCCGTTTTGCAAAGCGCACGCCTCATCGGTGATGCCTGTGTCTCGTTTAACGACAACTGCGCCGTAGGTATTGAGCCCAATCACGAAGTCATCAAACGCCACTTAGACAACAGCTTGATGCTGGTTACCGCGCTCAACACCAAGATAGGTTACGAGAATGCGGCACTGATTGCCAAAACGGCCCATAAAAACGGAACGACGCTGCGCGAGGAAGCCATCAATCTTGGCCTACTCACCGGCGAGGAATTTGACCAGTGGGTTCGGCCGGAGGACATGGTAGGTCGTAAATAAACAATTGAAATATTGACTACTTACTTCATTTCTGACCTGCATCTGGGCGCCCCGGATTTGGCCGCTTCGCACGAGCGCGAGCGCCGATTTCTGCGCTGGCTGGATGCCTGTGTCGACGATATGGAGGCGCTGTATGTGGTCGGTGATTTGTTTGATTTTTGGTTTGAATACAAGCGTGCCGTTCCCCGTGGACACGTAAGAACACTTGGACGACTGGCCGAGTTGCACGATCGCGGCATACCCGTCCACTTTTTTACCGGCAACCACGATTTGTGGGTGTTTGATTATCTCAAAGAGGAAATTGGCGCGGAGGTCTACCATCAGCCACAGCGGTTTGAGATACAAGGGAAAAAGTTGCTCGTCGGTCACGGCGATGGCTTAGGTCCGGGCGACCACGGGTATAAATTCATCAAGAAGATTTTTACCAACCGCTTTTTGCAGTGGTGTTTTGCCCGCCTACACCCCAATACCGGTATCGGTATGGCCAATTACTTCTCGCGCAGCAGTCGGGCTAAGACGGGCACATCCGACAGCGACTTCAACGGACTGGAAAACGAGTGGTTGTATCAGTACGCACGCGATTACCAGAAGGAAGGTGAACCGGTCGATTACTTCATATTTGGTCACCGTCATCTGCCCATCATCGCCGACATTCCGGAAGGCGGGAGGTATTATAACCTTGGTGACTGGCTGAAATACTTTACCTACGGCGTGATGCACGACGGACAATTCGAGCTTAAAGCTTTTGAGAAACCTTTGTTTTTTGTAGGTTCCGAAATATCACAAAAAGAATAAAAAACGCATTAAAGCATATCATTATGAAAGATTTAGAAGTTAACAACAAACGCGTACTTGTCCGCGTGGACGTAAATGTACCGTTCAACGACCAGGGCGAAATCAGCGATCATTCACGCATCGATGCAACACTGCCTACCATTCGCGATTTACAGTCGCGCGGCGCAAAAGTCATTTTAATGTCGCACCGAGGCCGTCCTAAAGGCAAGCCCAATCCCGACATGAGCTTGGCAACGGTAGCCAAAGCCATTGGTGAACGCTTGGATGCTGAGGTTGCTTTTGTCGTCGACTGTGTGGGTAAAGAAGCCCAAGATGCCATTACACAATTACAACCCGGCAACGTATTGTTATTGGAAAACCTTCGCTTTCACGCGGGTGAAGAAGCCGGTGACGAAGACTTTGCGGCTTCATTGGCCGAATTGGGTGATGTTTACATCAACGACGCCTTTGGCACCGCGCACCGCGCACATGCTTCTACGGCGGTTATTGCCAAACACTTCCCCAATGCACGTGCATTTGGACTGTGCATGCAATCGGAAATAGATAGTGTCGATCAGGTTCTAAACAGCAACAAAACCCCAACCATTGCCATCGTAGGTGGCGCCAAGGTGAGCTCGAAGATTACCATTCTCAAAAACCTCATGCCCAATGTTGACCACATCATTATTGGTGGTGGCATGGCGTACACCTTCGTGAAAGCAAAAGGAGGGAAAGTGGGTAACTCATTGGTTGAAGAGGATTATCTCGATTTGGCTAGGGATATTTTAAAAACAGCGGAGGAGCAAAACGTAAAGATTCACTTGCCAATAGACTCGGTCAATGCCGACGCCTTTAGCGAAACGGCCAAAACAAATGTCACAGCCATCGACGAAATTCCCGATGGATTCATGGGATTGGACATTGGGCCAAAATCCATTAGTCACTTCAACAACGTCCTGAGCTTTGCCAAAACCATATTGTGGAACGGCCCGTTAGGCGTCTTTGAAATGGCGCCTTTTGCCGCCGGTACCCAAAAAGTCGGGGAATCCGTGGCGCAATCCACCGAAAACGGCGCCTTCAGTTTGGTCGGTGGCGGCGACTCCGTGGCGGCAGTCAAGCAATTCAACCTGGCCGATCGCGTCAGCTACGTATCCACCGGCGGCGGCGCCATGCTGGAATACCTCGAAGGAAAAGAATTACCAGGCATAGCAGCAATTAGGAATTAATGGATGGTGTAGGGGCTAGCATTGCGCTAGCCCTTAACACACGACAATTAGGAGCATCCTACGTGTTGCCCCAATGCAGCTATCGGACTTTAAAGACACCCACCATTATTTGAACATTTTATCGTCAAATTTGTCATATATTTGAACTTCATTTTTTAACACTTAAATCGAAATATTATGTCATTTGAACTTCCCAAATTACCCTACGCACACGATGCGTTAGAACCGCATATCGACGCCAAAACGATGGAAATCCATCACGGTAAGCACCACAATGGATACGTCACCAAACTCAACGCCGCTATTGAAGGCACCGATTTGGCCGGTAAGTCCATCGAAGAAATTCTCCAGAATGTTGGTAAGCACGGAGCAGGTGTTCGCAACAACGGCGGTGGTCACTACAACCACACCTTGTTTTGGTCGGTGATGTCGCCCAACGGCGGAGGTAACCCTTCAGGCAAATTGGCCGATGCCATTGACCGCGACTTCGGTTCGTTCGAAAAATTTAAGGATGCATTCTCCAATGCTGCGGCTACGCAATTCGGTTCCGGATGGGCCTGGCTATGCAGCGATGGCGGAAAGCTATCCGTATGTGGTACACCCAATCAAGATAACCCATTGATGGACGTGACCGACAATTGCGGAACGCCCGTCCTCGGCATCGACGTATGGGAGCACGCGTACTACCTCAACTACCAAAACCGTCGCCCGGATTACATTGAAGCCTTTTTCAATGTGATTAACTGGGATGAGGTAAGCAAGCGTTACGAGAATACATTGTAACCGCCATAATTCAGTATCAAAAACCCGGGCTATTCGTCCGGGTTTTTTATTGGGATTAAGGTTAATCTGTTCAGTTTTGGCATACCATTATGATTCAACTATAGACAAAAATTATCACACAATATTTTTTTGTTGAAATACTGTATCTTTGTATGTAGATTTACTTTTATTTTTCTTAAGCAGTAAAAAGATGAAAACACAATATATTACAGACGATCGGGGCAAAAAGCTCGCTGTTGTACTTCCCATTAAAAAGTACAACAAAATGGTAGATGAATTAGAGGAACTAGAAGACATTAAAAGCTATGACGCCGCAAAAAAAGGCAAGCAGGAATATATAGATGCTGAAGAGGCTTTTAGGGAAATTGAGAAAAAACGTGAACAAAAATAAAAGTGATGTACAAAGTTCGCCTGGAACGTAAAGCGCAGAAAAAGCTTTCTAAAATTCCGGAACCGTATTATTCCAATATCAAAACTACCATACTGGATTTAGGGAATAACCCGCGACCAAAAGGTTACAAAAAAATTAAAAGGTAGAAATGCTTATCGAATTCGTGTTGCAGACTACCGGATTGTATATGAGATACATGACAATGTCCTACATGTTGACGTTATAAACTTTGGGCATCGTAAAGATATTTATGACTAGTAACATTTTGACTCAAAAAAAGGCTGTTGGAATACAATTTTAATTCAGCCATTTATATTTGATTTTCATGTCAATAATAACAAGGCATTGCTGAACAAATAACAATTTACTCCCTTGATTTCTTTTTATCTTTAATCGTTGCTCTGTAAGGCTTTCTATATATTTTACCCCACCAACAAATAAACCCCCACCGGATACAATAAAACAACCAACATAAATAAATAAAACATCAGTTCACGGCGCTTGCTTTTGTTGAAGGCAAAGCGATTGGCTAAAAACAGAGAGGAAAACAAGATGAGTGGCGCGGTGAACTCGGGCTTTAACCCAAAGAACCCCAAAGTGGGAACCAACAACAACAAGCAGATGATGCCCCAACCGGCAAGTTGACGCTTTAAAACCGAAGAGCGTGAGACCGAGCGATAAATCTCCGGTGCAATGTAAAGCAGTAACAAGGCAAGAGCAGCTCCCATGTAAATGGGTGTTTCAGAGATTTCTAACGCAAACCGATTATAAAGTGTCTGCATGGTTAAAACATCACCACCAAAAAAGACAATCGATTGAATAACGGTAGCGGTGAGAAATAAGGTGATCAATGCTCCAACCAACAGCAAAATAAAACTTCTCAAAGGAGGAAAACCAAATACCAGCAGACCAATCCACATCAACACAATCCAAATGATGGTCAACGGAGAAAACAAGACCCATAAACCAATAAATAGTCCCAAATCAAACATAGAGAAATACATCTGCTGACCATCGCGACGATGAATAAACAGTCCCGCTAAAAGCGCAAATCCTCCAAAATGTTGCGTGAAGGTTAAGTAATTGGGGGAAGGCAGGAAAACCACACCCAAAACCACAATCATCACCGGCCAGAAATAATGGTCTTGTACAAACTGATGCTGTTTCCCTAAAAATTGCCAAAAAAGTGCAATGAGAACCCACACGGCACCACCGATGATATAACCGCCAATACCGGGCACAATCACCGGACTGCCCCATAAATCAAAAGTTTGAGGTTGTATTGGAACCCAAAGCAGTGTCCACGAGGTGAAAACCAAGGCCATTATGACCAAAACAATGGGGTGGTTTATTTGTGGGCGAGAAAAGAAACGTGCCAACATTGGGGTGTGTGTATTATTTTTGCGGCTAAATTACAATAGAAAATACCGCGTATTATGATTAGAGACATTGCTTTCGCCATCGGAGATTTCTTTCAGTGGACGTTCAAGGCTATGCCCGTAGTAGCCAACGGACCAAACATTATTATCTCCCTCATCATCACAGCATATTTCATCTACTGGTTGGGGCAAATTCGTAAGCACTCCAAAGCAGGCGAGAATTAATAAAGGGGCTTATAAAAGCTCGAAAGTTGCGAAGGGTTAGCGCGAGGCTAACTCCTACTGCAAGTATTCACCACAAGCTTTATAAATCACCCTATATTAGCACGATTACACGTGCTTAACATACACAATTTAAAAAAACCTGCATCATATTGCGGGTTTTTTTGTTGTTACTTTGTAGCACCTTAAATTTAGCTCCTCATGTCGCCGATTAAAGAAAAATACGAGGCCATTATCGGTCTGGAAATACACGTTCAACTCAAGACCCAATCTAAAGCCTATTCCTCCGATGGGGTGGCTTTTGGCGGCAAGCCCAATACGCACGTCAGCCCAATTTCACTGGGTCATCCGGGTACGCTGCCCTTTATGAACGCCAAGACGATTGACAGCGCCATTAGTTTGGGATTGGCGTGCAACAGCGAGATTCGCCATGAAAATCAATTTGCAAGAAAAAATTATTTCTACGCCGACTTACCCAAGGGATACCAAATTACCCAAGACAAAACACCCATTTGTAACGGCGGTGAGGTGTTGATCAAAGATGCCGATGGCAACGATAAAGTCATTCGTTTGACGCGCATCCACATGGAGGAAGACAGTGGTAAGAGTATCCACGACCTCGATCCCGACTACAGTTTGATCGACCTCAACCGTGCGGGAACGCCCCTGTTGGAAATCGTGTCGGAAGCCGACTTCCGCGACGGGATTGAGGCCTATAACTACCTCAACGAAATGCGCAAATTGGTGCGCTATCTCGACATATCCGATGGCAACATGGAAGAAGGTAGTTTGCGCTGCGATGTGAACGTATCCATTCGTCCGTGGGGACAAGAAAAATTTGGCACCAAGGTGGAGGTCAAAAACCTCAACTCTTTTCGTCACGTGCAAAAGGCCATCGACTTTGAAATTCAACGTCAATATGACGCCATTGAGGGCGGAGAAACCATCACCCAGCAAACCCGCAGTTTTGATCCGGTAAAAGGCGTGACCTTTGTTTTGCGTGAAAAAGAAGATGCCCAAGAGTATCGCTATTTCCCCGAGCCGGATTTACCACCTATTTACGTAGAAGACGAGCACATCGACGACGTTCGCAAAACCTTGCCGGAATTACCCAAAGCCCGCTTGGAGCGCTACATGAACGAACTCAAGCTCAGTGAGTACGATGCCCGGATTCTTACGGAAAGTAAAGATATTGCCGAGTACTACGACGCCCTATGTGGCTTTGCCCCGAACGCCAAAAGCGCGGCCAATTTTATTCTGGGGTATGTCAAAGCCCACCTCAACGAAACGGCTACCGATATTGCCGACTTTCCCATTTCTGCAGAAGCGGCAGGAAAAATTCTTCACTTGGTGGAAAGCGGAAAAATTTCCAATACCATAGCTCAGCAAAAGCTCTATCCCGCACTCTTAGCACAACCCGATGCCAACCCGGAAACCTTAGCCGAGGAAAACAACTGGATTGTACAAGACGACGAAGATCAACTTCGCCGTTGGGCACAAACCGCCGTTGATGCCTATCCCGACAAAGCCGAGGCCTTTCGCAATGGCAAAAAAGGCTTGATGGGACTGTTTATGGGTGAAGTGATGAAGGCCTCAAGAGGTAAAGCAGATCCTAAGAAAACCACCAAAATTCTCAATGAAATTTTGGGTTGATTCTTCTCAAACATTTAATCATTAACACATTGTTTTAGTCATATGCTACACACAACCAATAACAACCGCATACTATCCGAGATGAAAAAATGGTCCTTTGCTATGGCGCTAATCGCAATGGTAGCCGCATGTGATATGTTTGGCCCCAATGAGCAAATCATCATCAAAGGAAACATCGATGGCGCCGATGAGGTGATTGTACTCAAAATGGACACCAATGATATCATGAGCAGTGATACTTTGGAGATTCACAACGGTTTTTTTCGCTTTAAAACCAAGATAGAAGAACCAGAGTTTTACGTGTTGGAGTTTACCAGTGGCATGCGCATTCCCTTGGTCGCCTTTCCCGGTGATTTAATCACGGTCAACGCCAACGCTACCAATCCTGTGGGGCAATATGAACTGGAAGGCAACAGTAGCTTGGACTTATTGATGAAAATGAACACCTATATGATGGAGTCGTTTGCCTTGGTTGACAGTTTGGATGAAGTCATGGCACGCGTTCGCGAAGAAAACCCCAACGAACTGATGCAGGTCCGTCAGCAACTCGATAGAGTCTATCAGCGACAAGTGGCTACGCATAGAGAAAACCTGCGCCAATTGTTGCAAGACAATACCGATAACCTTGCGGCTTTCTTTATCCTTCCTCAGAGATTGGGTCAAAGAGAGTTGGTATCCATTGTTGACAACTACGATTTATTTAAAGAGTTGCTGAGTAATATGGAAGAGGAATATCCACGTTGTCGCCACACCATTTTCTTTAACTCACAACTGAAGCGTTACGAGCGCGGCATGGATTTGCAAAAACAACGCGAAGCCAACGCGCAGCGATTAAAAGAGGGTAGTCCCATCAAAGACATAGAAATGGCCGGCGCCGATGGCAACACCTACCGATTGAGCGATTTAAAAGGCAAGGTGGTGTTATTGGACTTTTGGGCTGCATGGTGTGGACCTTGTCGCCGCGCCAATCCCGGTGTGGTAGATATTTACAACCGTTACAACGAGCGCGGATTTACCGTATTTAGTGTCTCTATCGATGGATTGCCCAATCAAAAAAACCCCCGTGAAGAATGGCTTAAGGCTATTGAAGACGACGGATTGCGCTGGCCTTATCACGTGAGTGAGGTCAATGGATGGAACTCTTCGGTGGTGACCGATTTTGCTATTGAAGGTATTCCGTTAACTTTCTTAATCGACCGCGATGGGATCATTCGTGGCCGTAATCTTCACGGTAAAGCACTGGAAGAGGCCATCGAATCTCTCTTGTAAATGATGCAGCCGGCATACGACTGGATGGCTTCTATCAGCTGGCAACCCCAGCCGTTTCAACGCGCCACTTGGGAATCGTATACCAATGGAAAATCAGGATTGGTCAACGCTCCAACGGGTAGTGGAAAAACCTATGCCTTGCTCTTACCAGCGCTGTTGCGGCAGCCCGAACCATCGGGATTACACATCATTTGGATTACGCCTATACGCGCTTTAGCTCGTGAGATTCAACAATCTGCTGAGCGTGCCATTAAAGGGATGAATCTGTCATGGACGGTAGGGGTGCGCACGGGCGATACCTCCACTTCCGAACGCACAAAAATGCGTAAAAAGCCCCCCAATATTCTCATCACCACACCGGAGAGCAGTCATCTCATATTGGCACAAAAGAACCACCGACAGTGGCTGAAAGGCTGTCATACCATTGTGGTGGACGAATGGCACGAGTTATTGGGTAGTAAACGGGGCGTGCAAATGGAATTGGCACTGAATCGTTTTAAAGCTTATTTCCCCAACTTACAAGTGTGGGGCATCTCTGCAACCATTGGCAATCTCCAACAGGCCTGCGAAGTTGTCGCCGGAAAAGAGGGTGTTTTGATTCGTGCAGACATCAAAAAACGCATCGATGTGCGCTCGGTGCTGCCCGATGAAATTGAAGTACTGCCTTGGGCCGGTCATCTCGGTACCAAACTCATCCCCAAGGTACTTCCCATCATTCACGAGAGTAAAACCACCCTGCTCTTCACCAATACCCGCGCTCAAGCAGAGATTTGGTATCAGCAGCTGCTCGAGGCTGATTCTAGTTTGGCAGGTCGTATGGCCATGCACCACGGGTCTATCAGTCGGGATATACGCCACTGGGTGGAAGAGGCGCTATACCGTGGAGATATTTCCGTAGTCATTTGTACTTCCAGCTTAGATTTGGGCGTAGATTTTCGTCCCGTTGACACCATCATTCAAGTGGGAAGTCCGAAAGGTGTTAGTCGTTTTGTTCAGCGCGCCGGCCGCAGTGGCCATCAACCCGATGCGTTGAGTGTCATCCATTTCGTGCCCACTCACAGTTTGGAGTTGGTAGAAGCCGTGGCCCTGCGTGAAGCCGTGGCCAATGAGATACGCGAAGACCGAATGCCTCTTCGCAATGGCTGGGATGTTTTGGTACAGTACCTCGTCACCTTGGCCGTTTCCGACGGTTTTTACCCGGAAGAGGTGTTTGCACAGTTACAACAGTCCCATGCCTATGCCGATATTACTCGAGAGATGTTTGAGGCCTGTTTGGTATTCATAACCCGCGGAGGTAAGACCTTAGGTGAATACGACGAGTTTAAGCGGGTCGACATCGACGCCGATGGCAAATATGTGGTAAACAGTCGGAAAACCGCCATGCGCCACCGCATGAGTATTGGCACCATCGTCAGCGACGCCATGTTGCGGGTGAAGTTTGCCAAGGGGGGGCACATCGGCACCATCGAAGAGTGGTTTGTAGCACGTTTGAAGCCCGGTGACAGTTTTTGGTTTGCCGGACGAAGCTTGGAGCTGATCCGGATTAAAAACATGGAGGTTCAAGTGAAACTGAGCAAGTCCAAAAACGCTACCATTCCCTCATGGATGGGTGGTCGAATGCCCTTGAGTGCAAAGATGGGCGCGGCCTTGCGCGAGCAGATGCAACGGGTTCACAAAGGTATTCGTCCCGATGAGCTGGGAGAGCTCAATCCACTATGGAATCTACAGGCTGAGCGCTCTCACCTTCCGGCAGGGAACGAACTACTCATCGAGTACTTCCGCACCCGCGAGGGCTTTCACCTGTGCTGTTACCCCTTTGAAGGACGCAATATCCATGAAGGATTGGCGGCGATGTTGGCACATCACCTCAGCATGGAGCGCGGACAAACCTTTTCTATTGCCATGAACGATTACGGTTTTGAACTCCTTAGTGATCAAGAGATTCCCATTCACGAGGCCTTGGAAACACTCGTTTTTGAGCGCATGGATGTCGAAAGCGATTTAGAAGCGGGCATCAACGCCGGCGAAATGGCCCGTCGTACCTTCCGCGACATAGCCGCCATTTCTGGACTGGTTTTTCAGGGCTATCCCGGTAAACCTGTTAAAGATCGTCACCTACAAGCATCTTCCGGATTGCTGTTTGACGTCTTACAAGAATACGAACCCGAGCATTTTTTACTCAAACAGGCCTACCGTGAAGTCTACGACAACTATATGGAGTCCGAGCGCATGCAACAAGTGGTGGCGCGCTTACGCACCTTAGACGTGGTGCTCACCCATCCCGAAAAGCCTACTCCCTTTGCCTTTCCCATCATGGTAGATCGACTGAGAGAGCGCGTAAGCAACGAGTCGTTGGAGGATAGGGTAAAGCGGATGCAGATGTATTGAAAGTCTTGTATTCATTATTTAATACCTGACACCGGGAAATAATACTTTAGTATCAATCCAAAAGTTAGAAAAGGTGAGGTATTTATATCTTCTAAATCCAAGAAACTTTGCGTTAAGTTGATAAAAGGCACCAATTGGGTGTGCTTGCCAATTTTTCTAGCATATTCATAGCGAAAGTTCATGGCCAAATGCGAAGAAGACTCGGTAAAAAAGAAGGATGGACCAAGATAATAGGCCTGGCTGTGCTTTTTATTTCGGTTGTGTTTGTAACCAAAAGCGAATCCGTAAGAAACAATATAAAAAGACTCTGTTAAAAGATTATTCTCTCCGCCAAAAGAAAAAGCATTTGAAAATTCTTGCATAAATGAATATTTCAAGTCCTTGCCAAAATCATAGTTATAGCCAAAAACAAATCCCGGCATGAGAGAATTAAACTCGGGTAAGAAGGGTGAACTTGTAATCAATCCAAAGTTGTAACTCGAGCGAGATTCTCGGATATCGGCAAAGGTTTTGGTTTTCGAATCGATTTCAGTTTCACGAATGGTAAACGTTTCTCGGCTTATGGTGCGGATTTCATATTCTTGGCCGGGAACAACCCTTACTACGCGACCGCGAATGGTATCTCCGTTTTTTAAAATTAGCTCCGAGACCAACACGCCTTCTACGTCGGGTGTAAATACGTGTTGTCCGTATATACATGTACCAAAAGTGCAAAACACAAAAAGAATGGCAAATGGAACGCTACGTTTGATGGTTTTCATTTAGTATTGGAAGGTTTGGTTATACATTGCCCCAATATTTGGAAACCCACTATAGAATCTAAACGCTACGCCAAAAACCAATTGGCTAAATTCAGGCACTTGTGTAAAATAATGAAAGCGTGTAAATAAGGAAACACCACTGGTTCTTCCCATAGGAAATTCATAGTCGAATGTTGGGCTTAATACAACTTGCAAAATGGGATCTGCCGATGAAAAAGGATGCGCTTGTTCGTAGTTAAAAAAACCAGCACCGAAATCAATATTCAACGCCAAAGTCTGTATGTGTGATTCTTGACGATTAAATCGATACCCACCGCCGAATCCAAAGGCAAAAAACACATCTGAACCTTCATTAAACGTTTCAGAAAACATTCCGGTGATAGAGGCATTCAAGGTAAGCAATACTTCGTACGGTAATTCAAAACCCAAAGCAGAAGAAATGCCCGGAGCAAACCCCACGGCCTTGCTTGAGACAAACCCAGAAGTAAAACCCACGTCTGCAAACAAATTTAAATCACGGCGATCACCTACTGCCCACGCATACTCTTTCACATTCTCCAGAGGAATACTTATGGGCTTTTTTTTCCTCACACGAATAATAAAATCCTTAGGGTTTTCAGCGGTTGGTCCGTCCATTAATTTCCCCCGAATAACCCTTCCGTCTTTGGTTACAATTTCGGTTACCAACAAAGGCTGCAACATATCAATTTGACTTTGACCCTCTTCGATCACAATGCTTTTGGGCTCGTCACTTGAAAAATCATATTGTGCAATCAGACTACTGCTTAACAAAGTAAATGGCAAAACCAATTTTAATCGAAAAATTAGGCATAGTCGTTTTATCATTGTAGAGTAATTTAGTAGTGGGTTTAAGTCGATTAAACCACTATTTCAAAAATACAAAAAAAGCACTAAATCTGACAAAGAAATGCAAAACTTTGTAAGAATTTAAAATACATACAAATGAAGACAAAATTATTGACCTTATTACTTCTCTCAAACACGATTCTTATGGCACAAGACAAGCAACATTCAAGCATTGCACAATACGTTCAATATACCGTATGGGCCAATGATCAATTGATTCAGTGGCTAGAAGCGTGCGACGATGACGCATGGACAAAAGAGGTGTCTTCTAGCTTCAGCTCCATTGCTGCCACGAGCAGGCATCTCTGGAATGCAGAATTTGGTTGGCTCACAACGCTAAAAAAGAAGCCTTGGGATAATGTTCCCGACGGTTTAAATAAAAGCGATATCCTGAGCGGATGGCGACAAACATCTCAGGATTTTGCCACCTATGCCCTGAGCCTTTTAGAAGAAGAACACAAAGGTATTCGCATACTGGGCGATGATGAAGTAAGTATTGAAGACATTCTTTTGCACGTGTGCAATCACGCAACGTATCACCGCGGACAATTGATTACACTTGGACGTCAACAGGGGTTAAATAAACCACCCAGAACAGATTACATTTATTATATCCGATCCATTATCAATTGATGGCTATCTAGAATTTACAAGCCACTACCAGATGTCTTTCCTATGGGCATCCATTTTAATGAAAATAAAAAGCAATATGGTAAATGCCCATAGTGAGGAACCGCCGTAACTGATAAAAGGCAGCGGAATACCTACTACGGGAAACAGGCCCATTGCCATGGCGATGTTGATGGTGAAGTGAAAAAATAATATGGATGCGACGGAGTAGCCGTAAATTCGGTACATGGCAACCTTTTGTCGTTCGGCCATAAAGAGCAAACGAACGATGAACGAAGCAAACAGCACCAACACCAATACGCTGCCCACAAAGCCCCATTCTTCGCCAATGGTGCAGAAGATAAAATCGGTATGTTGCTCGGGAACAAAGTTGAATTTGGTTTGCGTGCCTTGCAAATACCCCTTGCCAAACAAACCCCCCGATCCAATGGCAATCTGAGCTTGATGGATGTTGTACCCTACGCCTTGAGGATCGTGTTCTAATCCCAGCATAATATTGATTCTGTTTCTGTGGCGGTCTTCAAGTAAGTTGTTGAACGTAAAATCAACACTTTGAACAAAACCAACGACCAAGATCAACACACCCAGCCACTGCGCCCATCTCCCTTTGCGGTATCTGTACATCAAGAACAAAAATGGCAACGCTAAAATAGCGGATAAGATGTGGGTATTAAACAAGAGACTAAAGACAAACAAAACTCCGAGGGTAACCCCAAGAAAAATCCAAATGGATGACATGCCTTCACGGTGAAAAACGAAGATAAAAGCAGAAAAAACTATGGCGGAACCTAAGTCGGGCTGTGGAAGAATGACCAGTGCCGGGAGCGCTATAATGCCCAAAGCGATAAATCGTTGTCGGAGTTTTTTCCACTGAAAATCGATGGTGCCCATATACTTTGCCAAAGCTAAAGCCGCAGCTACTTTGGCAAACTCTCCGGGCTGAATTGCTAAGCTCCCAATGGTAAACCACGAACGTGCGCCGGAAATTTTTTGTCCAAACAAAAGCACGGCTACCAACGACAGAATAGACAATGCAAAAATAGGCCAAGGAAGCAGGGTGTACAGTCGAATATCCAATATCAAAATAACCGAGATAAGCACGACTGCCCCCATGATGAACACCAGTTGTCGGCCGTGGTTTTGGTTCATATCAAAGTAGCCAGTATAAGCCTCAGAAAACGTAGCGGAATAAATATTCATCCACCCTATCAACAATAGGGCGAAATACATCACCACGATGGGCCAATCGATATGGAAGCCGCCGCGATTACTCATTTTTCTTTGCTCGTCTTTCCGCCAAACGAATGGCTTGTTCTCTATACTCATCCTCTAAAGACCCCTCCAGCATGCGTTTTTCCAGTGCCTCTCTCTGCACCTCTCCAGTGAGGAACTTTTCCATGATTAAGCTGGCAATGGGGGCGGCCCAACGCGAACCCCAATAGCCGTTTTCCACAAATACCGCAATGGCAATTTTGGGGTTGTCTTTAGGGGCAAATGCCATAAAAATGGAGTGGTCTTGACCGTGTGGATTCTCTGCTGTACCGGTTTTGCCACACATATCGATGCCTTCTACTTTGGCCAATCGCGCAGTCCCTTGCTGAAACACTTCAAACATTCCGGCAATCACGTGCTCAAAGTGTATACTATCCACCATGGTTTTTTTGCGTTGGGTAAAATGCGGATCCGTTATGGGTTCGCCGCCAATGTGGGAAACAATATGTGGGGTATAATAGAAGCCGCGGTTGGCAACAATGGCCGCAATATTGGCCAACTGTAAAGGTGTTGAGAGAAGTTCTCCTTGTCCGATGCCGTTGGAAATGGTGGAAACAGCCTTCCATCGATGGTCGTTGTAAATGCGATTGTAGTAAGTGCTATCAGGTACGTTCCCACGCCTTCCCGTAGGCAAGTCGTTGTTAAAAAACTCACCCATACCAAAGCTACGAACATAATTGCTCCAGCGCTCGAGGCCTTCTTGTGCCGTAGGGTACGAGTCGACTATTTTTTTATAGGTCTGACAGAAATAGTTGTTGCAACTCTTATAAATGCCGGTTTTCAGCGGAATGGGGGCAGCCGTTCCGCATTTACAACGCACAAACAGGCGACCATGTCTAAACCCTCCTCCACACGCATAATGACTGTTGGGCGAAATGGCCCCCTCTTGTAATCCAATGAGAGCATTGACGATTTTAAACGGTGAACCGGGAGGGTACTCGGCCAAGAGTGCCCGGTCAAAAAGTGGTTTTTCTATGGAATCAGAAAAAAGTTGAAAGTAGTTTTGATTGCGATGACGCCCCACCAAAAGCGAAGGGTCGTAGGTAGGACTACTGGCCACAATTAGGAGTTCTCCTGTAGATGGCTCTATGGCAACCACACCTCCGCGTTTATTGGTCATCAATAACTCGGCATAGCGCTGTAGTTCAATGTCAATGGTTGTGGTTAGGTGTTCCCCCGGTTGAGGGAGGGTGTCATACATCCCTTCCTGAAATCGCCCTTTTTCTCGGTTGTGCACGTCCACTACGATACGACGAACACCATCTTTTCCTCGAAGGGTTTGTTCGTAAGATTTCTCAATTCCCGCGACACCGTAAAAATCTCCCCGACTGTATCCGGGATTATTGCGAATGAATGTTTCCGATACTTCGCCAATAAAACCGGCAATATTTGGCGCTCCCTCGTAGAGATATTCCCTTAGCAATCGCCTTTGGAAGTAGAACCCGGGAAAGAAAATGATGTGCTCTTGTACTTCTACATATTCTGAACGCATCATTTGCTTGATTACCACGGAAGGTTTTAATCGCGAATAGGTCGTTGCGCGAGTCAATTTCCGTTTCAACTCCTCTTTTTCTATATTAAATACCTGACAAAAGGCGGCGGTATCCAAATCTCTAATCTGTGAAGGAACAACCATTAAGTCATAGGCCGATTGATTTCCAACCACCAGTCGGTTTTCTCGGTCATAAATATGCCCTCGAGGCGCGTAGTCTTTTATGCGTCGTATGACGTTGTTTTCTGCTGAGAGTTTTAAGTCCTCATCAATGATTTGTAAATAGAATAGTCGCGCCGAGAAAATCAATAACACGGCAAGGACAAATCCGGACAACAATATAAATCGACGATCCATGCCGTTAAACGTTTTTCTTCAAGGGCGTAAGTAAACCGTGAACCAAAAATATCACCACTACACTTAGTAAAGTGCTGTATAATGAGCGCATGATTGTAATATCGATGTTTGATAGGCGCAGGGCATCGACAAAAAACAATGAGAAGTGATGTACCAAAACCCCAATGGTAGAAAACAATAAGAAGTTTTTAGCCCCCAGCGCTTTTAAAGACAGTTCGGGCAATTCTCTTCCCGATTGGGTAGATATCAAACGCAATATCACCGGTCTTAAGTATGCCATAATCAAGGTCGCAGAGGCATGAAGTGCACCGGTATGTTCAAATATGTCGACAACAAAACCTGTTAAAGCTGCAAGGATCAACACGTAATGCTGGTTCATGGTGGCCGGTAGCGCAAGGATGATGACGGGGTAATAATATGGCACCATAAACCCAAACAACTGAACGTTATTGAGCACCAAGACCTGTAAGAGGATACCCAGGATAAAAGAGGTCAATATGTTTAACGAGCTTTTCATTCGATCAGCATCACTGGTTGTTAAAGTTTAATGTCTCATCCATGATGGCTTCTACTTCATCTTTTCGCACATCGTCAACTAAGTAAACGGCATGAAGGGAGGAGAAGTCGGTCGACAAATGAATTTGTGCGTGAATAAAGTCCCCTACGGTATTAAATTCAATGCCATCAACCACGCCAACGGTTATCCCCGGAGGAAAAATTGTAGATCGACTGTCGGTCACCACAGTATCTCCAATTTCAATATCGGCATGAGTTGGCAAATCGGTAATTTGCGCAAAACGAAAGTCGCGCCCATCCCACGTTAAGGTGCCAAAAAAATTATTGGACTTTAGGCGCACGCTCAATCGCATATTGCTGTGAATCAATGCTAAGGCAGTGCTGTAGCGTGGAAAAACGTCCTTTACAATCCCCACAGCGCCCTTGGGGCCAATCACCGCCATTCCGGAGTAAACCCCGTGTTTCTCGCCCTTATCGATCAAAATGGCGTTGTTGGCCTTTTTAAAACTGCGATTGATGGCTTTGCCCGGAAATACGCGATATCGCTGCTCCATGTCCTCGGTTTTTAACGGGAAGTACACCGCTGCATCCAGCACAAACATCTCGGGAACCAGGCTTCTCAAACGCGCATTTTCTCTTTGGAGAACGTTGTTTTGCTCTTTCAAAGATAGGTAATTTTCGACATTGCTGCGTATGTCGAGTACTCGATTGGTGAGGTTTCCGGCCACTTGATTCCAGCGTGACTGATGAAAGGATTTCGTTTGAACGAGTACCGATAAACACAAGATCTGCAGGGCAATAAAGAGAATCTCTACACTGTTCTGGCGTAAGAATGCTAGCAGTTTGCCCATGTTTAGATATTAATCAACGGATAAGAAAATTAAACTTATCGATGTTTTTCAACGCGATACCGGTTCCACGTACAACGGCTCTTAGCGGATCTTCGGCAACATAAACAGGCAAGTCTGTGCGCATGGAGATTCGCTTATCCAACCCGCGAAGCATGCTGCCACCACCGGCAAGGTAAATACCGCTGTTGTAGATGTCCGCTGCCAATTCGGGAGGTGTCATGGAAAGCGCTTCCATAATGGCCTCTTCTACGCGAACAATTGATTTATCAAGTGCACGGGCAATTTCCTTGTAGGTAACCATCACCTGTTTCGGCTTTCCACTGAGTAAGTCGCGACCCTGAACCGGATAGTCATCGGGGGGAGAAGCCAATTCATCCAAGGCTGCTCCTACGTTAATTTTGATTTCTTCAGCGGTACGCTCACCAATGTATAGGTTGTGTTGCGTTCGCATATAGGAGGCAATGTCGTTGGTAAATACGTCACCGGCGATTTTAATGCTTTTATCAGAAACGATTCCCCCGAGTGCAACAACGGCGATTTCCGTGGTCCCACCTCCGATATCGATGATCATATTTCCTTTGGGCTCTTGAACGTCTACTCCGATACCAATCGCAGCCGCCATGGGTTCTTGGATCAGATATACCTCTTTGGCGCCGGCGTGTTCCGCGGAGTCGCGTACGGCGCGTTTTTCTACTTCGGTAATACCGGATGGAATACAAATGACCATGCGTAATGAAGGGGCAAATAAGCGCTTTTGAAACCCGGGTATGCTTTTAATCATCTCGCGTATCATGTACTCAGACGCGTTGAAATCGGCAATAACCCCGTCTTTCAGCGGACGGATTGTCTTGATATCTTCGTGTGTTTTCCCATGCATTTGTCGCGCCTCGTGACCAACGGCGATGACTTTATTGGTATTGCGGTCAATGGCAACAATACTCGGCGCATCAACCACTACTTTGTCGTTGTGAATGATGAGGGTGTTGGCCGTTCCCAAGTCAATGGCGATGTCTTGGGTAAAAAAATCAAATAATCCCATGATGAATTAGTGTTTGAAATGACGGGTTCCGGTAAATACCATGGCCATATCGTGTTCGTTGCAGTAGTCAATGCTCAATTGATCTTTGATGGAGCCTCCCGGCTGAATGACGGTTTCAATACCGTGTTGATCGGCTATTTCCACACAATCGGGGAAAGGGAAAAAGGCATCGGAGGCCATGGCTGCTCCATTGGTGTCAAAGTTAAAGTTTTTGGCTTTGTTCAAAGCCTGTTTTAGGGCATCCACACGAGAGGTTTGTCCGGTACCACTGCCGATGAGCTGTTTGTTTTTCGCCAAAACGATGGTGTTGGACTTTGTGTGTTTGCAAATTTTTGAAGCAAAAATCAAGTCATCAATCTGCGCATCGGTGGCTTGACGATTGGTAACGGTTTTTAACTCTGAAGCACGATCGGTTTTGCTGTTGCGTTGTTGAACGAGCTTGCCGTTGAGGATGCTTCTCTCCTGCCATTCCACAAAAGACAGGTCTTTGATGTTCAGAATGATACGATTTTTCTTGCTTTTGAGTACTTCCAAGGCTTCTGCGGTGTATTCGGGTGCCATTACCACTTCCACAAACAGCTTATCGATTTCAGTTGCCGTGGCTTCGTCCAGTGTGCGGTTACATGCGATTACGCCTCCAAAAGCAGAAACCGGATCACCGGCCAAGGCGTCTTTCCACGCGTCTAGCAAGGTGTCTCTACTGGCCAATCCACAGGCATTATTGTGTTTAACAACGATGAAGGTGGTTTCTTCAAACTCGCTGAGGAGGTTTAATGTGGCGTCAATGTCGAGGAGGTTGTTGTACGACAGTTCTTTTCCGTGGTGTTGCTCCAATACATCGTTGAGGCGTCCGAGGAAATATCCTTCTTGATGGGGGTTTTCACCGTAACGCAAGGGTGTTTTCTCTTGCGTACCGGCAAACCACTGTTGAATGGCCGTATCGTATGATGAACTTACGGCAAAAGCTTCCATGGCAAATTGCTTCCGGGTTTGCAAGTCAACTTGACCATCGTTGTTTTTAAGTATCTCTACCGCCCGTTGGTACTGGTTGCGGTTGGAAATGATCCACACATCATTGAAATTTTTTGCCGCCGCGCGAATAAGGGAAATCCCTCCAATGTCAATTTTCTCGATGATGTCACTTTCAGAGCCACCGGCCGCTACGGTTTCTTCAAAGGGATAGAGATCAACCACCACCACATCGATGTCGTCAATGTGGTGTTGTTTCATTTCCAAAATATCCGAATCGTTGCTTCTACGCCCTAAGATTCCGCCAAAAACGGAAGGGTGAAGTGTTTTTACTCGTCCACCTAAAATGCTGGGGTATCCTGTTATGTCTTCTACGGCCTCAACCTCTTTACCGAGACTTGAAATATGCGCATGGGTACCACCGGTTGATAGTAAAGTGGCTCCACAGTTTTCAAGTGCGTCAATTAGAGGGTCTAAACCGTCTTTGTGAAAAACAGAAATCAGCGCCTTTTTGGGCTTAAGTAACTCATTCATTGTTGATTATTTTGAATCTGCGAAAGTACGTAAAGTTAATGGTGGTATCAACAGGAATTGTAACTTTATCCAAATTTTTTTAGAACCGCGTTGGTGCGCGCTTTTTTAAGGTAAAATGTCCATATCCAAAGCTTTATATTGGTTTGAAACGTCCGTTGCTTTTGCATGGAAATCTCTCCGCGCCAACCGACTAAGAGCCACTTTATCGCTGGTGGGCATTACCATTGGCATTTTTGCGATCATTACGGTTTTTTCCATGGTCGATTCGCTTAAAGACAATATCCGCAAGAGCTTGGATGATCTGGGTAGCGAGGTGATATACGTGCAGAAATGGCCATGGGGTACAGGGGGTGAGTATCCTTGGTGGAAGTATGTCAATCGTCCGGAGGTTAGTGTGGAGGATTACTTGTTTTTGCGCAGGCAGTTAAGCTCCGCCGAATTTGTGGTTTTCACCAATTCCATTACCCGAACGGTTAGTCAGTACAGAGTGGAAGCAGAGAATACGAGCATAAAGTTTGTGTCGCACGACTTTCACGACATGCAGAAAATGGCGCTGCTTGAAGGACGCTATTTTACAGAATTTGAAAGCAATAACGGTAGTCCAGTGGCGGTATTAGGCGCCAATCTCGCGGCTGAATTGTTTGTCGGCGAACCACCTATTGGACAATTGATTAGATTCAGCGGCAAGCAAGTTAGAGTGATAGGGGTATATGAGCCCCAGGGCAGCAGTTTGATAGGTGACGGCATCGACGAAAACGTGATTGTCCCCCTAAACTTTGGACGTTCGTTTTTGAACATGCGTCAATTGGGTTCGGCCAATATTGAAATCAAACCCTTACCCGGGATTACCGCCGAAGAATTAAAAGGTGAACTGCGTGGGAGGTTTCGTGTTCACCGACGAATTTCTCCGTCGGGAGAAGACGATTTTGCCATCAATGAGGTTACGCTATTGCAGGAAAGCATTCAGAGTATTTTTTCGGTCCTTACTATTGCCGGTTTGTTCATAGGAGGATTTAGCATACTCGTGGGTGGTTTTGGCATTGCCAATATCATGTTTGTTAGCGTCCGAGAGCGTACGGGCGAAATTGGTATTCAAAAGTCACTGGGTGCCCGAAACAATTTCATCTTGTTTCAATTTTTGTGGGAGTCTGTTTTCTTGTGCATTATTGGCGGATTGGTTGGACTGGGTTTGGTTTATTTGGTCATCACCGCGGCTGATAATGCGATTGACTTTGATTTTCGACTGAGCACCGCCAATATTATTCTCGGAATAGTGATTAGTGTGTTTATTGGAATTGTGTCCGGTTTTGTACCTGCACTTACGGCAAGCAGGTTGAAGCCCGTAGATGCCATTCGTGCCAACGGATAAATTTTGTCTGTTGCGTTAGAGGCGTATAGCTATACGCCCCGGTAGTACAGGCTAATTTAGTAAGTATCGATCAGAATCTCTTTTACCTCTTCAAATGGTAAATTTTCCAATCCATCAATCATTTGGTTGATTTCAATAGCGATAAATGTGAAGTCGACTGTTCCTCCGGGAGGGATGGTTTGTAGGTCGCTGTCTTTCCAGCTTACAAAGATATTTCCGCTTTTCCAGCCAAAATTCACTTCCGTAAAATAATTGGCAAAGGTGAGGGTGTAAGGTAGGTTATGAAAACCTTGACCAACGTCGATATAGCCCAATAATGCATAGTTTTTAAAGTCATCACCATTAAGTATACTCCATGGGTGATCGAACGTGAAGCGAAAGTCAGGGTCATTAAAGTCGCCTTGTTGAACCCAATCGGAAGACGTTACCGAAAAGCTGGTGGTGAGGGTTCGAAAAGGTTCGCCGGGCTCTCCTTGTTCACCCGTTTCACCTTGTAGACCTTGTTCGCCTTGCGGCCCTTGTGGTCCTTCTTCGCCTTCACAAGAAAATAAGCATAGGCTTATAGCAATTGTTGCAATAGTAAGTATTCTCATAGTAAAAAATTTTGGTAAATATAAAAAAGTCCTGCAAGATTGCAGGACTTAAAATGAGGGTCGGATAAAAAGGGGCGGGATGCCGACCCTCAAAGGTTGTTGTTATTTCTGAATGGTCAACTTCTTAACCATGCGATCATTGCCATTGCTAATGATTACTTGATACATTCCGGAAGCCATGCCTTCGGTAGATATTTCAAGGTTTTGCTCACCAAAAATGCGTTCGTTACTGCTGTATACAACTTGACCAAGAACATTGATAACACTGATAGACATGTCTTTTTCTTCAGATGTTTGCATGTTGATGGTAAACTGTTTGTTGGCAGGGTTAGGGAACACACGCACATCAACAAAATCATTGCTAACAGATGTTTCTTCAATGCTTTCAACGCTTGATGTAGCATTGGCAATATTGATGTCATCAATAAACAAGGAGTTGCCATAGTCAGACACACAACGGAAGCGGCACACAAGCTCTGTTTCGTTTCCGTAAGGCGCTAATGCAATAACAATTTTACGCCAGTCGGTCTGTGTGGTTGAGTGATCAGGGAAAAAGCGTCCGGTTCTGGCGGAAGCTGTTGCTAAGCTAGCGCCGGCGGCATCCCACAAAATATCCCAGGTGGCACCACAATCTCTAGATACTTCAAAGGCTAGGTAGTCGTTGCTGCCGGCATTAAATTGTGCGTAGGCGTAGTTAAAAGACACGATGGAACCGGGGGAAGAGGTTAAGTCAACCTTTGGAACGGTAATGAAGGTAGTTTCTCCTGTCTGCTTTACGTAATAATCGACGAACAGGGAATTTTCAGAAGCACCGAAGCCTCCTAAGCTGCGGTTAAGGTTATTGACGATGGTTTGGTTGATAACGATAACATTGTTAACATCACCGGAGAAGATAAAACCGTTTGGCAGTTGCCCAACATTAGTGCCTTCAAAGTCTTCTTGTACCGGTGTAGCAACAGGGCCGCTTGGCAGCAAGGGGATATCAACGGTAGGCGTGCTGTTGTTCATGGTGTTAAAATCAAATGCACCGTTGTTTACATCTGTCAATTGAAAGGCAAGGGTGTTTGTTTGTCCGGCACTAAGCGTAGCGTTAGGGAAGGTAATGGTTTCCGTCGCATTTGGGGCAAGATTTCCAGAGAAATTGAAATCTACCGGAGCTCCACCATTGAGTGAATAGCTCACTACTGCGCTGGTAATGGGGGAATTACCTTCATTTTTCAATCTAACTTTTGGTTCAAAGTTTTCGGCACAAAAATCGGAAATGTCTTGAGGGATATTCTCTAAACCGGCATCTACAGCGTTTGAGGGAAGTGCTTGAGGTGCAGAGTATGCCGCGTTGTAAACCTCTTTGGTGGTTACGTCTTGTACCCACGCGACCACGGCAATCTCTCCATAGTTGTAAATATAACTAGGAACGAGTTCGTTCATGCTGAATGTTTGGGTATTACCTACGGTAAGTCCTCCACTAATAGGAGTTCCATTGAGGCCGGGGTACATTTTTCTCATGACACCGTAAAAGTCTTTCTCATTGGTTGATCCCGGGGGCGAAGGGAAGTTGATTTCACGTTCAATGAGCGCAACGTGAAGAACCAAGTTACCGGTAATGGCCGATGATCCTAGGTTGGTAGCCGATACACTAATGGAAATTGAATCGAAGTTAGAGGATAGGGTGTGACTCAACGTCAAATCCACATCTGTTCCTACGTTGTAAGCAGCATCGATGTTGTTTTGATTGATTGATCCAGAGTTGATTGGTCCAGTTGTTCCGTCAACCATTACCCCGGGGACGGCATTTACGCCATAATATGTACGGCGACCGTTGTTCTCCGTTGGGTTCTGAGCATTCATGGGATCGGCACCGGGAAAATTGGCTTGGAATTTTACCGAAACAGCTTTGTTGGTATTGTTGGCCAATAGCGCATTCATCTGTGGGTTGTTTGCTGCACATGGCGGACAAGACGCATTTGAAAAAGCCTCTATCAGCACCAATTTAGAGGGTGTCTGCGCGTATCCTAAAGAACACACAAGGCCCCCTAGAATAAAGGTGTATAGTTTTCTCATAACTTTTTTACTTTTTGGCCCCTTTCGTTGCCAGATTAAACATTAGGCAGCTAAAGTAATAAAAATGATGACAAAATCTTAATATTGATTAAAAATAATATAAAATATAAATTAAAAACAATATGCGCTGCTAACCAACAAATTGAATGATTATTTTAAGGAAAAGAGACAAAATTTGATCTTTTGGAGTTTTGTTTTTTGTCGTTTACAACACCATTTAAGCGGATATTTATCAATTCCGTTGTAAAATGGTGATTGCGTATCTAACAGATGAAGTCATTAAAAGTTGGACGTAACGGTAAGTGTGATTCCGTTAGAAGGAGGAACCACTCGGCAAATACCGCCAACACAGAAAATACCTTCCATTTGTCTACCATAATTCAATTGAAAGCGGGTGGTTTTCAATGTAAACCCGACACTTCCCAAGGGATATACCGATCGTCTGTCGGGATCGGGATTGCCGTAGTTGTAGCTGTTTTGAATGGCAAAAAACCACTTTGGTGAGACGGAGTACTCAAATAACGCCATGGCCCAATCTCCTCTATCTTGTTGGGTAAACATCCCCTGAAACTCCATGCGCAAACTGTGACGTGGCTTTATTTTGTAGAGCAATTCAACAACAGCTGCGTTGATGTAAACCAATTGCTGAGATTCAGCTCCTCCTTCACGGAGTAAAATGGCGCGGTCGGTTACCCCCCTCTCGAGTACTTCTTGATTGTATTCAAAATTAAAATAGCTCAGTGTGGCTTTCCATTTTCGAGAGATGGTTTTCTTTATCTCTACATTAAAGTCTTGAAAGTACTTAATCGGACCAGGGGTAAAAAACTCTGCAGTATAGCCGCTGGTTCCACTTGGCGTGGTGACTTCACTTCCTTCGGCTATGGGTCGCTCGTCTACCAACGTTTTGTCTAAGCTGTAAGCATCGCTAAAATTCACCGCTACCGTGGTTCCGTATCGTCCGCCCAAGAGAGATTTCTTTTTAAAGGTATAAGTAATTTCGGCCTGACGAGCAATTTCTCCGGTGGGTTGCACGGCGTAAGGGTAAAGCGCCGGTAGGGTATAGGTGTGTAATTTTGTTGTTGGCGGAAGGAAGTTAACCTGCGCATCGATGAGGCCGGCATCTCGTTGTGAGCGAAAACTCATATCGTCAAGTCTTTTAAAAGCCACCATCATGCCAAGTCGAGGTCTTGAGTAGGTCAAGGTAGACAGCAAGCCATTGCCCGATCGAAAGATGTAATTATTGTCGGCCGAAGGGTCGTTGATTTTATAAACGCCTTCAGTACTCCAAGCAAATCCACCATTCTGCAAGAGTAAGCGCCCTCCGTAAGCCCCTACGTTTTCCGGAAGATTGAGAAAAGGATCGTTGGCCTGTTCATATTTACTCACAAAACTTGCTCCTGTAGTGATGAGCCAGTTTGATTGAGAAAGGCCTTTAAAGCTTTCATTGAGGTTATGCTCCACATCTATGCCACGAACAATACCTTCGGTCGTTTCAAAGTATAGTCTCTGGCGACCTACCACGCCCTTGATGTACAATCCTTTTACCGGGGAGTATCTCAATCGCACCCCGTCAAGAGCATTGTCTAGTCCAAGTCCACGCTCTTCAAATGCACGCAGCAACATACCGCTGCCAAATTGTTCGTAGTAATTACCAACAGTTATGTCGAGGCCATCTTTTTTGAATCGAGCATAGCGAAACGGAATGCCTTGTCCGCGAAATCCCTCCGGCAAACCAAGCAAGTTGTTTTGATAATTTTCGTAACGCAAACCGGCCTCAAAGTTTCCGTTGGTATAAACCAAGTTTGTAAAACCCGCCGCGAGAAACCGTTCATCGGGAAAAAACTCTCCGGTTGGGTCAATTTCAGGATCTCTGAAATACAACTGGAAGTCACTTTGAAAATTTCCGTGTATTTCTCCGGCTTCACCAAATAGACCATTATTGGTAGATCCTCCTCCGGACATGTCGGGTGAGGTCCCGGAAGGGTTCTGGGCGTAGATGGATATCGCCGAACATGTCAAAAGCCCGGCCAATATATATTGTTTCACAAAGACAATTCTTTCGGAAGTTTATTCTAAGGGCTCGCCTCGGTTTAATTTTACAACCAAATCATAGAGGATGTCTTCGTCGCCGGGCACATAACCGTTGTGCTGCCATACGACCTCACCTTTTCCGTTTAACAAAAACGTGTGGGGAGGATTGTTGACGTTCATGGCTCTGCGAAGGTCGCTGTTTTCGTCGAGATAGACCTCGTACTCCCAACCCTGACCTAATACAAATGGACGAACACGCGCAGCGTTTCTTGCATCGTCAATGGAAACGGCAATGAGCTTAACTCCCGTTTCTTCTACCCATTCATCGTAATAGTCGTTGATGGCGTTGAGCTCCGAAATGCAGGGCTTGCACCAGGTTGCCCAGAAGCTAATGATAATGGGTTTGCCGTTGTTTTCAAAATCTTCGCTGCTAATGGAATTTCCCTTGACGTCTTTTACTGTCACGTTGGGAAGCTTACTGAAATTTCCGTCTTGCGCGTAAATGCCGGTTACAAAAAATAATGCTAATAAGGAGTAAGAAAATTTGTTCATGTTTATAAGGTTAGGTTATGGCTTTTTTACCGTCCACTTTTTTGTTGCAAATTCATTGCCATTTTGAATCTTTATGATATACAAACCGTTGGCGAGGTTTTCCGTTGGCAAATTTATACGGGTGTCTTCTCCTGCATGGACCGAAGTTTGAATGTGCTGAACCACCTTGCCGTCGGTCGACAAAACTTCGATGTTGACGGAGCCACTTTGCGGGGCTGTAAAACGCAATGTGCTGAAGTCATTGGCCGGGTTGGGATAAAGCTTGATGTTGCTTTCTAAAGCTGAGAAGGAATTGTTTGAGAGAAACTCATTGGCATAGGCGGCCTGAAGCACCTCTCTGCTGCTGCGGTTTTGCACAATAGCCACAATCTCAATACGGTCGTTCCATAAATTACTTGTGTTGGCTGTTACAACACCATTTTGATTTAACAGCGTAATGGTTTCATCAAACGGTATTGTGGTTCCTACATTGAAATTTAAAACCCGCATTCCAATATCGTCAGGCATAATGGCGCGAGTGATGTGCTTGTAGTTTTGATCTCCATTTTGCGCACCATTAAATGTGTAGTCTTTGTTGAGGATAAATAGGTTGAGCCTGATATTTTGACCACCAAAGTTTGCCAAGGCTTCGATTTCTCCTTTTACGTTAATCTCGATGTTGTTGCCGTTTGCCGTTTGGGTGAACTCATCGATGCTGATGGTAACAAAAGACGGTGTGGCCGCGGCATCGTCAACCATGTCCGAAAAATAATCTTGCGCATCATTCCAGTTTTGCAAGTTGGCTTGAGAATAATCTACCCAGTCACCTTGCACGTACATCCTTGGGGCAGAATTGGCATTATAAAGCCCTCTACGCCCTGCTGTGTAAGAGTTGATGCTAGGGTCGCCTGCGGTTGGAATAGGCACTTGATTCTTGGCAATGGTGCGCTTTGAGCCGGGCACATTGAAGTTGAGTTGTGGTAAAATATGCGCGTAGACATTGGTGTTCCATGTGGCGCATGGCGGACACGTACTACTGCTAAACATTTCCGCAAATACCGTCATGTCAACAGAGCTGGAAGTACGAGATTGGTTATATGATAACAGCTCTAATTTAGATTCACCATCTTTTTTGACAAACGATTTACCATTTAATGTTTTAAGGTAAAAAATAACTTCTACATTCTCCGATTGAGGCACGTCTATCTTTTCAAATCTTAAACGCTTTATTTCTCCTTTTTCAATACTGAGGTCTGAAAACGCTTTATTCTGAACAGTGACCTTTTCTCCATCGGTTAAAACAAAGACAATGTCTAAAGATTCTATCACCTCTTCTTCATTATTAACAATGTCAATAAATACAGGATTGGCTCTGTCGTGCGCAATGTTGGAAGTGGGAAACTGTTTTACAATTTCTATAGAGAGGTCGCTATTAACCGGTTCCTGAGCCCTCAGCACAAAAGACGTCGCAACAAGCACAATAAACATAGTCAATTTCTTCATGGAGTCTGAATTATGGGTTGTGAAAATTTTCAAGTCAAAAAGAAATTTGGTATATCTTTTGACCTTAATCAAAGTGTAAAATTACACGTTTTTAGACAATGAGCAAGTCAATTTAAAAAAAAAAATTGTACTTTTGCCCACAACTCTACTAATTAAATAACATTGCATGATGAAACGTTATACTATATTTCTATTTCTATTACCACTGTTCATGAGTGCACAATCTCTTGAGATTACCTCATTTGATTCTGTAATTTATGGCCACGCAACCAACGATCTCGATATTTATGGCAATGCGTCTATTAGAAACAATGCCTCACAAGACATCGAGGTTATGGTCACCCGAAGCGTTGATACATCCAATACATTGACACAATCCAATGCCATTTGCTGGGGAATGTGTTTTGCCCCGGAAGTAGATACCAGTCCGGTGCCCATCACCATCAATGCAGGCATGACCAATTCTAACGATTTTAATGGTCACGTTTATCCTCCAATGGATGGCGTTCCGCGCAGTGGAACCATTACCTACACGTTTTTTGATAAAAACAATCCCAGTGACCAGGTCTCTATGACGGTTACCTACATTACCACTACGGATTTTTCCGTTCACGAAAAGAAAAACGAAAAAATCCGCTTAAAAGTGTATCCCAATCCGGCGAAAGAAATGGTCTACATTGATATGCACCAAATCAGTTCCAACGACGTTCGCCTGATTGTAAATGATGTCATTGGCAACACCATAATGGAAAAGCAAATCTCCGGTTACAGCAATCGCGAAACCATTGACATTCATGCCTTGCGTTCCGGTTACTACTTTTTTAACCTTTATGTTGACGGAAACCTCCTTGGCACCAAGCGTGTTCACGTAGTCCAATAAAAGATTCTTTCACATTATTTTGAGCACTTGAGTTTTATAACTTGAGTGCTTTTTTTTTTATATTTACGCCAAATAACATCGATATGCCATCATACGAATACCACTATAATGAACAGAGAATCCCATTTTTGGTACGACTAATCGTGTCTACCTTAAGTGTATTCTTTGCAGCCTACGTCCTTAACGGGGTTGAAGTTCCTAAGTTTACCACCGCCATTTGGATCGCCTTAGCCATTGGTCTACTCAATCTTTTCGTTCGCCCCATTCTCATTTTTCTCACCCTCCCGGCCACCTTGATTACCTTTGGATTGTTTTTGTTTGTCATTAATGCCATAGTGGTACTTATGGCAGCATCATTGGTGAAAAACTTTGAAGTTCAGAGTTTTGGCTGGGCCTTGCTGTTTTCATTGCTGGTATCTTTTTTTAATGGAATCATGCTAGCTATAGGTGGGTATAAAAAAACAAACAATCATCATTGAGTTTTACTTGGTATACCTATCACTAAATGCAATATATCCACAAGAGTGAAGCAATCATCTTGCTAACCGGTTCAAATCAAGGTGATTCTAAGCAAATCCTAGAAGCTGCTAAAGGAAGATTGGATGAACGTTTGAATGGTAAGAGTGCTGCTTCGTCTTTGTTTATCTCGCCACCTTGGGGGTTTGAAGCAGACAATGAATTTTTGAACCAAGCTTTGGTTTATCAAAATCATAGGTCAAAACTATCACCACTGGATTTGATGGTCAGCATTCTCGATATTGAAACCGAATTTGGTCGGCAGCGAACAGAAAGTATTGGCTACGAATCACGAACTTTAGACATCGATATCATTGCCATTGGTAATAGAGAGATAATGCATCCCAAACTCACCGTTCCCCACCCAAGACTGCAAGTAAGGCGATTTGTTTTGGCGCCTATCTGCGATGTGGCGCCTCATCTCGTGCATCCTAGCACCGGATTGACCTATGCCGAGTTGTTGTCGCAGTGTCCCGATGAATCGGTGGTTCAAAAAATGCTGAATTGATGAACGATGTTTGAATAAGCTATGCCAAGGAGCGCTGAAGATTCGCTCGGGATAAAGCCATAAAAGTCAAATCAAAATATATCTAACGCCTTGGGTATTCCCCCCCGCTTCAACAAGTAATGCACGCGAATGCTCAAATCGGTCATTACGATTTTGATACTGCAAGTGCGGTCGATATCGGAAATGGCGCTGTCGATTTCGTTCATCAACAACCAGGCATTTTCCGGATTCACAATTTTTGCGAAGTTGGCCATCTTGAAATCCGTATTGGCAAAAATAGGGTTTTCCGCCGATGGCCTGAAATTAGACAACACCGCTTGACGGATGGTTTGCAGAGAAAACTGCAAGAATGCCATGGCAAAACCGCGGCTTTTTTTGCTTAAGTCTTCGGAAAGCTTAACGATTTCCGGCATGTTTACCGAATAACTCACCCGCATCCACAAGGTAAAGTACCGAGCCAATTCGGTGAGTGCATCCGATTGATCGGCCAATTCAAAGGCTGTAGCGAGGTTGCCCTCGGCCAGTTGTGCCAAAACCTGAGCGCTTTCAATATTCTTTGCTTCTAATGTTCTGCGAACTTCTTCCTCGGTTAATCTTGGGAAATAAACCGACTGCATCCGACTGGTAATGGTAGGCATCAGCTGTCCGTAGCGCTCCGATACCATAATGATGACCGTCTTGTCTTCCGGCTCTTCGATGTTTTTTAAAAGTTTATTGGCCGTTGAAGGATGTAAATCTTCCGGCAGCCAAATAAACACCACTTTGTACCCGCCGTAAAACGATTTAAAACTGAGTTTTTCGTTGATGTATTCAGCTTCTATGACACGGATTTCAAAGTTTTTTTGCTCAGCATCAACGAAGCGCTTCCAATCGCCTAGAGAAAGATAAGGGTTGGAAATTACCGCATTTCGCCACTGCTTAATTAATTCTTCGCTTCGGCCGGTTAAGTCATTGCTGGCGTCCTTGTGAGTAGGAAAAACGAAATGCACATCCGGGTGGGTGAGCTTGGCCATTTGCTTGCAAGATGTGCAAGTCGTACACGCCCCTCTTTCCGTGGGTTGCTCGCAAAGCAAAAGAGCTGTATACGCCATGGCTGTACTGAACTTTCCGTTGCCTGAAGGTCCGTGAAACAACTGCGCATGACTGTTTCTCCCGTCAAAAAACGACTGGATAATCAAGCCTTTTTCCTTCTGATGAAAGGGATTGTCGTCGAAAGATATCATCAGCGCGAAGATACAATAGCAAGCAAGACTTATTCGAGGAAAAATAAAATCACCCTACCTTTGTCTCATGGAAAACAATCAACCCATCGTCGCCATTGCCACCCCTTCCGGCATGGGCGCAATCGCCGTTCTAAGGCTGTCTGGCAAGGCTGTCATCGACATCGTCAACAGCGTATTTCACGGAAAGAACCCCCTTTCGCAACAAAAGGGCTACACCGTGCATTTCGGTGCAATCAAAGACGCTGATCAAGTGGTGGATGAAGTGTTGGTCACGCTATTTCGTGCGCCAAAGTCTTTCACCGGTGAAGATGTGGTAGAAATCTCCTGTCATGGTTCCACTTATATCCAACAGCGTCTACTCCATTTATTTATTGAAAAAGGTGTTCGCATGGCAGAGCCTGGTGAATTTACCATGCGTGGTTTTTTCAATGGTAAAATGGATTTGAGTCAGGCGGAAGCCGTGGCCGATCTCATTCACGCCGAAAGCGAAGCCTCGGCTAAGGTCGCTCTTCAGCAGATGCGTGGCGGCTTCAGCAAAGAACTGGCCGGCTTACGTGAGCAACTCATTAACTTCGCTTCCTTGATAGAGCTCGAACTTGATTTTTCCGAAGAGGATGTGGCTTTTGCCGATCGAGATCAATTACATCAGTTATTGGACAACATCAGTGCGGTGGTTCGTTCCCTTAGTGAGAGTTTTCGCTTGGGGAACGTCATCAAAAATGGCATCCCCGTAGCTATTGTGGGTGCCCCCAATGCGGGTAAATCTACCTTGCTCAATGCCTTGCTCAAAGAGGAACGCGCCATTGTCAGCGATATTGCGGGTACCACACGAGATACCATCGAAGACGAAATGCAGTTGGGCGGACTCACTTATCGCTTCATTGATACGGCAGGGATTCGCGAAACCGAAGACACCATTGAAAGCATCGGGATAAAAAAAGCCTACGAAAAAATTGACCAAGCCCATATCGTGTTGTTTTTGTTTGATTCCCGATCTTCAACGGCAGATGTCAAACGCGATTACGATGATATCAAGGGAAGGTGTACGGATAAAATACTCGTGGTATTAGCCAATAAATCGGATGTTCAAGCGGTGGAAAAACCGGATTTCATTCAACATAGCTTCATTAATCTATCGGCCACTACCGGTGAAGGCATCGAGGACATTCATCGTGCGCTTACGAGTGCCGTAGAGACCAATGCGTTGTCCAACAACGAAGTGGTGGTCACCAACGCCCGTCACTTTCAAAACTTAGAACAAACGCTGGAAGTGATTATACGTATCAAAGATGGACTCAACAACGGCATCAGTGGCGATTTTCTCGCACAAGATGTGCGCGAAGCGCTTCGTTACCTCGGCAACATCACCGGCGCCATTGAAATCGATCGCGATATATTGGGTACCATTTTTGGGAAGTTCTGTATCGGAAAATAATATTCGTATGCGCATCATCCTCATAACGCTTCTTTACTTATTGTGCTCGCATGTATTGTATGCGCAGCGCATTTATGACGATACCGGGCGCTTGATGGGAAGGGTGGACAACAAACGCTACTTAGATGCCTCCGGTCGCCTGATGGGGCGTGTGGATAGCGACCGGGTGATGGATGCATCCGGAAGGTTGCTCGGTCGCGTGGATGGCAACCGATTAATGGACGCTTCCGGGCGACTTATTGGGCGAACCGATGGCCATCGCCTACACGATCAATCGGGGCGCTTGATCGGCAGAATTGACGGGCAGAGAATCGTCGATGCGTCCGGGCGTTTAATCGGACGTTACGAAGGCCTTACACAGAAAGAAGTGGTGTTGTTTTTTTACTATTACCGCTGATTTTTTTTCAAAAAAAGGTCAATGTTACGCCAAAGTTAACGGCAAAGATATCTTTTATTGAGGTTGTTAAGGTTTGTTGGAGGTTGTTTCGTCAACGTAACATCATACCATTCTTACGCTGACTTAACACTGAGAAAACACAAGCGTCGGATTGTTAACCTTCCCATAAAATCGATTTACATAGGGGTAATATCGTCCCAATACTTTTGCGGCAGTTAATTAATTAAATCAATAATTAATGAATTGCCACCAAAATAGACCACCACTCTACAAGGTTTTTCACATGGCTAAAAAAAGAATGGCCATTGTAACGCTTTTGACTATTTGTCATTTCGCTAATAATGCGCATGCTGCTGTGTTAAAAGGAAAAGTAATCTCAGAAAACAATGAGCCTTTAATTGGTGCAGCAGTATCCATTTACAATTTAGATCTACATATCACCACCAATATTGATGGAACATTTAAGATAGGTTCGGTACCTGTTGGGACACACTTTGTTGAAATTTCATATATAGGGTATTTGAAATACAGAATCGAGTTTACCATATCTGGAGATGAAGACGAGGTTTACAAAAACATCACTTTAAGGGAAGATCCTGCATTAATTGGTGAAGTTGTGGTAACAACTTCTTACGAAGGGACAAGCGATGCAGGAGCCCGAGCAGCTGAAAGAAACTCTGCGGTAGTACTAAATGCCGTATCTGCTGAGAGTATTGAGGCTTCTCCGGACATAACAGTAGCCAACGTAATACAACGCGTTTCTGGTCTTACTGTTGAAAGAAATGCTAATGGTGATGGACAGTACGCCATTGTGAGAGGGATGAATCAGCGCTATAATTATACGCTGGTTAATGGAATTAAAATACCTTCACCTGATAATGAAAACCGTTATGTTCCTCTGGATATCTTTCCCGCAGAGCTTTTAGATCAGCTGGCCGTTTCAAAATCTTTAACGCCTTCCATGGAAGGCGATGCCATTGGAGGGGTCGTTGATTTAAGAATGAAAGATGCGCCCAAGAAAAAACTATTGACAGCGAGTTTTAGTACCGGGTTTAACACATTGTACTTAACCAGGCCTTACGATTATTTCAATACATCTGCGGTAAACTTTCAATCTCCAATGCAACGTGTCCCGGCTGGTCAGCGCGTAGCGGGCATAGACATGTTTAGTACGGAAAATCTAAATTTTGAACAACGTCAGCTTACTGCAAATCCTTTTGCATCAGGTATGTTGACGCCTAATACCTTAGGGTCAATAACGTATGGCGACCGATTCATGGACGGAAAGTTTGGTGTTGTACTAGCCGCCAGTTATCAAAACACTTTTAGAGGAGCAGACCGTATTGAATTTGGTGTGTCAGACAATGAGTTTGGGTCTCCACTACCTACGGTTTCACGATATCAGGAACGAAGATATTCCGTTGAGCAAGAACGCGCAGGGGTTCACTCTATGATGGATTATCAGATAAACAACAACAATAAATTGCGTTTTTATAATGCAGTCCTTCATTTAGAAAACAACGAAACTCGGGTAATTTGGGAAGACGGACTACGTGACGCCAATAGAGAAAGAACACTTGAGAACAATTGGCGAGGACAGGTAAATCGTCAGCGCATTTATAACTCCACGCTTCAAGGAGAGCATATAATAGATGATGAATTCACTGTTGACTGGTCTTTGGTCTACTCTCTAGCTACACAAGATATGCCCGACAATTCTCAGTTAATTACCGTTTCGAACTACGATACGCCGGAAAGGGAATTAAGATGGTTGGTGCACGAGAATATTATTCGAATTTGGGAAAACAACTCGGATCAAGATTATGCAGGGTACTATAATTTGACCTATACCCCAGCGCATCTAAGAAGATATAACTTGGAATTAAAAACAGGTGGATTACTTCGCATTAAAAGAAGGGAAAACTTCTTTGATTTATATTCATTTAGACCAAATCCCGGGGTACAAGAGTATCGCCCTTTTGAAACGGATTATGCCGACATAACATGGCGACTTACCGGAGGTGCAGGAACCCCTTCACACGTTCTAAATTATCAATCATATGAAGATGTATTTGCTCAATACGGTGAGTTTAAGTTTCAGGTGAAAAAGACACAATTTGTCGGAGGGGTCAGAGCTGAACACACAAATCAGGGATACAGTACGGCTAGTGATCATATACCTGACGGCGCACAAGAGTATTGGTCAATTTTGCCAAGTATGCATATGAAATATATGCCTACAGGTAAAACCAATGTACGCTCCTCTTATTTCCGCTCAATATCTCGTCCGAGCTTTTTAGAAATTATTCCTTATCGCAGACCGGGAACTGAGGAAATACGCCCTGAAGGTGGTAATCCAAATTTGGTCCCGGTAGACGCACACAATTTTGATGCGCGATTCGAATATTTCCCTACGTCAACGGACCAAATACTTATCGGTGGTTTTTACAAAATAATCAATAACCCGATTGAGCAGGCCATCCTGGCACCAACGGATCCCAACTTTCCGCAATTCTTACCCCCCGCAACAACCATTGTGCCTGTCAATCTTGAAACAGCCGTTAATCAAGGAATTGAATTTGACTATATGAAGACGTTTGAGTATGGTTTCTTTAAAAACTTTGGCATTCGCGCTAATTATACGTTCACCGATTCACGAATTGAAAGTATAAAGAGAACACGAACTGAAATTACAGAGGATAATATTGATCAATTGAGTCCACTTCAAAGAGAAACATTGGACATAGGAGATACTACTTTATTAAACGTGATGCAAAGTAGGCCTCTTCAAGGTCAATCGAGACATATCGGGAATTTTTCATTGCTATACAGAAATAAAGAAAAAGGCTTTAATGCTCAGGTCTCTATGGTTTATACCGGAAGTAGAATTGCTGTAGTTTCGGCCGGCGTAGACACCGACTGGTGGATGAGAGATATGGTGCAACTCGACTTATCAGTTGAAAAGACCTTCGCCAAGAAGTTTGTTGCATTTATCAAAATAGCCAACCTTCTCGATACCCCATACGAACTATTCATTAAAAAGCCTCACATGCCACAAGTTGGCGTGAACGAGCTTCAACCCAATAGCGCAACGGAAACACTGGTGCGGCGTGATTTTTATCAACGCAATATTCTGTTTGGCGTACGCTATAATTTCAATCAGTAATCAACTAAACAATCATCTAAAATCAATCAAAATGAAAAAGTTGAGTTTTTTAGCATCCGCTCTATTTCTGGGCGCTGCAATGACCTTTACCTCTTGTGGTAAAGACGACGAAGACAACGGCGGTGGCAATGGCGGCGGAGATCAAGGCGATCTTTCCGGTGAAGTGTCCGGTACGTTAGAGGCAGGAACCTACCTTGTAACTTCAGACATTATTGTACCTGAAGGACAAGAGCTACGCCTTCAACCGGGTGTTATCCTCGCCTTTGACGGCGATGGCCTCTCTCCAGAAACAAGTCCTGAAATCACCGTGTTTGGTTCACTAATTGCCGAAGGTACCGAGTCTAACCCCGTTATGTTTACCGTACCGGAAGACCGCCGCGATGTATCCAACGCATTTGAAGGTCTTTGGGGAGGTATTCAAGGGATGGCTACAGCAGAAGCAATCATTCTTCGTCACACAATAGTAGAGTACTCAGGAGGTCCTGCACGTCAATCAGACAATTACGACGCTGGTGATCCAAGATATACCATTTTGACAACCAGTCCTACTACTGTGTTTGTATTCGATCACAGCACGCTACGTAACATTGCTGATGACGGTATTCGTCCCAACGGTGGTGCGCGTATTGCAATCATCTACAGCACATTTTACAATTGTGGAGAGACTGGTGGAGAAGGTTTAAATGCCAAAGACGGTACAACCGGTGATGTTGCATACAACCTTTTCTACGGTATGGCAACAAATGGTTCTAAGCCTGCCGGTGAAGGTGATGGTGTGCCGCAAACAGACATCAACACGTATAACAACACGTTTATCAACAGCGGTTTCCGTCGTGTACAAGCCGGTCGTGGTGGTTCCATCAACTACGAGCAAGGTGCACGTGGTAAGGTCTACAACAACCTCATCGTAAACTGCCGCTTTGGTCTTCGCTTGCGTGGTGACCGCTTGCCAGATACCACCAACATTCCTTACGACTACCAGCACTACTATGCCAACGATCCCGTGGATGAGGACAACTTCTGGCCTTCCACCGATGTAGATGCCAATGGTAACCGCTTGACTCGTCAGCAACCAAACGACATCATTCAAGTAGATCCCATGTTTGTTAACTACGATGTGTCTACCAGTAAAATGCAAGGCGTACCACCTT
>PXCF01000141.1 GCA_003566715.1 Cryomorphaceae bacterium | reverse complement strand
ACATTGGTCAGGTGATACGCCCCGGCGTATAATTCGCTAAATGCATAGTTGATGGACAGTGAAACAAGGGTTAGGGGCGGGATTAAGTCGCTGCTGTACTGCTGGTTGCTGAAGTGCTTTTTTAGTCCTTGAAAGCTGAGGTCTTTGATGTCTTCGTTGTTGCTGACGTATCGATTGTCGTCGTATAAGAGAAAGTCAAAATTAGCCGTTTGCTTGTACACAAAAAAAGTGGCCATCATCAAAAGCAGTATTGGCCAGTGCTTGATCACGATGTCTTTTAGAACGCTTGTTTTACTCATAGGGTCACAAATTTACAATGCACGTTCTTGTGGTGGGACTTTGTCGCATCAACATCACAACATTTTACCAAAGAGCCCTCGGTTTATTGTACATTTGCCGCATGGAAAGCAAAGACCCAAAAACATATGAATTGCGCGGAGTATCAGCCAATAAAGGCGACGTGCATAAGGCCATTAAGAATGTCGACAAGGGATTATTTCCCAAAGCATTTTGCAAAATCGTACCCGATTATCTCACCGGCGACGAAGAATATTGTATGATTATGCATGCCGATGGCGCCGGAACTAAGTCGTCGTTGGCCTATTTGTACTGGAAAGAAACAGGCGATTTGAGCGTGTGGAAAGGCATCGCGCAAGACGCCCTGGTGATGAACATCGACGACCTCCTTTGCGTGGGTGCGACCGGCCCCATCATGTTGTCAAGCACCATCGGACGAAACAAATCCAACATTCCCGGAGACGTCATTGGCGCCATCATCAATGGCAACGAGGAACTGATTGAGCGCTACCGCAGCTACGGACTCGATATCCGCTCTACCGGAGGGGAAACCGCCGATGTGGGAGACCTGGTGCGCACCATCATAGTCGACTCAACGGTGACCACCCGCATGCGCCGTGAGGAGGTCATCGACAACGCGAACATTGCACCCGGACAAGTCATCGTGGGATTGGCCAGTTTTGGTCAGGCAACCTACGAAGACGAATACAACGGCGGCATGGGTTCCAACGGACTCACCTCAGCACGCCACGATGTGTTCAACAAAGTATATGCCCAACAATACCCGGAAAGCTTTGACCCCAACGTTCCCCAAGAAGTGGTGTACACCGGCGCTCATAAACTTACCGACCCGGTGGAAGGATTAGACGGCGTAGATGTAGGCAAGTTGGTGCTTTCTCCCACGCGCACCTACGCGCCCATCATCATCGAGTTGCTGAAAAGCATGCGTCCACACATCAAGGGTATGGTGCATTGCAGCGGTGGCGGCCAAACGAAAGTGCTGCACTTCATCGACGATGTGCACGTCATCAAAGACAATATGTTTCCTGTTCCGCCATTGTTTCAATTGATTCAGAAAAGTTCGGGTACCCCTTGGCGCGAAATGTACCAGGTGTTTAACATGGGTCACCGCATGGAGTTGTACGTCGAGCCACAACACGCCGAAGCCATCATCGAGGTATCAAAATCATTTGGCGTAGATGCCCAAATCATCGGACGCGTGGAACAAGGCGCAAAAGCCGTCACCATCGGTAATGAAAAATACAATTAACCTGCCCGGCTACCTGCCGTTTGGTGCGCCTGTATGGGTAGGGGTAGGCCTGTGCCTACCCTACCCACCATTTACCAAATAACATAAAAAATGCTAGACAAATTCAAAGAAATAGAAGCCCGTTTCCACGAAGTCAATGACCTCATCATACAACCCGATGTCATTGCCGATCAGAAGCGCTATATCAAGCTCAATCGCGAATACAAGGAGCTGAAGGACATCATGGACGTCATCGAAAAGTACCGCACCATTCACGGACGAGTGGAAGAGGCGCGTCATCTTCAGAAAACGGAGAAGGATCCGGAAATGCGCGAAATGGCCAATATGGAATTGGAGGAAAACCTCCCGCAGTTGGAGGCCCTGGAAGATGAAATCCGCATGTTATTGGTGCCCAAAGACCCGGAAGACGCTAAGAATTGTCAGGTAGAAATCCGCGGTGGTACCGGTGGTGATGAAGCGGCTATTTTTGCCGGTGATTTGTTTAAAATGTTGAGTCGATATGTAGAGAAGCGCGGCTGGAAAATGGAAGTGCTCACCGAGAGTGAAGGAACTGCAGGAGGGTACAAAGAAATTATTTTCGACGTAAAAGGTGAAGGCGCATACGGAATTCTCAAGTTTGAATCAGGTGTACACCGTGTACAGCGTGTTCCCGCTACCGAAACCCAAGGTCGGGTGCACACCTCAGCCGCTACGGTGGCCGTGTTGCCCGAAGCCGAAGAGGTGGATGTGGAATTGAATCCCGCCGATATCGAATTGCAAACAGCCCGCTCCGGTGGTGCTGGTGGACAGAACGTCAACAAGGTAGAGACCAAGGTGATGTTGACCCACAAGCCGACCGGTATTGTGGTGACTTGTCAGATAGAGCGCTCTCAGCTCGCCAACCGCGAACGCGCCATGGTGATGTTGCGCAACAAGATCTACGAAATGGAGTTGCAGAAACACAACGAAGCCATTGCCGGTAAGCGAAAGTCGATGGTGTCTTCGGGTGACCGTTCAGCCAAGATTCGCACCTACAACTATCCACAAGGTCGGGTGACCGATCACCGAATCAATTTAACTACGTACAATCTCTCGGATGTCATGAACGGTGAGCTCTATCAGTTCACCGAGGAATTGGTCTTGGCCGAAAATGCCGAGCGACTCAAAGAAGGTACCGACACATAAAGCATCATTTCTATGACCAGACGCGAACTCATTGCCGCTATTCAAAAAAAACGATCCGTATTGTGCGTGGGGTTGGATACAGATTTGACCCGTATTCCGGCACATTTGCAGCAGGAAGACGACCCCATCTTTGCCTTCAATAAAGCCATTGTCGACGCTACGGCGCCTTATACGGTGGCCTATAAACCCAACATTGCCTTTTACGAGGCCGAAGGCGTGGCCGGTTGGCAGTCCCTCGACAAAATCGTCAAGTACATTCGACAACACTACCCCGATATATTCCTCATTGCCGATGCTAAGCGCGGTGATATTGGCAATACTGCCGAGCGATATGCCCGCAGCTTTTTCCACACTTTAGACTTCGACTCAGTGACTTTGTCGCCATACATGGGTAAAGACAGCATCACTCCGTTTCTGGGGCACGAAGGCAAATGGGCCATTGTGCTGGGATTGACTTCCAATAAAGGCTCGGCAGACGTACAACAGTTATCCTCCGATGACGAACGTGTTTACCAAAAAGTTATGCGCACTGTAGCCGGATGGGGAAGTGAAAACGACCTCATGTTTGTGGTCGGTGCCACTAATGAAAGCGATCTGGCCAATATCAGACAGCGTTTCCCCCGGCACTTTTTTCTTATCCCAGGCGTAGGCGCCCAAGGCGGCGACCTCAACACCGTATTGTCGCAAACCTTTATTTCCGGCGAAGGCGGCGTATTGATCAACAGTTCACGCGGCATCATTTATGCTTCTAATGACCAAGACTTTGCTGAAGCGGCAGGGAGAGAAGCAAAGAGGATGGTGGGGGAGATGGAGGGTTTTTTTTAATGTAAAATGTAGAATGTAAAATGTAGAATGGGGCGAATGCCCATTGTAGAGACGCAATATTTTGCTTTGAGCATAACGCAGTTGTCAGTATTTT
>PXCF01000128.1 GCA_003566715.1 Cryomorphaceae bacterium | reverse complement strand
GGCCTTTATTTTAAGGGCTGGTGGCTGGACCGCTATCGTGAATTCAAGTGGCTTCTCACGGGTATATTTGCAAAAAAGAGCCATAAATCGTGAATGCCATAGCTTTACTTGCCGACGAAGGGCATCTGGAAATGACCAAGCAAATCCTTTACACCAGCTTTGTTTTTGGCAACTGGAATGGCGCGTATATTCTATTGGCTCATAACATAAATGATGCTGAGAAACTTAAGTGGTTCTCCAACCGAGGTATTCACATAGTTCACACAAAGTCACTGGTTGATGTACCCGGGGCTACCGGCATTTACTACAGCAAGTTGCGGCTATTCCACCCTGATTGTAGTCATTGGGAACGAATACTGTATCTCGACACAGACATAATCGTTCAATGGGATCTCAACGAATTAACACAAGTTAGAGGATTCGCCGCAGCCAATGATTGTGTAAAATTTAATCTTCTTCATCAATTCAGCCCTCGAGATCGCAACATAAGTATTGATGAATACCATGAACGGAAAGAAATCTTTAAAGATTACGACTTATCAAAAACCGCTTTTAACGCCGGCATGATGGTCATTGATAGCGAAAACAATACCCAAAAGCGGTACGAAGAGCTTCTATACCTTGCGCAGCGGTATTACCAATGGTCAACCTATGGAGATCAAGGCATACTCAACTTATACTTTCAAAATAACCGCATTAAGTTGCCTTACGTTTACAACGATTTCTATCAATCGGATGACTTCAATAGAAATGGGTTCATCCGACGCACCTCCGCCAATGATGCCATAATATTACACCTGACCTACCCATACAAACCTTGGAACCTCAACTGCGAATTTTACGAAAAGTGGAAAACCTATACCGAAAAAGCAGACGAACTATTTTCCGCCAAACAAGTTGGCAAACCTCTGCCCGCTTGGCGAAAATGGCGTACCGAACTAATCAATGCGTTCAATATTTGGCGGGTTATCAAACGGTAAACGTCTTTAATTACCCATTTGCACATTAAAATTGATGACACAACGGTACTTCTTGCCATAAAAGGGCTTAACCGAATGTATGATATCATTGGGCCACATAATCAGCATGCCCTTACGCGGACGGATGAAATATGACAGTCCGCGAATATGAAAAGTGAACACGCCACTATAGGGATGGTCTTTTACCGGATCACCATCCGATAAATAGTAACCACCGGAATACCCAATGGGCGGTTCTTCTTCGGGGTTCCAGCGAGAATGACTGTGCTGTTTTTGCCCCCTCCCCACGTAAGGATCGTAATACTGTGCCCAACTTTCAGTAATCATGGGGTTATTGTCGTGCGGCAAACCCAAACTATCAATCAAATACACAAATCCTTCTTTTATCCGATTATTGATGGTTTTTATCCCCGGGTGTTTCTGCTCAAGCAAATCATTGGGCGGCACCCAAAACCGACTTCCTATGGGGTTTCGCTCGGTGGCTTCCACCCAACTGTCTTTCAAGTAACCGGTGTCTTCGTAACCTTTCACTCTTTCCTCGTCTAATCGATCGGGAAGCTCTTGCCCCATCTTCTTTTGCTTCTCATCCAACACCTTCATGCCAAATTCATAGACCTTATCGTGCATATCATGGTCGTCAAACACTTTCATGTAAACCGGGATAGGCGCCAGGTGAAAAATATTAGACTTAGAAGTAGGCGCTAAAGGATCATTGGTATACATAACTCAATAGGTGTTTTTGACAATTGCAGTGTACTTTTGGGCAAACAAATGTAGCGGATAAATCAAAATCAATTACAGGCCATTAACCAATTACAAATTGTTTAAAGAAATCATACAACGGTTTAAATACAGCTTTCAGCTCGTATACAAAAGCGCTCCCGCCTCGGTGCGCTGGCTGTTGGTGATTTCATTTTTTCAAAGCCTACTACCCTTGGCGACTGTTTATCTGCTCAAACTTCTCATCGACGCCGTAACAGAAGCCGCACAATCGACATCAGCGAATTTATACCCGGTCATTTTTTTGGTGGTTACAACCGGGTTTATATTCCTATTAAGCACTGTATCAGATACCTATAAGATACATGTTAATGAACGCCTTAAGCAAAAGTTTACAGACTTCATATTTGCTAAAATTCACGACACAACTACTGAAATTGAGGTCTCGTACTTTGAAGATGATGCCTACTACAATCTATTCTCACGTGCATTACAAAATGCGGATAACAAACCCATACAAGTCGTACAAAGCACATTTAACATGCTTCAGTACGGTATAGCCATTGTCACACTTGGTGCATTGTTGATTACGCTTCATTGGACAGTCCCCATATTGTTACTGGTTGCTGCACTTCCTCTGGGGTTGGTGAAGATTTACTTCGCGCGTTCGGTATACCGCTGGTACCGTGCCCACACCTTTGAAGAACGCAAGATTTGGGATGTAAACGACGTACTGACCAATGCCTACTTCTCAAGAGAAATGCGCTTGTTTGGATTGGCGCCATATTTTCGTCAGGTCTACACGCAACTGCGCGATAAGGTTAGAAACTCATACTTTAAAATAATCTCCAAGCGCATATTTGCAGAAACACTCAGCTTGACCTTTGCAGCCATCGCCGTGTTTGGCGCCCTGGGGTACATCAGTTTACAGACCGTTGCCGGTGTGTTGTCCGTAGGTGCCCTCGCCATGTATGTTATGGCCATTCATCGTGGTGTCACTCTCTTTCAAGATTTATTGAAAAGTCTGGCAGCGCTTTATGAAGACGGACTTTACATCGATTACATTCGCGACTTCCTTCAATTAAAACCGAAGAAAAAAGAAGACTGCACCACTGAAAAAAACAGCTTCCCCGAACCGTTAAAAAAGGGCATTACATTCACAAATATTTCCTTCAAATACCCCAAAAGCGAAAGACATGCACTTTCGAGAGTTAACCTCCACATTCCTGCAGGAAAAACCGTGGCCATTGTGGGAGCCAATGGCGCAGGCAAAAGCACATTGGTTAAACTGTTATGCGGGCTATACGAACCCTCTGAAGGCGGCATTTACTTTGATGACGTACCAATGAATAGCCTTCGAAAAGAAGACGTAAGACAACACATTGGCGTGCTGTTTCAAAATTTCGCGCGTTACAATTTTACTGTTTGGGAAAACATTTGGTTTGGCAACCCGGAAGCTTCTTCAGACAAAGAGTCAATAATGCGTGCAGCCGTTAGCGCTGGTGCAGACACGTTTATTAAAAATCTGCCGTTTGACTACAACACCATCCTCGGTAAGATTTACGACAAAAGCGAAGACATCAGTACCGGGGAATGGCAGAAGCTCGGTTTGGCCAGAGCTTTCTTTAAAAACAGTCCGATTGTGGTGCTTGACGAGCCTTCCAGCGCACTAGACCCGGAAGCCGAATACGCCATTTTCAAACGCTTTGCCGAGATAACGGAAAACAAAACTGCACTACTTATCACCCATCGTTTTTCTACAGTGAGAATGGCGGACTACATCTACGTTATGGACAACGAGCAAATCATTGAAGAGGGCACGCACGAACAGTTGCTAAACAGCAAAGGGCGTTATGCCACAATGTTTGCCAAGCAATCGGAGGGGTACCAATAACTCTACAACTTCTTTGGAGTTTGCTCGCTGCCTAAATGATGCAGATAGTGCACCAAAGTATTCAGTTTATCCGAAGGTATAACACCATCATAAACAGGCATTAATTTGTTGCCATAAAGTCGAGGGTTTTTGATATATCTGATGATTTCTTCATCGGAAAACCTCTTTTTGAGTCCGGAAAAATCTCCTAGATTATCACCTTTATTACCATGGCAATTATTGCAAGCATATGCTTCGAAAGCCGATTTACCTTCCAGTACAATTCGGTTGTCAACTTTGGTCACCTGAGCTACTGACGAGAAACCAAACATCAAAAAAAGAAAAACAACAAATACCTTCATATCAACTATATTTAGCATAGCTCAACAAGTCTTATCTACCTTTGATGGCATTTTTGATTGGTGGAATGGACTGAAGATATGCGAAAATGGCTGAAATCTCTTTTTCGGTTAGATCCGCATATGATGGCATTGGATATGCTAAAATGCGATTGTTTTTACTGATGCCTTGTGTAACAGCCTTGGCAAAATCTTCTTCTGTCCATCCTGCAATGCCAGTTTCATGAGGTGTTAAATTGGGCGTTATCACTTTATCGCCATTCTTATTCAACATTTTGTTTCCACCACCCATAAAGCCCTTAGACTTTTCTATATTTATTTTATCCACTTTTGCAAAACTCTTTGAATGACAATCGTAGCATGCCAAGTTGTCAATCAAATATTTACCAAAAGCCAACTTATCAGATCGATCGGGTCTTTCAATGCCCTGATTCCAGTCGGTCGGTTTTGATGAACCTATGGCCATTTTGCCAATTCGCGAATATTTTGTTTTTCCGGGATCGCTCTCAGATCCGTTTACCATTGGGTCATCTGATCTCAAATAGGCTATGATGTTCAATAAATCATCATCCGACATATTGGGGCGCTGCATAAAAGGAATCAATCGACCATCACGTGCTATACCTGTTCGAATAACCGTAGCCAATTCCTTATCTGTATAAGTTCCAATGCCTTTTTCAGGATGATTGGTGATATTACTGGAAATCACGGTTCCCAAAATATCTGGAATATCAACCATGTGCACTCCTGTCAATTTTTCCGTAGTAGGATCGTAATGACAAACACCACAAACCAGTGTGGTCAAGCGTTTGCCCTCTGATACATCTGCAGATTCGTAATTAGCTGTATATTGAACATCGGGTGCATCATACGTCATTTTACATGCTGTAATGACAATGGCCATCATCATTGAAAGGCCGGAAATGTACAGGATAGAATTTTTCATGACGTCGTGGTTTTAATGGGTTTTGTGCAAATGAAATCACTTTTTAAAAAATACCCCTAATACTTTTGGGTGAAAAACAATTATTTTAAAAAAAACTATATATTTGTTTAAAATGTAGAAAAATGCTAACATACAGAATAATCGCATTTTTTTTATTCACCTGTTTGACAACATTTGCAAACAGCAGCAGTTACCTGCAAAGTGCCGATAGTTTAATCGCTCTGTTGGACGAGACGCCTAACGATTCAGCCAAAGCATTCATGTACCGCGATATATCCTTTTACCTCATTCACACTTTTCCGGATTCAGCGAGAATTTACAGTAAAGAGGGATATAAACTTTCTAGTCGACTCAAACTTCCATCAGGTAATATTTGGAATGCCAATCAGTTGGGATATGCATTTGAAATACAAGAAGAATTTGATTCTGCAAAGCACCATTACGAAAACGCATTAATGGTTGCCAAAACGCACCTAGACACAATTTCTGAAGCAGAAATGCTCAATGTTTTAGGCGCTTTGCATTATGGAATGGGCGATTACTCAACTGCCATTTATTACTACAACAGTGCATTGGAGCTTTTTGAGGAAATCAACTACCTATCAGGCATCAGCAGGAGCTTAAATAATTTAGGTATCATATATAGAATTAGAAACAAATATCCGCAAGCCATAGATATATATCTGCGTTCCATAGCCATCAAGAAAACACAAAATGACAGTATGGGCTTGGCCAATTCTTATCGGAATCTAGGACTGCTCTACGCCTACACCGACAGTGCTGAAAAAAGTTTTGACTTCTTACAAGAAGCACTGAACATACATCGAAAGCTGAACAACAATAAAGATGTTGCAGAATGTGAAATTGGGATGGGTGTAGCCATGTTTCATCTGGGAAGATTGGATAAAGCTGAGATATATTTTGAAACAGCTTTACCAAAATTATCTGTTGCCAGTTCACTTGAACAAGCTACAGGCAAACTTCTCCTTGGCGCCATTCACGTTCGAAAAGGTAAAAGCAGCATCGGTTTGCAAACAATGACTGAGGCTTATCGGCAAATTCTGTCCTCAGGTCGATTGTATTTAATTCAAACAGCAGAAAAAGAAATGGCCTTAGTTTCAGAAAGTACCGGAGCGTACAAACAAGCTGCTCAGCACTGGCAAAACTATTCCGGCATTTCAGACTCTCTAAGGACCATCCAAAAAGACCGAGCCATTGAGGAAATGCTGGCCAAGTATGAAACAAGAGAAAAAGAAAATACCATAGCGATTCAACAACTGGCATTAGAAAAGCAAAAAGCACAGGTCAAAATATACTTTCTAATTGGCGTACTATTGCTCGTACTTTTCATATTATCAATTGCCTATGGAATTCAGCGGTCGACTTCGATAAAAAAACTCACTGTTGCCAACAAAAAAATATCCGATGTACTCAAAGAAAGAGAAGCACTTTTACACGAGGTTCACCACCGCGTCAACAACAACCTGCAAATGCAAATCAGTTTACTGAACATGCAAGTGCGGGAATTAAAAGACAATACAGCGCAAGAAGTGACCAAAAACAACCGCGATCGATTGCGTTCCATGATGGTGATTCATAATTTGCTCTATTCTGATTCTAAAATCAATGAAATCAATGAAATCAACATCAAATCATTTATTCGACGACTTGTAGAACACATAGAACAATTTTCAGAAAGCAAGTATCGAAACATAAATATAGCGCTTCGATTAGACGACACCGATATAGGTATTGAAAAAGCAATTTCCATTGGATTAATCATCAATGAGCTGGTAACAAACTCATTAAAGCACGCATTCAACAACACCAAACAAGGACAAATTGAGATTTCTCTTCACAAAAAAGAAAACCATACACAAATTGTATACAACGATAATGGCGATGGCTTTGATGCAGCAAAAACAAGTGAAAACGGCATAGGCATTAAACTCATTCACACATTAATCCGAAAGCTCAAAGGAGATTTCATTTGGAAAAACAACGGGAAAACAAGTTTAACAATTACTCTAAACACATTGTAAATGACACCTACCGTAATGATTGTTGAAGACGACCCGGTAATTGCCGAAGACATCCGAGCATGTGTGTATAATTTGGGATATAACATCAGTGGTATAACAGGGAACAAAGAAAAAGCAAAGTCTGAAATAAAACACCACAAGCCCAACCTCATTATTCTAGATATTAGTTTGGGAGAAAACAAATCCGGTATCGACCTGGCACATTGGATAAACTTCAATCACCCCTTACCCTTTATTTTTCTTACCGGACACAGCGATTCAGAAACAATAGACAAAGCACAAAAAACACATCCTTGGGGGTATGTAGTCAAACCTTTTACCGACACAGACATTCGCATTGCTTTATCGATTGCACTGAGTAATTTCAACAATCTAAATAAACCACAAATTCCACAAAGAGAAGTAATCAACACACGGCTAAACACCTGTTTGACCAGTCGAGAATTTGACGTGTTGTGCAGGCTTATGCAAGGCAAGAGTAATAGAGAAATTGCTGATGACATTTGTCTGTCTGAAAATACCATTAAATCACACTTACAGCATTTATTCGACAAATTAAACGTCAACAATCGCGCTCAAATTATCATGAAAATTATGCGCTTATAAAAAAGTTGTACTATTTGCTTACAAACAGTTTAATGGTTTTTGCCACGTCATCCGGTTGCTCTTCTTGAGGGAAATGGCCGCTGGTTTCTAACTCCAGCGATTGTGTGTTACTAAATCCACTTCTAAACTTTTCTAGATAATGAGGTTTTATGATGTCGTCCTTCATTCCCCAAATAAACATTGTGGGTTTGTTTGAAATGGACGAGCGCTTCTGCCACAATTCCTCAAACCAATCTTGATCGTTGAGCAGTGATTTCGCAAAGGCCAATGCGCCATTTCTTTGGGATTTATTGGCGAATGGCTTGGTGTATTGCTTTAACAGTCGCTTGGACAGTTTTTTGTCGCCAAACGACTTGGGTAAAATGAACTTAGGTGAAAAGTTGAGGTAACGATACAAAAATGGCAGTAGTGGACTCTTTAGTATTTTTCTAATTTTTATGTAGTCGGGGTCACCCTCACTGCTCCATAGCCAACTGTTTAATACGACCAAACGCTTGATTCTTTCCGGGTGTTTCATGGCAACATCGAGACCAATGACGCCACCAAAATCGTGCAAAACCAAGGTTATGTCTTTTAAGTCCTTTTCAAGTACAAAAGCTTCCAGTGTTTTGCTGTGGTTTGGGGGTGAATAGTCGTAATGCTCCGGCTTACTTGATAGTCCGAAGCCGATGTGGTCAACGGCCACGCAGCGGTAATCAGACTTAAGTTTTTTGATGACATTACGGAAATCAAAACTCCACGATGGTGTACCGTGTACAAACAATAGGGTTTCACCTTGTCCTTCATCGATGAAGTGGAGCTTTTCTCCGTTGACATCAAAATATTTGGATGTAAAAGGGTATTCGGCTTTGTCTAGCCAAGTAGTGTGGTTGTTTAATGTGTGATTTGCCATAATTTGTAAATTTACAGCAAAGATGACGACATTCGGGTTGTCAAAAGTTGGTCTAAACCAACATCAAAACTTGACCGAGTTATACAACTTACTGAAGTTTGTGGAATTGATGCCCAAATACGAAGCAATGTATTTGTGGGGCACCAGTTGGAGCAGGTGTGGACTTCGCTGACAAAACGTGACAAACCGCTGCTCAATAGTCATGCTGTGCAACTCAATGTGCCGATTGAGCACACCGGCCAAAACAGCCTCTGTCATACGTCTAAAAAAGCGCTCTATCTGCTGGGATTTATCAAATAATTTTTGTAATTCATCAAACGTGATATAGGCCATATCGCTGTCAGTAAGACAAGTGAGAAAATACTTTGAGGGCATCTGAAACGAAAACGATTCAGGAATGGCGCATAAGTTTGGCGGATAGGTAAAGGCAATGACGTGCGTTTTGTTGTCGGCATCGAAGTAAGACATTTGCACACCGCTGTTAACAAAGTAAAGCTCGCGTTGAATTTGACCGGGAACGGTAATCATGTCCCCTTTCTTGAAAGACTTTGTCTTCAAGTTCCTGGTAAGCAAGTCGTAATCCGATTGACTTATGTCGTGAAAGAGTTTAAAGTATTCGAAACGATCCATTCACAACTGAATTTATGTTTTATTTGAGGATGACAATGACATTGACGGTGTCTTCAGTGAATGGATAACATACTTTTTGTCTTTATCTTAGTTCTAGTCTTAGTCTAAACCTTTACTCTTCCCCCACAACACCTCCATTTCCTCCAAACTAAGGTCGTAGAGATTTTTACCGGCCGCTGCAGCTTGCTTCTCCATCGACTGAAAGCGGTGAATGAATTTTTTGTTGGTGCGCTCCAAGGCGGAGTCGGGATTGATGCCGGCCAAACGGGCGTAGTTGATGAGGGAGAACAGCAGGTCACCAAACTCAGCTTCTCTATCGGCCTCGCTTCCGTTGACTTGCTCGGCTTCAAATTCGCCAAACTCCTCTCGCACTTTCTCCCAGGCCAATTCGGCTTTATCCCAATCGAAACCCACTCCGCGGGCTTTTTCTTGCATACGAAACGCCTTGACCATCGAAGGGAGTGAACGAGGCACGCCGTCTAATACCGATCGATTCTGCTTGTTGCCAAGTTTGATTTTTTCCCAGTTGGCCTTCACCTCCTCCTCCGAATCAGCTTTAACATCGCCGTAGATATGGGGATGGCGCTCCACGAGTTTATCGCAGACGGCATTCAGCACATCGCCCATATCAAAGACCTGCTTTTCTGAGGCGATTTTTGCGTAAAACACCATGTGCAGAGTGATGTCGCCCAGTTCTTTTTTGATTTCCTCTAAGTCGTTGTCGATGATGGCATCGGCCAACTCAAAGGTTTCTTCAATGGTAAGATGGCGCAAACTCTCCAGGGTTTGTTTGCGATCCCACGGACAACCTTCACGCAATTCATCCATGATGGTCAATAAGCGATCAAATGCTTGCAAGATATCGGCTCTACTGTTCATGGATGTTGGGTGTTGCTAATCTTCTTTTTGCGCGGTCTCTTCGGCTTCTTTCATGCGCGCTTCCATCTCTTCACGCTCCTTTTCAATGGCTGCAAAAAACTCGTCGTTGACTATGTTTTTTTCCAACAACAAGTTATACCACTGCAAAACTTTTTTCATGTCGCTAAAATAGACACGCTCCATGTCGCGCTCAGGCAGCAACTCATCGAAAAACGCTTCAACTTCGCTTTTGTCGGCTTTGTGACTCAATGCTTGCGGGCCGCCTTCTCGGGTATAAAAACGCTTAAACACATCGGCCAAAGGCATCTCTTCCGTTTGCGTGTAAATGGCCACATCACCCAGTGACATAACAGGTTGACGTGATGAGATGGATGTGTTTCTTCCATCTAGTAGTGATTCGGCAATCACATTGTTTTTGCTGCTCGCTTTGAGCAAATACAAACCGGGTTTTCCACTTACATGCAGAATATCGCGTAGCGTCATAATTGATATTGATGATTAATTGTTATTGAACGTTTTCGTTTGTTTCTTGATCTTTCCACTTGAGTACTTTCTCTAAGTCGTCGACCGTATCGCGCGCCATCGTTAAAAGCTCAGCGGCATTGTTAGCCAATTCATGAGAAGGATATCTCACGAGAAATTCCTCCCAAATATCGGCACTTCTCTCCTTGTCATTCCAGCGATTCTCATAAATCAGTCCTCGATAAAAAACGGCATATGGCGCACGTTCGTGTTTGGGATACTTGATGGTCAAACGCGTAAAAAACTCCATGGCTGCATCTTCGTTGCCGGGGAGATTGTAGGCCACTTCTCCGGCTTTGAAAAGCATTTCCGGATCCAATTGTTCTTTCAAGGCTGCACGATATGCACGCAACAATTGCAAACCAAGCTCCACATCCAATTCCTCGGTTGAAAAGGCTTGCTCTTCCAGTTGTTTCAGTTCTTCATTATTGTTTTCTTTGGTAGGCTTTGACTCTCCACATGCAACAATAAATAGCATTGTTGGTACGATGAAAAAGATTAGCCGACTCATTTGTCTCATTGTGTTAAACACCATATACCTCGTTCATTTATTTCGATGGAAACTTCATTCTGTAATTAACCGAAATCTTACCCTTAGTGATTTGGTTTAATCTAGACTTGATCATGCGCTTGCGCAGTGGCGATAAGTGATCGGTAAACAAAATCCCGTCGATGTGATCGTATTCGTGCTGAATCACCCTTGCGGCCAATCCGGTAAAGGTCTCCTCTTTTTCTTGAAAATTTTCGTCCATGTAACGCAGGGTCACCTCCTCCGGACGATAAACGTCTTCTCTCACTTCGGGAATACTCAAGCACCCTTCATTAAACGCCCATTCGTCACCGTCTTCTTCAATAATAACCGCATTAATGAACACCTTTTTGAAGTCTTTCAACGCCTCGTATTCTTCATCACCTTCCTCTACAAAAGGAGAAGCATCGACAATGAAAAGGCGAATGGATTTACCGATTTGCGGAGCGGCCAAGCCAACACCCGCTGCATTGTACATCGTTTCAAACATGTCGTCAATCAACGCTTTTAACCCCTCGTAATCGGGAGTGATATCCACTGCTTTTTTCTTTAAAACCGGGTCGCCGTAAGCCACGATGGGTAATATCATAAATCTCTCGTTTTTCTGAAGGCGCAAAGGTACAATTAATGCTTAGATTCTCGTTCGAGGTATTGCTGCAAAATAATGATGGCACTGATGAGGTCGAGATTCTCCTTTTTTTGTCGTTGCTTTTTTTTTGCACCGCCAAACATCATGCTCTGTTGGGCCATCACCGAGGTGTAGCGTTCATCTTCACGGGCAATCTCAATCTCGGGCAGTTTTTTCTTTAGCTTCTCAATAAATGACTTGATGTCTGTTTCAATGCGGTTGTAATCGCCACGTTCATTTTTCGACTCACCAATCACAATGACATCAACCTTTTCCCGTTTGCAGTAATCCTCCAAAAAAGTCATTAACTTTGTCGGCGGCAAAACTGTAAGTCCACTGGCAATGATTTTAATCGGATCGGTCTCCGCCACTCCGCATCTCACTGTTCCGTAATCAATAGCTAAAGCTCTTCCCATGCCACAAAGATAACTTCAAAACATTGCTATGCGTTTAAACCAGGTTTTCGTTCTTTTTTTTATTTCCACCTTAACACTTCCCGCACAAATCCTCAACATTGAAAAATCGCGCATTGAAGCCGATACGGGCGATTATTTTCGCTTCAACACCACCCTCAGTTTGTCGTCCTTCAACCGCAGTGCCGATATAGAAAACCCCGTTAATCTCTTTGGGTTCAATGCGCAACTAAACGCCATTCGCAAAAAGGGTGAACACGCCATCATTCTCATCAACCAAACCGACTACCTCCGCATCAACGAAAACCCATTCTTGAACACGGGGTTCACTCATCTTCGGGGGCATTTTTGGCGGGAGAGCAAGCGCAGTGCAGAGATATTCACTCAGTATTCCTACGACAACTTTCGACAAGTAAACCCGCGTATTCTCTTTGGCACCAATGCGCGATTTGCCTTGGCAAAAAACAATAAGGTATCGCTCTTTTTTGGCGCCGGCCCCATGTACGAATGGGAGCGTTGGATCCATCCACAAACCGATCAAGTGGCCAATGTGCAGTTTATAAAACTCAATACCTACACCTCTTTCCGTGCTTCAATCAACGAAAACATCGACTTCAATGCCCTGGTTTACTACCAAGTGGGTTACGACCAAAACATCAGCGATTTCCGCCACCGCGTTGCCTTAACCTCAAACATCATCGCCAAAATCACCCACCGCTTAAGTCTCAATATTGGGTTTGAAATTCACTACGAAGACAAACCCATTGTTCCGGTTACGCCGTTGATTTACAGCATTAGGAACGGACTGAGTTACAGTTTTTAGTGAGGTGTTTAGTTGTTGAGGCGTTTAGTCGTTTAGTCGTTTAGTCGTTTGGGGACGAATGGATATTAAGGAACTGGTTTGGGGGTTGGGAGGTTGGGAGGTTTGGAGGTTTGGAGGTTTGGTTGGACGAAATGTGAAGTATGAGCCAAGGGTCAGCAAGTCGGGTGTCGGATGTTGGATGAGTTAACGTAAGATGCAGACATGACCCGTTTTGTACCGTGCCGAGTCGTGTAAGACTATTTATTACGATTGATGCAACCAGACAGCAGACGACAGACAACAGCAAACCCCGTAGGGGTGTAGATGATTATAGCACAATGGCGCAACAACCGGCTGCATACCAACCCCGTAGGGGTGTAGATGATTTCAACGGAAACGTTTATTCATTACGCAATAACGACCACCCCAACGGGGTTTCGTGGGGAATGGATGGTCACATTTTTTCTAGAATCACGGTCACCCCTACGGGGTTATGGCGGGGTATTGGACAATTATTGGTGATTATAAAGTCGCAACAACATCCCCTAAAACACAAACCTTGCATTAATCATCACATTCCGCCCCGGCGAAGGAATATCAAACGCCCGCAAGATGGACATGTGATCGACGTAGGTTTCATTGAGTAGATTGAACACGCTAACGCCGAGGTTAAGGGCATTTTTACCTATAGAAAATGTGTGTGAAACCCCTGCATTGAGCAAGGTGTAACCATCGGTATTAAACTCTCCAGTACCCGGACGGTTATGGTCATCTACATAGCGTACGCCAACAAATGTCGACGTTTTTTCCCATGGATCATACGTTAGTCGAAGATTGTAATTATCCGGTGGAATGAAGGTCAAGGGATCGTTGCTCGCTCGAAAATATCCACGAATAATGCTCCCCGAAGCGCTGATCGCAAAGGACTTGCTTAGCTCGTAATTAAGTTGAAACTCCCCGCCGTACAAATAGGCGTCTTCTTGCTCAAATACCCATTCTTGCAGATTGCCCTCCGGACGAACCGTTCCGTCCCAAGCGAAGTAAATGTAGTTGTCAACGAGATTGACAAAAGGACTAATCATAGCCGAGAATGACTTGTGTTCGAATTGATACACCACGTCAAACTGGTAGTTTTGCTCTCGGTCAAATTGCGCATTCCCAATTTCAAAGCGATTGGTACCCGGGTGTGGACCATTGGAATACAGCTCTGCCAAATCGGGTGCGCGAAAACCACTGGAGAGGTTCATTTTAATTTGCTGGTTATCAAAAATGGACTTGGTTGCTCCCAATGAACCGGTCCACCCCTCAAAGGAGGTATTGATGCGACCGTCGGATGGAGCACCGGGCAAAATGTAACCGTAGTCAACGATGTGATCAGCGGTAGCGTCCGCACGAACCATGCGGTTATCATAGCGCGCTCCGTATTCTAATGTCCAATCGTTGTTTGCTTGCCATGAACCCAGGTAATACAAACCGTTTTCCCATGTTCGCGCATCGGGAATGAGGATTTCCTCGGCGTCCTTCATGTTGCGCATATCCACGTAAGAGCCCATCCATCCTACCGTATGAGCAAATGACTTTGATGCTTGAAAGCGAAAGCGGTTGTTGTAAAAGGTGTGGTTTTGCACCAAACCCAAATCTATTTCATCAAAGGCATCTTCGATCTCCCGGCGGTCGTTGAGGTGGTGCGAGAGATGTAAATGCCAATCGACCTTCTTCGTTAGTTTCGTTGACTGATTGTAACTTAGAAGATGGTCTTGTACATGTTGAAAGGGCAACTGCATTTGCCGGTCAAATCGCGTGGTGGCCAAACTTTCCTCCATCTCGTCGTCTTCGATGATGCCCAAATTTTGATTCAAGTAGGTGTAAGAAAGCTTGGCTTGAAAGTTTTTCGACCTATAGCCCGTATGCAAACGAAAGGTCTCGGATGAAAAACGGCTGTTGCCAATCGCGCGACCACTACCATCGAGATAATCGGCGTGCTGTTCCACGGCCGCGTCTATGCCCACAAAAAAGCCATTGTCAAATGCTCTACCAACCGACAGGTAAGGTCTGTAACCGGCACTCACCGTATTGAGCGAGAAACCGGCGTTGCCCGACCACTGTTTGCGATACAAGTGACGCTCATCGTCTTCCAAAAGCAACACACCGCCAATGGCACCGGAACCGTACAAAATCGATGCCGGCCCTTTGATAATTTTAGCGTTCGCCAAGCCAAGGTCATTGACCCCCAGTCCGTGATCGGCGCCCCATTGGTGGTTTTCGAGTCGGTTGCCTTGAAAAATGGTTACCACACGGGAAAAGCCCAAGCCCCTGATAAATGGTTTGACAATCCCCTGCCCCATTTCTGCGCCGTACACACCGGGCACATCGCGCAATTGCCCCATCACACCCGACGGATGACTTTTTTGTTCAATTCCTCGAAGGGAAAGCGACTGCACATTGTAGGGCGTTTTATTTGCCAAGCCCGTTTGCCTGTCGTAAACCAACGTTTCTTGAAGGTTCTCCACCGATGTCAACGATACGGTATCAACGGTTTGTCCGCTTACCTTCATCACCAAAATAGACAAGAGCACAAAAAATCTATTCATAACTCAAATATTAATTTTTGGCAAATGTACTATGATTTTTTAGACTAGCCTAATAATTAATTTACAAACACAGAAAACGTGTTTAAGGAACCATGGAAACAGATCACTATTAACGTGTATTTATTTAACAGACAGAGTCTTAGGTGTGCTCAAAAGGGAAACGTTGTGTTTACAATGAAGAACGTATGGGAAGGAAGCAAAGAGCTAAATTTGCGCTGAATTAATTTATTCCCGCCTTATACCTCT
>PXCF01000152.1 GCA_003566715.1 Cryomorphaceae bacterium | reverse complement strand
CTTCGAGATCGAGCAGGTCATCGATCCGCGCGAGACGCGCAGCCACCTGTGCCGGTGGGTGAACCTGGCGCGGCGGTCGCTCAGGCCGGGGCCGAGCGCGTTCAGCTACCGGCCGTGACGCGCACCGGCTTTCGCTACTATCGAGTCATCTGGATGTCGGACGTGGTGCTCTGCGCGGCGGAAATCCTCACTTCACGGGTGGAGGTGTTGAAGCCTTTCAGCCTGTAGGTGACCTGGTACTGGCCCGGGGGCATGAAGGTCAACTTGTAGCTGCCGCTGGGGTCCGTGGTGACGGCCTTTGCGCCCTGCATTTGGGGGGAGGTTGCGGTGACCGTTACGCCGGGCAGCGCTGCGCCGTCCGGGCCGGTCACGAAGCCGGTCAGGCCGCCTGTCGGGTTCTGCGCCAGGGCCGGCGTCGCGATCAACGCGACAGCGGCAAAAATCAGCAGCAGGGAACTTCAGCCGAAAGCTCTCCTCATGGCAGCGCATCCTTATTCTGGAGTATCGAAAAGTACGGTGGCGTCCTGAGCATACCCAGTGCCTTGGCGATCGGATGTGAAGCGCCACGCATAACGCTACTGCATCAAAGTAACTGCTGAAGATGTGGCCCACTAGCTGTGGTGCCTGTTCGGGCTTTCCTTTCAGGAACATTCTCTGGATGTCTCCAGGCACCAGCGGATAGGAAAAACAACGTGCCTCTTTCCTACGTGCCTCAAGCATGCCCAGCGGTTCAGCAACGGTGAGTAACGTGTCCCTCTGATCCATGAGGGGTTGTTGTGACAGCTTGCAGTCGTTCCACGGGGAGGACTTGCCGACCCGACTCCCTGCAGAAAGGCTATGAGCGGCCATGCGAAAAGGCTACTTGGCTGGACGCAGCGTGAGCGCCGAAGGCAGGTCGAAACCTCTGTTCAGAGGTAGCTGCTGGCGCTTGTCTCTGTCCCATCCTGGTTAGGCATCAGGACGAAGAAGCTCCAGGAATGTCTCGAACTTCTCAGCGTGACCCTCCGCCTTCGCCCATGCCCGCAACGCTGCCAGGTCGACATCCTGACGCGCAGTACACTGACGGCTTGGTCGAGACCCTGGCGGTCGGCCCAGTGAAACCAAGCCGCCAGCCGATCCATGACGCAGTGGGTCGGGCTGATGATCCTGACCACGCCACCAGGTGTTGTCAGCTCATCCGAGGTATCGACGACCAGATGACCGAAGCCAAGTGGCCCGGCCGGGAACTCGAGCAGGAAATCAGTATCGGGGTGCGCGAAGTATCGCCGTCGCTCGAGCCGGAACCCAAGAGGCTCCAAGGCGGACTGAATGGCGACCGTACTGGCCGAAGAGACGAAATCGAGGTCCTTCGATTGATAAGCATTGTCGGTATAGATCGTCACGGCGCCGCCACCGGACAGGACAGCATGAATTCCCGCAGCTTCGAGCGCCTCTGAGACCCGGGCGGCAAGCTGCTCTGGAGTAGTCCGCCTATCAATGCTGCTCATGTGGCCTTGCCTGCCGTTCGAGGCCGCACCCGAGCCCGAAAGTGCTGACGGATTTCGCTTTCCGCCAGTGTTCCGAGACCTTCCTCGAGCAGTGCGCGCAACGGTCTCACCAAGGGATTGCGTGGACTCCAGGTGAACATACGCGTCCGGCCACGTAGTCGACTCAGTAGCAGGCCCGCATCTTCCAGCTTATTAAGCTGCTGCAAGACCTGGCCGTGACTGAGACCGAAAGTGGCAGCGATCTCGCGAGCGTAACCCTCCTCGTAGTTGTGCAGGTACAGCAACACCAGCGCTGCTGTCCGGCCTCCAAAGAGCTTCTCCAGGGTCAACATTCGCGCGCTTCAGTCTGGAAGGATGGGTGATTATCAGATCCAAATGGATCTTAATCAAGTCCATATGGACTCGAATCAACTCCTTTTGCGCTTTGCAGCAAGTGGCACCCCCAGCCCCACCCTCCCAACCGTGGCATGCTTCCGGACCAGTGGGGATCAAAGGGGCAGGGGTTTGCGGATTGGAAAAATAACAGGTCCTTTCCTGGCTACCTCAAGCATGCCCAGCGGTTCAGCAACGCTCAGTGACGCGTCCTTCCGGTCCATAGTGATCGGCATGGGGAAAAACTCACGCGCCATCGGGTCGGCTTCCTACAAGCCCGCGAGCCGATCAGGAAGGTGGGCGACCCGCGCGCATGAAAGGCGAAGCTGGCACCTGAGCTGGAGCAGATCCGTATCGCCCTCGGGCTGCCGGACGGCACGCGCCTGAAGGCCGAGCTGCACAACCTGCTCATCTACGGGCCAGTTCTTCGCGCCCCATCAGGATTCGGAAAAGTCCGACGCGATGATCGCCAGTCTCGCGGTGACGTTGCCCTCGCGCTATCGTGGCGATGCTTTGGAAGTCGAGGGCGACACGTTACGCCGCCGCTCTGGCCTTGGCCGCCTTGTCGAGATCGTAGGTCGCCTGAAAGTTCATCCAGAGCTTCGGTGACGTTCCCAAAGCCTCGGCAAGATCGAGCGCGGCTTCCGCCGTCACACCGCGCTTGCCACGAATCAGCTCGTTCAGACGTGCCGTCGTCCAGCCGATCTGCCTCGCGAATGCGGCCTGGCTCATCCCGAGCGGTTCGAGAAACTCCTCGAGCAGGATCTCGCCTGGGTGAAACGGATTTTTCGGTTGTCTTGCCATGCCGTGCTGCTCCCTCAGTGATAATCAACGATCTGCACGTCGAACGCGTTACCGCCGCGCCATCGAAAAACCACTCGCCTTTGTTCATTGATCCGAATCGAGTGGAATCCCTTCAGATTGCCCTTAAGCGGCTCCAGCCGATTACCCGGCGGTGACTTGAGGTCACCCAAGTCCGCGGCTTCGTGCAGATACTGGAGCTTTCGTCTGCTCGTGCGACGCAGCTTTGGCGGAAACGCGTTGGTCGATCGGCTCTTCCTGTCCTCGAACAGGTCCTCCGCGAGCTTGTTTCCGAAAGACTCGATCATGTACTCAAGTTATCGTAACTCGATAACAAGCGCAATCGGAACCTCCGCTGAACCGATAGCCCGACACGATGCTGCCTTGCCCTGGCCTCTGCGGTGCTTGCGGGCATCCGGCACCACCGCTCGGCGAAACGCTGAGTTGGGCGCGAAGACGCCGTGGTAGCGGGTCAGGTTGCATCCCGGCCTTGGACCCAAGGCGGCTAATCTGGCGATGAAGTCTTCAGGGCTGAACAGGACGTGTGTGGTGCCGTCCCGGAAGGGTTGATTGAGCCGGTAGACGACCTGACCGGCATTATCGGTGGAAAGCCACTCGAGGCAGATGGCCGGCCCCACCCGCGGACCGGCGTAATGTAGCGACACAGTCGCTCGAGGCGACCACGCTCATGGGCCTGACAGGCGACGGCGGCATTGAGCGAAAAGCCATTCTGATCGGCCGTGACGCGCACCGCGAATCACTGATACCGGGCGCCGCCAGGCTTCCGGAACCACGGACATCAAGACACCACACGAGGAGAGCACCGCACCATGACCTTCGAGCTGAGCGAACAAACCCTGGAGATCCGGGACCGGGTCGTCGACTTCAGGGCGAAGCACGTCTACCCCGTGAACCATCACTACCACGCGGTGGCCAGGAGCGAGCGCCGCAACGACCCGGACGCCCTCGCCTTCGTCGACGACCTGCGGGCGCAGGCGAAGGAACTGGGCCTGTGGAACCTGTTCTTCCCGCACCTG
>PXCF01000081.1 GCA_003566715.1 Cryomorphaceae bacterium | reverse complement strand
GAGGAGATTTGTGAAGTCAAGGGGCTGGGGCCAGCACGTGCCGTTACTATGATTGCCGCCTTGGAGTTGGGGCGACGACGAAAAAGTCAGGAAGTGGCCGTGCAACCTAAAATCAACTCTAGCAAATTGGCCTACGATTACCTATCATCGGTATTTATGGACTTAGACCACGAAGAGTTCTGGATTGTGTATCTATCCAACGCCAATCGCATCATTCAAAAGAAGCGATTATCAACAGGAGGGCTGACGGGAACGGTCGTGGATATTCGCTTGTTGTTTAACGAAGCCTTGCAAAAAAAGGCAGCGGCCATCATTGTTGCTCATAACCACCCCAGCGGACAGAAAAAGCCCAGTGACAACGACATTGTTTTGACCAAACGAATAAAGGAAGCCGGCGAGCTGCTCAACATTCGATTGGTTGATCATCTTATTTATGTTGAAGGTGGTTACTACAGTTTTGCTGATGAGGGAGTGCTTTAATAAAAAACCCGGTAGCATCTCTACTACCGGGCAATTCTAAACTCTATATCCTACATCACACATTCTTCATTCTTACATATGTATCACCTCACCATAAGCCGCTGCCGCTGCTTCCATCACCGCCTCACTCATAGTAGGGTGTGGGTGAACAGCTTTAATCATTTCCGTACCGGTGGTTTCCAGTTTCCGTGCCACCACGGCCTCGGCAATCATTTCGGTGACGTTGGCCCCAATCATGTGAGCACCTAGAAGTTCACCGTATTTGGCGTCAAAGATGAGTTTAACGAAACCGTCTTTATGTCCGGCAGCGCTGGCTTTTCCGCTGGCAGAAAAAGGAAACTTACCAACCTTGATGTCGTAACCGGCGTCTTTGGCGGCTTTTTCCGTGTAGCCAACCGAAGCAATTTCCGGAGAACAGTACGTACAGCCGGGTATGTTGTTGTAATCTAGGGCTTGTGGCTTGTGACCGGCGATGTTTTCCACACAGATGATCCCTTCAGCGGAGGCAACGTGGGCAAGCGCTTGTCCGGGCGTGCAGTCACCTATGGCGTAGTATCCATCCACATTGGTACGGTACATCTCGTCAACCTTGATTTTCCCCTTCTCAGTTTTGATGCCCACATCTTCCAATCCGACGTTTTCAATATTGGCAACCACACCAGCTGCGGAAAGAACCACATCGCATTCGATGGTTTCGGTACCTTTTTTGGTCTTTACCTCAACTTTACAACCTTTGCCGGAAGTGTTAACATTGGTCACCTCAGCGCTGGTCATAATTTTGATGCCATTCTTTTTGAAGGTGCGTTCCAACTGCTTACTCACTTCTTCATCTTCAACCGGTACGATGCGATCCATGTACTCAACAATGGTGACTTCGGTACCCATGGCGCTGTAGAAATAAGAGAATTCCACACCGATGGCACCACTACCTATGACCACCATTTTCTTTGGCTGCTTGTCAAGTACCATGGCTTTGCGGTAGCCAAATACCTTTTCCCCGTCTTGCTTAACCGAGGGCAGTTCGCGACTGCGTGCACCAGTGGCAATGATAATGTTTTTAGCGCTGTACTCCTTGGTGTTTCCTTTGTCGTCTTTAACGGCAACTTTCTTGCCTTTGAGTATTTTTCCCGTCCCGTTGATGACGTCAATTTTATTTTTCTTCATCAGAAACTGAACACCACCGCTCATGCCATTGGCTACATCTCTGGAGCGTTTTACTACGGCACCAAAATCGTGCTTGGCATCTTTCACTTCGATGCCATAGTCTTTGGCGTGATTGATGTATTCGAATACGTTGGCAGATTTTAAGAGCGCTTTTGTTGGGATACATCCCCAGTTCAAGCAAACACCACCCAAACTTTCTTTTTCTACAATGGCTGTTTTTAGTCCCAACTGTGAGGCGCGAATGGCGGCTACGTACCCTCCGGGGCCGGAACCTACGATGATAACGTCGTAATTCATGTGTTCAAAATTTATAATCAGTTTTTAAAGACCTATTCTTTTGTAGGTAATTAAATAGGTGTTTAATAAATTGTTGTCAGACAACATGCAAATTGGCTTTGCAATTCTGAGGCTGTCGACCGCGAAAATACAAAACCCATCATTAATACCGAGGATTATTCCAAGGCATTAAAAGAAGGTTGGTGTTTGAAAATTAACCTTCAAAAACACTTTTGAATTTGTCGGGAGACGGGGTAACAGACATAACGGGGATGTCGGAGTAATAAAGCATATCCCTGACATCTGAAGGAAGAAGCATATCGGCCAGATCAGGTTCATCGCCCTCTTCGGTAATCAATATCATGTCACCGCCTTTTCTGTGGGCATACTCAATGGTCAACTTGGCTACTGGTTTGCGATTTTCAGGCACCACCATCTCTGTCGTCACGGATACACCACGATCAGCGATGAATTTCTCTACTTGACGGAGTTGATTGCTTAGCATTTTTTTCTGACTGTCTTTAAGTACAAACGCAACCACGTGAATGTGGGCATTGAACTTTCTAGCTAAGCGCATGGCTACGCCGGTTTTTTCACGTGATTTGGCGTCTGCAACCAAGGGGAATACCAGGTTTTTGATGTCGCTGATCTCTGCATCACCTTTAATGGTAACAACCGGAGGTTCAACCAATGTTACCACACGGTAGGCGTTGCTGCCAATCATTCGTTGACGAAGATTTCCAGGCTTACCATTGGTTCCCATGACAACCATGTCAACATCAAACAATTCTGCAGCTCGAGCAATCTCTTCGTAAACGACACCTTCACTTACGGTCGTTTCAATATCTACCTTGTTGGCTTTTGATTTTTCTTCAGCCAACCTCGAAAGCTCTTTTTTTGCCTTTTCAACAAGTTTTTTTCTCATATCCTTGTCTTCAAAAAGACGGCCAAATAATCCGTCACGCTCAATAACTGAAAGCAATATTATTTTGGCATCCAGTACCTTGGCAAACTTAACGGCTTGTTCAAAGGCATTAAGTGATTGGTCGCTAAACCCTGTGGGGACGAGAATTTTTGGAGTTGTTTTTTTTGACATAATTGGTAAATTTTGGCATCAAAAATACATCATAAATAATCAAACAGCATCAATGTAAATGCAACATTTACTATGTTTATGTTACGGTAAACGCATTATTAACAGAGAAAATCGGAGTTGTAGAATTATGTTTTGGCGTGTAAATAATTTGTTAAAACAAAAATTCTAACTAAATTGCTCCTCTTTAATAAAACAAATTACAATGGCATTTCAATAAATGATTTGCTTGTTATATGCGCGTAATGTGTTTCCTTATTACGCCCGACTTCCTTGGTCGAAAAATAAGGGGAGGAACCGAAAATCCATACGAGTAGGGAGAACTTAATTTTTTTATAATGAATTGGTATTTAAAGGTTTTGCGACAATATGGCGACTTTGAAGGCAGAGCGCGAAGAAAAGAGTATTGGATGTTTGTCTTAATCAATATTCTGGTAGGTTTCATATTTACCGTTTTAGATGATATGTTTGGTTTAGCGGATGAAGAAACTGGTACGGGTGTTTTTAGTACATTATATGGTTTAGCAGTTTTAATTCCCAGCTTGGCTGTTTCTGTGAGAAGGCTTCATGATACGGGTAGAAGCGGTTGGTGGATATTGATTGTTTTAATTCCAGTTTTAGGCGCCATTTGGCTAATTGTATTATTGGCAACAGATGGAAAACCCGGTCAAAACCAATACGGCATCAACCCCAAAGAG
>PXCF01000032.1 GCA_003566715.1 Cryomorphaceae bacterium | reverse complement strand
TGGTCACCACGCTAACCAAGCGAATGGCCGAGGAGCTGACCAAGTACTTCACCCGCTACGGCATTCGCTGTCGCTACATCCACTCCGACGTGGACACCTTGGAACGCGTGGAAATCATGCGGGATTTACGCGTCGGCCTATTTGACGTCTTAATTGGCGTAAACCTCCTCCGCGAGGGATTGGATTTACCTGAGGTATCCTTGGTGGCCATTTTAGATGCCGATAAAGAAGGGTTCCTGCGTTCAGAACGGTCATTGGTGCAAACGGTTGGTCGAGCAGCGCGTCACTTGGAAGGTAAGGCCATTATGTATGCCGACAAGATTACCAACAGCATGGCGCTTACCATCGACGAGACCAACCGTCGACGTGCCAAACAAGCCGAGTACAACGCCAAGCACGGCATTACCCCCACGGCGCTCAACAAGCCTAAAACCAGTATCCTCGACCGCAGAGAAACCGGCAGTTCACGCGAGAAGATGGACAACATCATTCACAAAGATATCACCTTTGCCGCTGAAGGCAGGGAGAAATACCGCTCTAAAGACGACATCAAAAAAGAAGTGGAAAAAACCCGCAAGATGATGGAAAAAGCCGCCAAGTCACTGGATTTTATAGAGGCAGCAAGATTGAGGGATGAGTTGATTGAGTTGGAGAAAATGGCTGGGTGAAATCAGAATGAAGAATGAAGAATGAAAAATGGTGATTGGGGGATGGCCGTTTTAGAGGCGCAATATTTTGCGTCTCTATTTTTGTGATAATTCTAATTTTTAATCACCTGCTTGGTCACATAACCCCGATCTGATTTTAGCTGAATTAAGTAGACCCCATTGGGCAAATGCGATATATCAATGGTTTCTACAGAATTTTTAAATGATTGAACCAATAAAATTTGTCCGGCTGTGTTGGTCAATGTCATTGTCCATGCATTTTCGGAAGTACTAAGATTTTCAATGGTAAAACTACCTGAAGAAGGATTGGGGAAAACAGATACTACTTCTGTAATAAAGTTTGATTTTGTTTGCATAGAATGATAGATACCTGAGTCGGTTAGAAGAACTCGACCGGAATTACCGACAACAGCGATACGGCTATCGCTCCAGAAATAGGAATCCCAAAGAGACATTGAAGTTCCATTTGTGTTAACCGACTGCGCAAACCAGTGTACACCTCTGTCGGGGGAACAATATAAATGACCGCCATATCCTCCACAACATATGGTATTTCCTTTACCATTAATAAAATTCACCCCTTGTTTAACGGTTGGGTCAATCTGAAATATTTCTCTTTGAAAATTATGTATACCTGCATATGTTTTTTCAATTCGTCCACCTTGACTTAAGGTGTAATAATAACCAATAAATCCTGTGTCCGGGGAAGTAAAATAAATTGCAGACAAATGTTCGTCACCCACATCACAATAAACACGATGAAAAGCAGAATCCCATGTTGCACCACCATCATTCGTTGCAAACAACCATTGGTTACTGTAGACATAATAATGATCTTCATCAAGCACATAACTTATTATTGGTGGTTTATCAGTATGAAAATCTCTCATTTCCCAGCTTTGTCCACCGTTTGGTGAAACATACCAATAATACCCATGCGCAGGATTTCTTCCGTTAATGATGATATGTCCATTACGTTCTTCAAGGTGATAAAACTCGGTGATCTCAACCGAATCAGAAATATTTGACCATGATGCGCCTCCGTCATTGCTTTGAAACAGCTCTGTATCGTTGTAGGCAAAACCATTAAGACTGTCAATAAAACATGCTTTAGAGAAATTAGCATAATCACCTGTGGCAGGTTGCCAAGTCCAACCGCCATCTGTTGATTTAAACACATCAGAGCCAATACTGTACCCAACGCTATCATCTAAAAAATAAACAGACTCTAATGGATTTGAAACCGGAGGAATACTAAGTTCTGTCCACTGACCATATGAAAGCACTGGAATTACAATTAACAAAGTGTATATTTTTTTCATTGTCTTATTGTTTTATAAATGCTTTAGAATCTAACACTTGACTCCCGCTTCTTATCTGACAATAGTATATTCCTGATGAAAAGTTTTGTTGGAGCGCCCCCCTATTATTCGGAGAATTTGATTTAAGTGTTACAAACATACGAAACATTTTTCTATGTTTATCTGCAAGCAATCGTCCAGCGGTGTATTGTTCATATGGTGCGTAATTCAACGAGATTTGTAAGCTATAAGCACATCAAGAGTGTCTGCTCAGATCTACGAAAGGTTTACACCTCTGCGAATGTAGAGCAAGCAGAAATGGCTTTAGAAAGCTTTGGTACTAAGTGGGATGAAAAGTATCCAGAGATAAAGGAAAAATGGCTTGAAAATTGGGATGATTTAATGCCTTTTATGAAGTGCCAGAAAAATATCCGAAGGATGATTTATACAAGAAGCCCTGTTGAAGCACTTCATAGGATTATGCGCAAAGTGACCAAGTCTAAAGGAGCCTGGACAACAGAAAAAGGGTTAATTAAACAGTTATATTTAGCTTTGATGTATAATCGAAAGAGTTGGGATAGAAAAGCTCTTGGCTGGAACACAATTCAACGGGAGCTTGTAGAAAAATTTGGAGATCGTTATGCTAAACAGCTCGAATAGCTTAAATTTGCCCTGAAGGCCTTTGAGGCCCATGGGCCTCAAAGGCCTTCAGGGCAAAACACTTTTTTGAACACTCCCTTAGATCAATAACTCATTAAAACACATCTCTTGAAAAGCCTGTATTCAACAGCTGTTACATAGATTCTCCATTCCCAGCTCCCGTACTACCTCGTTTCCGCGCCAATTTAGAACACTCGTTCAACCAAACTTCCAAACCTCCAAACCTCCAAACCTCCAAACAAGCCTCTCCTCACTCACACCTCACCACATCCAAAAAAATCGGCAAATGATCGCTGTACCCCCCGTGATAGCGCATGCCTAAATACGTGCGATAGGGTTTTTTGCCGGGATATTTATCGTCGTCTTCCATTAGATAATCTTCTTGTAAAAGATAGGCTTGTTGGTTGTGAATGCAGAGCGTGCCGGTTCCGTTCCACAAGGCTTGGTTGGCAATGGCTTGGTCTAGGTATCCCCAATCGCCACGATATCTGTATGAGCCGATGTTGGTGGGCATGTCGGCCATAAGGTTGACCAGTCCACTGGCCTGTGAAGAAGGTTTGGCGCCTAAGGTATCGCGCAAACTGGCATTGTCCCATTCATCGTTAAAATCACCCATCACCAATATGGCGGCGTTTGACACCACCATTTCAATGGAATCGATTATGGCCTTTAACGAAGCCGCAGCCGCAAAACGATTGGGCTCCGACTTGGCTTGTCCGCCATAACGCGATGGCCAGTGGTTAAAGAACACGTGCAACGTATCTCCCAATGCGAGTCCCTTGATATAGAGAATGTCACGGGTGCTAAAATTGGGTTTATCGGCGCGTTTCACGGGAATGGCGCGCATGTAGAGCAGGTCAAACTTATCGGGGCGATAAAAGGCCGCAACGTCGATGCCGCGCCAATCGGGCGACTCTTCGTGGGCAATTCGATACCCTGCATCTTTAATGATGGGGTGATTGGCCAGTTTTTCCAACACCGTTCTGTTTTCCACCTCACAAAATCCAATGAGTTCTACCGGCTCCCAACCGCCAATATTTCGGATGACCTTAGCCAAGTCCGTGGTTTTCTTTTCCCAGCGGTAATTGGTCCAGCGATAGTCCCCTTCCGGCGTAAACGCCTC
>PXCF01000085.1 GCA_003566715.1 Cryomorphaceae bacterium | reverse complement strand
TTAATAATTTTGACGGTACGCTATACGTGCTAATGATTCCATTGAGATGGAAGTGTAGATTACGTGCTGTTCTATTACCGTTTATTAAATATTGTAATTTGGTCGAATTTTTCAACGACTAAACAACTAAACAACTAACCGATGCCTAAGCAGCTCCTCCACCAACTTAAACACCGTTGTTGAAGATTCTTCTTCGGCGGGATTTTTATGGTCGTAGGTATGGTAGATACGTCGGGCGCGCTCGATGGCCAATCGCACTCTTGGTTTTTTTGTACGCTGGTCACTGCCTTCGAGCAAAGCAAAAAAATGCTCGGTCACACGTTTGCGTTTTTGTCCGTCGAAATAGGTGCCAAAAGATTCAAGATACGCATTTAATCGGTCATCATATTCTGTTCTATGCAATGGTGAACCGTCGTGGTCTTCAAAGTGCAAAAGCAACCAATACTCAAAGGCCTGATTGGAATAAGCCACAAAGAATCCGTAGTTTTCTGCCAGCACAATGGCCTCATTAAACTTCTCTGCTTGCTTGGGGTGCTCCGGATCGATGTCGGCGTCAAATACACACCAAACCTGGTCAAATTGGTCTCCCTTTTTCTTCCACCAGCGCTTTTCAGACAGTTCTTTGGCGCGCTCCACTAGGGAAACCGTATTGTACCCCTCGCCTACTGTTCTGATGGTAGCCGAAGTTAGGCGAAACTTGTTAAAATAAGACGGCTCGGTATTTTTACCCTCACAAACAATTAATATGGTGGGGCGCTCGTGAATAAATGGCGCCGGCCTACCTAAAGGTGGACCGTGTCGACGATTTTCGTGCTTTCTTGAATAGGGTTTCTCAACCATACTACAAGTCAGTTAAACAAGGAATGGCACCGAATTTTCCTTGTAAATATCGGTCTGCATAGTCATTCACTTGAGTCAATTTAAACTCTGCCAACGAATATAAGCGCGCTTCTCCCCGATGGTTTTTTTCTGTAAACCATACTTGATCGGGTCGAAACAAGCCCTTGTGAAGGATATGCGTACTGTGTGTATTGAAAATCAACTGTGCGTTGTTGGGATTACTTTCTTTGTAGTGAAAGAGATTGACCACCATCGTTACTAGGTGCGGGTGTAACTTGGCATCCAACTCATCAACCAGCAATACTGCACCTTTGTTGAGCGCATCCACCACCGGACCCAGGAGATAGAAATACTTTTTGGTACCTTCAGACTCGTCTTTATTAAGAGAGAAAGCCGCCTTTTTTTCTTCGCCTTGCTCGGTGTAAATTTTCCTAACCGTCATAACCTCTGCAGATTCACGCGCATGTTTACCCTCTTCCAAAGGAACAACAAACATATCACTGATACCCATGTCTGCCTTTCTCAAAAAATGTAAAAAATCTGATTTGCCGGCGTTGGTCTTTATTTTATCGATGGCGTTTTGTCTGAACTGCCGGCTTCTTACATCTCTGATAATCTCAATTTGCTGAAACCAATCCAGCACCTCTCGACACACCGCATCGTTGAACTGAGCTGCGACCGACAAAAGCAAGGCATTGTCCCTGAGCAGCCCCTCCTTCACCACCACGTTGCCTTTGGTAAAGCGCCTGGCATGGGTAGATATGTGCTCCCCTTCTCGATAGAAAATCTCCATCTCGCGAGATTTAGACCTAATGTATAGCCACTCAGCATTGACTTTGGTAGACGACACCTCAAAGCCATACCGGTATCGTATTCCATTTTTCACAAACAACACTTCAAATTCTGAAAAGCCCTCTTGCTGGTCACCCAAACGAAACGGCTCTACCGCGATACGATCGCCCTTTTGCCCATCTTTAGAAGACGATATAGCGTATTGACGCATAAACACCAATGCTTCAAGTAATTTGCTTTTTCCACTAGCGTTGGCGCCATAAACAACTGCACTTCTTACCAATGGACTTTTCTCTCCTTTCGGAACAAATACATTTTCACTCAAAAAGCAGTGATCTTTAAAATCCGACGCCACCATGCTCAGTGTCGCCTTTTCGCGAAAGAGCTTGTAATTACAAACCGAAAATTGTATAATCATGGCAAAAGCATATTACCGACAAATATAAAACCATTATCATCATACTCCTTACATTTGCACACTAATTTTAATGAACCAAACTTATGGAATTATATCTCGACAGCGCCGATATCAAAGAAATTGAACACGCGTTTAAACTGGGATTCCTTACCGGATTAACCACCACCCCTACCTTTATGCATCGCGAAGGCATCACCGATGTTGATGCCACCATTTTGAAATTGGCAGACATGGTACCCGTACTGCAGATTGAAGCACTCGGAAAAACCGCCGAAGAGATTGTGACAGAAGCCAAGAGACAAGATGCACTTGGTTTGGACAGAAGCAAAACCGTTTACAAAATCCCCATCAGCATGGAAGGGGTTAAAGCCTGTAAGCAACTCACCGACGAAGGCTTTTTGGTCAATATTCACCTCGTATATACCCTTCAGCAAGCCTACATGGCGATGGCTGCAGGCGCCACCTATGTTTGTCCGTTGGTAGGCCGTCTCCAAGATCAAGGTCACGATGCCCTTGCATTGGTTGAGCAGTGCGTAGAAGCTGTTAATTACTACGGCTACAATACCAAAATTATGTTCAGCAGCGTACGCAACGTAGAACACGTAAGAAACGCCATCAATATTGGTGTACACACCGTTACCGTGCCGTGGAAAATCATGCAGCAGTTGACAGAAAACAACTTCACCACCGTGGGCACCAATCAGTTCTTTGAGCACACCGCTCTGATGACCAAAACCATCGGTCAGTGCATTCGCCCACAAAACCCCACCATCACCGTAGACAAAACCGTGATGGACAGCTTGGTTATCATGAGTACCGGAGGATTTGGCGCCGTGACCATCGTCAACAACAACAGCGAACCCATTGGCTTTTTTACCGATGGCGACCTACGCAGACAATTGGAGCAGCAAGGCGAGAGCTTTTTGCAGCAGTCATTATCGACATTAAAACTCAACAAACCCCACGCTGTAGAAGCCAACAACCTTCTTGTAGAAGCATCCAACGCCTTCAGCAAGCACAAGGTCGATCAATTGGTGGTAACCAACAATGGTAAAGTTGTGGGGATGATTGACATCCAAGATCTTGTTGGCATTGACTAATGTGGTTGATTGACGACATCGAATGGATGAAACGCTGGTCTCAGATCAAAGCCTTGGTCTTTGACTGGGACGGCGTATTCAATTCCGGAGAAAAAAGCCCGAACATATCAAGTGGATATTTTGAAGCCGACAGCATGGGGGTCAATATGCTGCGGTTTTCTCTTTGGTTAAGAGACGGCACCCCCCCACCGGTAGCCGTTATCACCGGCGCAAACAATCCGGGTGCGCAAGCATGGGCCGAACGCGAGCACATCCACGCATGTTATGGCAAAGTACTCAACAAGCAAGACATCCTCGAGTCCTTCTGCAAAGATCACAACATAAAACCGGAGAATGTCTGCTTTTTCTTTGACGACATCTTAGACCTCAATGCCGCTTCAATTGCAGGTGTTAGGATGTTATTGAACCGTCCGGGCGCGCCATTTTTCAGCGATTTGGTCAAAAAGCGTCAGTGGGCAGATTTCATAAGCAAGCAGCCCGGTGGACAATATGGTCTAAGAGAATGCTGCGATCACATTCTAGAACGCAATCTCACGATGGAGGTGGTCGTTAAAAAGCGAATGGCTACCACCGGCGATTATCTCACGTATTTAGAAGAAAGAAACAAAATCAACCCTCAATTTTTCCAAAAATGAAAATATCATTCCCATTTTTAGCACTTTTTTTGAGCTTTTCGGCAAGCATTTTGGCACAAGACGATTTAGTGAAAAAAGTTTATCAACAAAATGAGGCGGTTTATGAACAAGGGTATCAATTCACCGAAGAAGTGTCACTGGATGTTCTTCCTATAAAAAACCAAGCAAGTAGCGGAACTTGTTGGAGTTACGCAACCACTTCTTTTGTAGAATCGGAGATGTTGCGCAAGGGAAAAACCCCGGTTGATCTATCAGAAATGTTCACAGTAAGGCAGGTATATAAGGACAAAGCTGAGCGATATGTTCGCTTACACGGCCACCTAAACTTCGCCCAAGGCGGAGCAACACCAGATGTATTATATGTCTTAAAAAAATATGGTGCAGTACCTTATTATGAGTATAAAGGATTGGAATATGGTGAAGAAAAAAACAAGCACAGTGAGTTAGAATCTGTATTAAAAAACATGTTGGATGCTGTCATAAAGAACCCCAATGGTCGACTGAGCACCGCTTGGAAAAGTGCCGTAGAATCAACACTTAATGCGTATTTAGGTGACTATCCAGAATCATTTAATTACGACGGAAAAACATATACACCTCGAACGTTTGCCGATCAAATAGTTGGCATTAATACCGATGATTATGTGCAAATTACATCTTTCATTAACGAAGATATGCACAGCAATGTATTCATTGAAGTGCCAGATAATTGGTCGTGGGCAACAGCCTTCAACGTTCCACTTGACGAAATGATCGACAACCTTGACAACGCCCTAGACAACGGATATACAGTAAGTTGGGCAACCGACGTAAGTGAAAAAGGGTTTTCGGTACACAATGGAATTGCTATCGTTCCAGCCAAGCCTTTTGAAACCATGTCTGATGAAGAGAAAAAAGCTGTTTTTCAAAGCCCTACGGAAGAATTGAAGATAACACCTGAGCTGCGCCAGCAAGCGTATGACAACTACGAAACCACCGACGATCACGGCATGCACATCGTTGGAAGAAGTGTGGATCAGAATGGCACAAAGTACTATTTGGTAAAAAATTCCTGGGGTGAAATTGAGAACCCTTATAAAAATGGGTATGTTTATTGTTCCGAAAGTTTTGTTCGTTACAAGACCATATCATTAATGATGCATAGGGACGCGTTAACGAAAAAGACAAAACGACGAATCCCCTAACATGGAATAATAAAAATGACTGCAACTGAGAACAACCCATTTGACGATATTATCAAAATAATTGCAGATGAGTCCCTCTCAGCGATACAAGTCGTAGATGAAGATGGAACTGTAATTTACTGTAATAAAAAAAGCGGACAGTTACTCGGAATTATTGACGACTCTTCCAAACAGCACAGCATTTTTGATTACACCACATATTTTCGAAACAGTACGGAGTGGAATAACTACGTCGAGACTTTGAAAATCATTCCCTTTTCCACCATTACCACCAGCCATATAAACATAAACACAAAGGAAGAATTCCCGGTTGAGGTTCAGAGTTTTTATCGCAATATTGCCGGCAAAGGGTATGTTATTGCTACCACCAAAAACATCACCGAAAATCTCGAAACACAACGTCAAACTCAGCACGCGCAACGCTTGCTTGAAATTGCCGGTGAAATGGCTGATTTAGGTGGTTGGGCATATGATAAAGAAACCGACGAACTTACATGGACTGCACAAACCAAGCATATACATGAGGTACCGTTAAATTACGAACCAAAGCTTCCAGACGCTTTTGAATTTTACACAACAAAAGACGACCGAAGCCGAATAGAGAAAGTCTTTGCTGCAGCATTAACCGATGGCCTGGAATACGATGAAGAGTTCCAAATAACCACAGCTTCCGGCAATAAGCGTTGGGTAAGAGCTAAGGGGAAACCGTTTTACAAAAACGATGAAATTGCAGGCATTGAGGGTACTTTCCAAAACATTGACAAAGAGAAAAGGCAGGAGCTAGAACTTGCCAATGTCAAGAGCAGGATGGAAAATGTCCTCAATACAATGAATGATGTTATTTGGTCCATTTCATTACCCGATTTCAAACTAGATTACGTTACCAAATCAATAGAAAACATCATTGGGTATAGCAAAAATGATTTCGTAAATGACCAATGGGAGTGGAAAACATTATTCTTCCCTGAAGACCAACATTACATAGGTAAAATCATCAGTGACATTATCTCTAATCACGCATATGAGATAACGCACCGTATGAAGGCCAAAGATGGAAGCATTAAATTCCTTAAACACAAAGGAAAAGTTGTGTTTAATAAAAACAAGCAACCCATTCGTATAGACGGAATGGCTTTTGACCTTACCAATGAATTTGCTTCCAATGAAAAAGAATCTAACTGGCAAGAACAACTCAAACGACAAGAAGAACAATATCGCAATATATTGACCAACATGCGTGTTGGCCTTTTAGAAATTGATAGAGATGACATCATCACATTTGCCAACAAGAGCTTCTGTGATATGTCGGGATATGAATTAGATGAAATAGTTAACCGCTCGGTTAGTGAGGTTTTTAAAGACAATCAACTTAAGGTCATCAACAAGACCAACTATTTTAGAACCAATGGCGAAAGCAGCTACAACGAAGTTGCGTTTAAAACAAAAATAGGTCAGCAGCGATGGTGGTCGATATCAGGCTCTCCGCAATACAATGACAAAGGTGATGTGATCGGTTCTATTGGTGCTTTTTTAGATATCACCAAACAAAAAAATCTGATAGAACAATTAGAAAATTCGAAGAATAATGCAGAAAGCGAAGTTTCAATTAAAGAGCAGTTCTTGGCTAACATCAGTCACGAGATTAGAACGCCTCTCAATATTATTATTGGAGCCATTCGCTTGCTAAAATCTCTTGGCGTAAATAGCAAACAACTCGAATACATTCACCAAGCCGATGCTTCATCTAAGCACTTATTAGCCATAATCAACAATGTATTGGATATGGCAAAAATATCTTCAGGCAAACTATCTATTCAACCAAGACCTTTCTTTAGTCGATCACTGGTCGACAATATCAAAAGCATATTCATGCTTAAAGCCCAAGAAAAAGAGTTGACTTTCGACATAAGTGTTGATCCCAATCTAGCTGATAAACTCCGTGGAGATGATGTGCGATTGAGACAAATATTGATTAACTTATTGGGAAATGCCATTAAATTCACTGAAAATGGCTCTATTTCACTTTCTTTGAAAGCGGAAAACGTAGATCCAAACAATCAAAAACTATACTTTGAGGTTTCTGATACAGGAATTGGAATGTCTTCTGAATTTATTGAAAAAGTATTTGATCAATTTGCCCAAGAAGAATCCAGCTCAACCCGATCTTACGGCGGAACAGGCTTGGGCATGGCAATATCCAAAGACCTCGTAGAAAAGATGGGGGGAGAAATTTCAGTTCAGAGTGAAAAAGGAAAAGGGACCTCTGTTTTTTTCAACGTCACTTTACCCATAGTAATCGAAGAAGAAAAAAAACGACCAAAAGAACAACCACAAGCCCCACAAAAAAATGAAAGCTCTTCTTCTAACAAGAAAATACTTCTTGTGGATGACAATCAAATGAACCGCTTTATAGCCAGAGAGACATTAAAACCTCTTCAGGTAGATATTGATGAAGCCCACAATGGTAAAAAGGCATGCGAAATGGTGGAAAAAATGCCTTACGACCTTATTCTAATGGACATCCAAATGCCTGAAATGGACGGCATTGAGGCCATTCAAATCATGCGAGAAATGGGGGTTTCAACACCCATAATCGCACTTACAGCCAATTCATTTAAAGAAGATATTGAAAAGTATGCGGCTGCGGGGTTCACGGACTACATTACCAAACCCTACGATGAAGTTGAACTAATAAAAACCATATCTGTTTACCTATTTGTTCGCCAAACCAAGAGCAAATCAAGCGATGCTCATGAAATCATGGATAATGCCGAAACTGAAAACGCCATTATAGAAATGTTTCAGGAACAAATAAGAGAAGACGGCAAACTCTTAGAGGATTGTATCCGAACCAAAGACAAGGATACCGCAAACAAAATTGCACATAAACTAAAATCAGGCGCCAAAACACTTGGTCTTAGTGAGCTTGCACAATCACTGGAAAAGGTAGAGTACGACAACGGAGAATGGATTGCAGAAGCACATAAATGCATCGAACTCTTTCATACATTCATGCAAAAATCAGAAGCTTAAACATCCGCTGTTCTTTCTCAATTAACAGAAATCCTAAGAGTGCTTCTTCTCATCTAAACCTTCAAAAAATTTCCGTTATTTAACGGTGCTTTGTCCGCTTATCATTGTAAATTTGCCGCTCATTAAAAAAATATCAAACATGCAAGGAAACAGAACCTTCACCATGATTAAGCCGGATGCGGTTGAAAACAATTACATAGGTGCCATCTTAGATAAAATCAACGCCGGTGGGTTTGTCATCAAAGCCATGAAGTTTACACAATTGTCAAAACAAGACGCCGAGCAATTCTACGCCATACACAAAGAACGTCCTTTCTACGGTGAATTGGTAGAATACATGAGCTCTGGCCCCATCGTAGCTGCCATCCTAGAAAAAGATAGTGCCGTTGCCGATTTTAGAACGCTTATTGGTGCAACTAATCCGGCAGAAGCCGCAGAAGGTACCATTCGCAAACTTTACGCAAAAGACATCAGCGCAAACGCCATTCACGGCTCTGATAGCGACGAAAACGCTCAAATCGAAGGACGTTTCTTTTTCTCTGAAAGAGAGATACACTAAGTTTTTTACTTAGCTGTTTTTAAAATCATAGCGGCTAGGTTGGAGTGTTAGGTAGCGAGACTTTTACCTGGATGGTTATCGGAAAAAAGCGCAGTTTACAATTAAAAAATGAGTACTTTTCGGATGAGCCTAACGAAGCTATCAGACATTTTATACAGCCACCATCAGAAACCGAGTATTTGTCTCGGTTTTTTTATGCCATCTTGACACACAATTACTGACGGCATATACTTTGGTTATTTGGTCTTGTCTCATAAATAAAATAAGCTATGCAAACAGGTAATATCAACGTAACCGCCCAAAACATCTTCCCCATCATCAAAAAATTCCTGTACTCTGATCAGGAAATATTTCTGCGGGAATTGGTCTCCAACGCCGTAGATGCCACCACCAAAATCAAAGCCTTGGCCTCCATCGGAGAATTCAAAGGTGAATTAGGCGACTTGAGTATTCGCATTCAGGTAGACAAAAAGGCAAAAACCATTACCATCTCCGATAAAGGAGTGGGGATGACCGTCGAGGAAATTGAAAAATACATCAACGAAGTGGCTTTCTCCGGTGCCGAAGACTTCGTCAACAAATACAAAGACAAGGGCGCCGACAAGGGCATCATCGGACACTTTGGCTTGGGCTTCTACTCTGCCTTTATGGTGGCCAAAAAAGTGGAAATCATCACGCGTTCGTTTAAAGATGAAGAACAAGGCAATCACTGGACGTGTGAAGGCAACCCGGAATTCACCTTAGATACCTTCCAAAAAGAAGATCGCGGAACCGATATCGTCCTGCACATTGCCGATGACGCCGAAGAGTTCTTGGAAGACCACCGCATCAATGAGCTGCTCAATAAATACTGTAAGTTTTTACCTGTTCCCATCATCTTCGGTACCAAAGAAGTTACCGAGAAAAAAGACGATGAAAAAGAAGAAAAGAAAACTGTTGACAACATCATCAACAATCCGGAGCCGGCTTGGACCAAAACACCTACAGATCTCAAGGATGAAGATTATAAAAACTTCTACCGGGAGCTCTACCCTATGACATTTGAAGAGCCTTTGTTCCACATCCATCTCAATGTTGACTATCCATTTAATCTCACTGGTATCCTTTACTTCCCCAAGATTAAGCCCAACATGGATGTGCGCCAAAACAAAATTCAGCTCTACCAAAACCAGGTGTTTGTCACCGATACCCTCGAAGGTATTGTCCCAGACTTTCTTACCTTATTACACGGAGTTATTGACAGCAGTGACATTCCGTTGAACGTAAGTAGAAGCTACCTGCAGAGCGATGCGCAAGTAAAGAAAATATCCGGTCACATCACCAAAAAAGTGGCTGATAAACTCGAGCAACTATTCAAGCAAGACCGTGAAGATTTTGCCAAAAAATGGGAAGATATCAAAGTACTTATCGAGTACGGGATGTTATCAGAAGACAAGTTTTTTGAGCGTGCTAAGTCGTTTGGGCTGCTTAAAGATACCCAAGGCAATTACTTGACCATTGATGAACTTAAAGAATCGCTGCAAGAAAATCACGTAGACAAAGATGGCAACACGGTTGTTCTCTATGCATCTGATGTAGAGGCACAACATGGGTTTATTAAAAAAGCCGAAGACAAAAACTATAAAGTAATTGTGCTCGACACTCCCCTCACGCCGCACGTGGTGCAAAAGTTTGAAATGGCCTACGATAAAATGACGTTCAGTCGTGTGGACAGTGCACCGGTCGAACAACTAATCAAGAAAGACGACAGCGAAAAAAATGGCCTTTTGGATGAAAAACAAAAGGAAAGCCTTAAGTCAATGGTAGAAGGTTTGGTAGATGCCAAAAAGTATTCGGTAACCATCGACAACTTAGACGCCAATGAAGACCCGGTGATTGTAACCATGCCCGAGTTTATGCGCAGAATGAAGGAGATGGAAGCTACCGGAGGCGGAGGTTTTTACGGAATGGCCAATTTACCTGAAACCTACAACCTCATTTGGAATGCCAATCATGAATTAACCAAAAAAGTGATGGAAGAAGGTGACGCCGAAAAACAAAAAGCGTTGATCAAACAAGCCAATGATTTGGCATTGCTCAATCAACAGCTACTGAGAGGAGAAGACCTCCAAAATTTTGTTAAGCGATCTTATGATATGATGTCCTAATTCCTTTTAGAATATCCATATTAAGTTGGCAAGGTGCCCGGGTAAAACCAGGATTTCCTTGCCTTTTTTGTTTTCTTATTGTGACTGCTAATCAATGGAGGGAACTGATTTTGCTGTGGTATTTTTACTTCATACCCACTTGGCAAAACTACAGAAATGGTCGTACCTTTATCCTCTATGGAATCAACCATTATTTTTCCACTGTGCCTGTCAATAAAATCCTTACATAACACCAAACCTAAGCCTGTACTACTTTCACCTTCCGTGCCTTGTCTGCCTATCGGCTTGTCTAACTCAAATAATTTACCTGCCAAATCTGACGGAATACCAATACCGTTGTCTATTATTTTCACCACGACTGTATCACCCTCTACACTGCTCTCAACTTGAACGCGACCTCCGGGATATGTGAATTTTACCGCATTGGAAACCAAATTTCTAAACACAGTGTTTAACATATCGTAATCAGCAATCAAAGGAATATCACCCAACATCGTTAAATTGAGCCTTATCTGTTTCTTTAATGCACTTTCCGTATTAAAATCAACCGCATCCTCCAACAGCTTTCTAAGTGATATTTCTTTGGGATTAAATGAAATCGTTCCCGTTTGATTTCTTGCCCATGTACGCAAATTGTTTATCAGCTGCATGGATTTATTTGACGACTGCTTGATTAATGTTCCATACATTCTAGCCTCATCATTTTCATCACTGTCAATTGACGATATCAACAAATCCGTTAACCCTGATATACTTGCAAACGGACTGCGTAAATCATGCGCAATGATCGAGAAAAACTTATCCTTTTCAGTATTAATTTTATTGAGTTCCTCGTTTTGATTTACGATAATGTTGTTCTTTTTCTTTAAGTCTTTCAACAAGTTTTGCTGTCGCTTGCTTCTTGACCTAGTAATATTGACAAAAACAATGGTAATGACCAAAAACACGGCAAAAACGGTAATAATAAAAAACGAAAATCTTTGACTATACGCAAGTGACTGACGTTCTATCTCAATATTATTTTTGAGCATTTCCGTCAGTAAGATTAATCTGGCCGACTCAACCTGCATATCTTCTTCTAACGCAAATAAAGAGTCGTTGTATATCATGGCTTTATCATAGCTGCCTATACTTTTGTAAGCACCCTTTAAGGAATTAAACGCCATTGATTTGTATATCCTAACACCACTTTCTTCTATGTGTGGCATTGCTAAATTGATGTAGTAAATAACAGAATCTGGAATATGTAAATGATCTTCTTGGAACATGAAAGCCTTGTTTATATAAACCAAACCTAAATCTGAGGTATATTGAAAGGCTTTCATCTTTGCAACAATCTTATCAAAGAATACCGATGCTTTATCATACATCTTATTATTAACCAACGTGGAGGCCTCTATAATGGAAGTTGATAAAATCAAATCAACGCGAGCCAGTTGCTCTGAATAGTGGTACGCTTTGGCTATGTAGTGGTCTAAAGAATCAGCGTAGATTTTAATGCGAGAAATCTCTTCATTTTGGGCTTTTTGTTGGGCTTTTTGGTTAATTGGTTTATTAATCAACAAAAACATGGGATTTATTGCTTGATCATCGAAAAAAGCAACCTCAAAAGTTGTGGCGGCTAACCTGTCGTATGTCTTCGCCAAACCTTCAATGTCTCCTGTTTGCTTATAAAAATCCAAAGCCCTTTTTAAATATTCATATGAATCCATGTAACGCTTTGCTGCCCGAAATGTCTCTCCTTTTTGTCGGTTGATGTCCGCAAAAGTTTTCGGCAGTTTTAAAGAATCAGTTATATTATGCGCCTCGTTTAAGAATTGAATGCTGCGTAAATAATCACCTTGTCGACGCCAGTTAACGCCTAGTGACATTAAAGTTTTTTCCCGATAAACCCCGTGCAATGTAGCCAAACTGTCTGCCTGCATCGACAGCTGAATGGCAGTGTTTACAGACGATTCCTTTGACGAAACGACCAAGAGTGAATCAATGTGATCCCTAGGTGTATAGCCGCTAAGTTTTAACGAAATTATGAATGCAAAGAGAATTGCATTAGGAGAGAAAGAAATTTTCATAGTAGTAGTAGAGTTAAGTCCTTCAATGGCAAAAGTATAATATTTTTTTAATATAAAGTGCTTTTATTGATAAAAATTTATGGCTGAGAACATTCTCAACTATTTCGCATTAATATACCTGAAGCAAAAAAAAATGAATTAACGAAATGCCAAGGCAACAGAAAAATAACTAAATAGCGCCAGTCATTTCTAATACCAATCACCTTAGAATTAACAACAAATGATGTCTAAAAACCAAAAATTCCCCCTTCTCACGCTAAAAAACCAAAAGGGTGAAAGCTTCGATATGCATACGCTGCTGGGCAAACCGTTCGTGGTTTACTTTTACCCAAAGGACGACACCCCCGGCTGCACCAAACAAGCGTGTAGCTTTCGAGACGCATACGAGGATTTTAAAGATCTGGGCGTTCCCGTCATTGGGGTGAGTAGCGACAGCCCCTCGTCGCACGCACAATTTGCCAAGAAGTATAACCTGCCGTTTACACTGCTTTCCGACAGCAAAAAAGAGTTGCGAAAAAAAGCCAATGTGCCCACAAACCTCTTGGGGCTTCTCCCCGGTCGGGTCACCTACGTGATGGACAAAGAAGGCAGGGTCATTCATATGTTCAACAGTCAAATGAAAGCCGAACAGCACATGGAAGAAGCTTTAGATGCACTAAAAGCCTTGCAGTCGTAGCTTTGCAGCTCAATCGAGCATCAAGCATCCATGAGCAACCAACAACTCCCATCGTTTACCCCCTCGGAAAGGCGCATTCTCGCCAAAGCGTTTTGGACAGATCGACTCGGTGAGCAACAAGCGCAAGCGGTTATTTACGGACTGACACCTCCGCCGGAAAAGCTAACAGATGAATGGGATGATTTTTATCGGCGCGTAGAAAGCGGTGAGCCCTACCAATATGTGCTGGGCTATGTCTCCTTTGCCAATTGTCGCATCGATGTCAATCCTCATGTGCTTATCCCCCGACCGGAAACGGAGGAACTGGTCTACGAAACGTCCAAACGCATGGATGCCTATGGCTGTTTCTTAGATGTGGGCACCGGCAGTGGCGCTATTGCCATTGGCCTAAAGAAAATGCAACCAGAGTGGAAAGCTTTTGGATGCGACATATCAAAGGGTGCTTTAGCTACCGCAGAAAAAAATGCCAAGCAAAACAAATTTCAGGTCGACTTTTTCACCTGCGACATCCGTCAACCCAAAACCAATCCACACCCCCCCTTGGATCTGCTCATCAGCAATCCACCGTACATTCCGCAGGCAAAAGAAAAGGACATGGACAAGACGGTGCTTGACTTCGAACCACATCTGGCTCTGTTTACACCCGACGAAAAGCCGTTGTTGTACTACGAGCACATCATTGATTATGGGATAAAGCACTTAAACGAAAACGGATTATTGGCTTTGGAAACGCACTTTGACGGCGCACAAAACATTGCCGATTTACTCGCCAACCATAATTTTACCGACATAGAAATCATCAAGGACTTATACCAACATGAACGATTTGTTTTCGCCAGAAAACGGTGCCAAGCAGGAAATTGATGCACTGAGAGACGCGCTGAATAAGCACAATTATCTTTACTACGTCAAAGACGCCCCAGAGATTTCTGATCGGGAATTTGACGAGATGTTGGAAACCCTGCAAAAGCTAGAAGCAGAGTACCCCGAATACCACGACCCCAACTCCCCTACCCAACGCGTTGGTGGCGCCTTCACCAAGCAGTTCCCCAACGTGGCGCATAAATTCCCCATGCTCTCTTTGAGCAACACCTACAGTCGGGAAGAAATTGAAGCCTGGGTCACCCGCACGGAAAAACTGCTCGGACAAACCTGTCACTTCGTTTGCGAACTTAAATACGATGGCGCCGCCATTTCCTTGACCTACGAAAACGGACAACTCGCCAGAGCCGTTACCCGCGGCGATGGCAGCAAGGGTGACGAGATCACGGCCAACGTTCGCACCATTCAAACCATCCCTCTGCGCATCAGTGATGAAGCGCCGAAAACCTTTGAAATTCGCGGAGAGATTTTTATGACCAAAGGCTCTTTTAGCCACCTCAACAAGGAGCGGGTCAAGCAAGACCTGGAACCCTTTGCCAATCCGCGTAACGCCGCGTCCGGGAGTTTAAAACTGCAAGACAGTCGGGAAGTGGCCAAGCGCAAACTCGACTGTTTCACCTACGCCATCGTTAGCGATACGCCCATTGCGAAAACGCATTATGAGTCTTTGAAAAAGGCTGCCGAATGGGGCTTTCACACGCCACTCATTGCCAACAACTACGTCAAACGGGTGGGAAATGTCGACGAAGTGATGGCCTTTATAGAGTATTGGGACAAACACCGTTTGGATTTGCCATTTGAAATAGACGGCGTAGTGATTAAAGTCGACGAGCACATGTTTTACGACGAATTGGGCACCACGGCAAAGTCACCCCGCTGGGCCATTGCCTACAAATTCGCCGCAGAAGAAGCCATAACCCAGTTGAATGGCGTCACCTATCAGGTGGGACGCACCGGCGCCATTACGCCCGTGGCGGAGCTAACACCCGTATTATTGGCCGGCACCACCGTAAAAAGAGCCTCATTGCACAACGCCGATCAAATCGCCAAACTCGATCTCCGAGTCGGAGACTATGTCAAGGTAGAAAAAGGCGGCGACATCATTCCCAAGGTTACGGGTGTGGTCTTTGAAAGACGCAATCCCGTGTTACCGGCCTTTACCTACGCCACCCACTGTCCGGAATGCAACAGCGAACTCCACCGTCCGGAAGGTGAGGCCAACCACTACTGTCCCAACGAATTTGCTTGTCCGCCCCAGCAAATGGGCAAAATACAGCACTTCATTTCCCGCAAGGCCTTAGACATCGACGGCATTGGCTCGGAAACCGTCAAGCAATTGTTCAACGAAGGATTGATTCAAAACGTCGCCGATTTGTACGACCTAAAAGTTGAGGACGTGTTGCCGTTGGAACGAATGGCGGAGAAATCGGCTAAGAATCTGGTCAATGGCATTGCCGCGAGTAAGGAGCAACCCTTTGAACGCGTGTTGTACGGACTGGGCATCAGATATGTGGGTGAAACCATCGCCAAGAAACTGGCGAAGCACTACCGCACCATCGAAAACCTCAAAAGCGCCAGTGTAGAACACATGCTGCAGGTGGACGAAATCGGCGAAGCCATCGCCCGCAGTGTTCAGAGTTACCTGCAACGTGAAGACAGCATGGCCGTGATTGAGCGCCTGCGCCAAGCCGGACTCAAGTTAGAAGCCGAGGAAGAAGAAAACACAAACGTCAGCGACAAACTCGCGGGAAAGACCTTCGTCATATCCGGCGTATTCACCAACGTCAGTCGCGACGAATTAAAAG
>PXCF01000059.1 GCA_003566715.1 Cryomorphaceae bacterium | reverse complement strand
TTTTCAAGCCTATGTGTCCTCTTCAATCCTATGTGTCCTTATAACTGAGCGAAGCGAACCTATTTGTTTCTATGTGCCTATGTGGTTCAATCTATGTGTTCTTTTCAATCCTATGTGTCCTTATAAATGAGCAAAGCGAACCTATGTGTTTCTATGTGCCTATGTGGTTCAATCTATGTGTTCTTTTCAAGCCTATGTGTCCTTATAACTGAGCGAAGCGAACCTATGTGATTCTATGTGCCTATGTGGTTCAAAATCTATGTGTTCTTTTCAAGCCTATGTGTCCTTATAACTGAGCATAGTGAACCTATGTGATTCTATGTGCCTATGTGGTTCAAAATCTATGTGTTCTTTTCAAGCCTATGTGTCCTTATAAATGAGCAAAGCGAACCTATGTGTTTCTATGTGCCTATGTGGTTCAAAATCTTTGTGTTCTTTTCAATCTATATGTTCTTTTCAAGCCTATGTGTCCTTTTCGAACCTATGTGTCCTCCAACAACTCGCTCATCTCCAGCGATGCGCTAGTATATTGGCGCGAACTGAATTTGTGCTTCGGTAGCAGCAGGCACGCCATGGAATATCTGTTGTACACCGCACTAAAAAAGGTATGTTCATTACAGGATCATGACTTTCTTATTCAGCGGTCCGTTCTTGGTGCGAATCTGGAGAATGTAAACGCCGGACGGTAAGTGAGTCGGTAGTTTGCAATGGTAAAACGTATCGTGTTTTTCAGGAGTCAGCGGAATGGTTTGTCCGGCATTGTTCTGCAAAACGGCAGATGAAATGAGAACCTCACTTTTTATGCGAATGGACTCACCCGTATGTATCGGATTGGGGTAAATCGACCACGTCGTGAAAGTTTCATTTGAATTGGATAAAAATGTATGGTTGCAGCCTAGGATGATTTCGGCGTGACTTCTCCGTACTTTATCAAGTTCCTGATGTGTTAAGTTAAGTGTCTCTGTCCAATCGGGAGAAGAGATGCTGCTGTCGCCTTTGGCAACCAGAGCGAAGGAGGCACATGCACTGGATTTTACCGGAATATCTCCCAAATTATACATTGGAAGGCCTACCATGGCGCTATTGTAAAGGGGTGGGTGGTACCAATTGACTGCGGCGTTAAGTGCCCAGTTAACAAATGGAAGATTAAAGCCTGCGCCATATCCCGTTCCATTGTTTAAGCTGCCCGGACCACTGGGGTTGTCGAACCGCAACCTTCTGCCAGAAGGCATGCGATATCGAAATAAGTTCTTGTATTCAATGGTTTCAATAGGTGGGTTTAATGCAAATGTCCCTTGTTCGTGAAAACGATAAAAGTACATAAATCCTTCCATTGTAGCATCCAACGCACCAATAGCAACGGCTGGTGGTGCTCCGGGCACGCCTGCTATGGTTTTAAATCGCGGATAGGCAAAATATGAGTTTTTTAAACTATCGGAACCAATAAGGGTGTAATTGATTTCATCGAAAAAAGTGGCCAGAGAGAGCTTGACGTCTTTGTAGTCGCTAGACGAACGATTGAATACTTGGTAGTTGAGAAAAACCGTGTTTTGGAGTTCGGATACGTTGGTGTCATAGGCAAATGCACTGACATGGATTTCCATTCTTAAGTTTTGAAAGTCATGCATGGATCCTGCATGGCCGCGCCTGGGTGAGAAAATGGCGTAAACGGTTTGGTGGCCATTTATTAGCGGATAGTCGCCATTTTCCGGATCGTAAAAGCCGTTGCTATTCGCGTCTACAAAGGGTGCCAAATGTGTGGCCTCATTGTTTGACGGGTTACCTGCTGCCGGCCAAGTAGCAATATCTCTAGGCACGGTGTAATCCGAGTCGTTGAAATGGGACCTGTGGTGTTCAATCATTTGCTTGGAAACGTTCCAAACATAATCGTATCGACTGATAAAGTCAGAATCGTTTTGAAGACCATGTGGTCCAGAGAAGTATAGATCATTTTCCGAAATTTTGTACAGAGTTGTGCGTATGTGATTTTCCCCTTCGTAATCAAGCATAAACCACGGAGAAATCTCGCGAATGAGCGGTAAATTTCCGTAGCGTACATGTTTGTTGTCCAGCAGACCGCCACCAATTCTCCCGTTGGATGTTAGTGATAATTGAATATTGTTGATATCCAATACGGCTTCTCCATTTTTCATAACGGCCATTTCGGGGTAAAAAATCATGATTCTGTGGCGAAACATTTTATAGATCCGACCGTGATAACAGCGGAAATTAACGGCGCCATCCGGAATGCCCGTCGTAAACTCTTCCCTTTCGCTCATTTCGGTATGGAGGGTGTCTGCTTGATTGTTGAGCAACCTAATGATGTGTTGAAAATTAGGTGCTTGCATGTAAATAATGCTGTCGTTAATGGCCATGCTGCCACCACCGCCGGTGACGTTTATGTTAAAAGGAATGGCGCTTTCCCATTGATTGTTGACGTACCGAAATACTTGCCCGTTTGAACGACTTATATGGAGCGTTCCATCTCCGGTTGTTGCCAATCCCGAAGGGCGAAAGTTGCTTCCGGTAATGGCGGGCAGAGTGTCCCAAGTGCCGTTGTGAAAGGAATAAACGGGCTGACTAATACCAGTGCCAACCGAAGCTAAGTATAATGTATCACCGGCAAAAGCAAGGAAATTACCCCTCTGATGAACGGCGATAAGTGCGGTGTTTCTGTGAAGTCGATAGAGATTTCTATCTATGATAAGCCAAACCGTTCCCTGATGTAAAATCATGTCTTGCACTTTCTGAACTTGGCTAGGGTAGCCATTTCGCTGATTAATCGCTGACCAGTGACCATTGTTGTAAATGACCAAACTGTCTTTTCCAGCAAACCACATCTGACGGCTACTGCCTACCACCCGTCTTGCGCTAAACGTTTCGTGGAATGTTTGCTGACGATTGCCGAAATCCGTGAATCTTGTTAAGCCAAGGTTGGTGGCTGCCCAAACGGTGTCTCCAAAAGCATTGGCCCATGCGTCGTATACAACGGCTGTTCGTTCATTGGGAAAAAGGTAGTTTACCGGTTGAGCCATTACGGCCATCCAGCTTAGAAAAAGCATTGCCAATATGGCGATGTTACTCCTTTTATTCACGCCGGAAATTTACGAAATAATGACGAGTATGTCGATGCGCCGGTTTGTCGTTTTATGTTTAAGTTTACGAAAGATGCGCGTGTGAATAGCAGCTAAGAAATAGGCAATCCCTCATTACCTTTGCCAAAAATTTACACACATGAGCCACATTATTGCACCGTCACTCTTAGCGTCTGATTTTACAAAGTTGGGGGAAACAGCAGCTATGTTAAATGCCAGTCAGGCCGATTGGTTCCATCTCGATGTCATGGACGGGGTATTTGTGCCCAATATATCCTTCGGTATGCCTGTGATATCAGCCCTTCGTCCGCTCACGGAAAAGGTGTTTGACGTGCATTTGATGATTGAACAGCCAGAGCGATACATCCGTGATTTCAAAATGGCCGGGGCGGACGTGTTGACGGTACATTACGAAGCAAGTAAGCATTTGCATCGCACGATTCACGCCATCCGCGATGAAGGTATGAAGGCGGGCGTTGCCCTGAACCCACATACGCCGGTGACATTGCTATACGATGTGTTGGATGACATCGATTTGGTTTGTTTGATGGGCGTAAATCCCGGTTTTGGCGGACAATCATTTATTGAAAACACATATTTGAAAGTGGAACAACTTCGCATGATGATTGATGAGTCCGATCTCGATGTGAAAATTGAAATCGACGGTGGCGTAAATAGCGAGAATGCATCTAAATTGCTTGAATACGGAGCTGATGTATTGGTGGCCGGATCCTTTGTGTTTCGCTCGGAGAATCCCACAGAAACCATCAAACAATTGAAGGAGATAGAGCGTTAAGCCTCCAAATACAAACACATGATCAACATACTTGTTATCTCCGGGTCTACCCGAAGCGGTCGTCAATCCATTAAAGCGGCCGAATATATTGTTCAATACATCAATGAAATTTACGGCGCCGAAGCTGAGCTTTTGGATCTGGCGAAATATCGATTGCCCGTTTTTGACGACAACGATAAGCGTCACGAGTCCCTCAAAACCGATTTGGAATTCATCAGAGAAAAAATGATGGCTTGCGACGGCATGGTCATCGTTAGTCCGGAATACAACGGCGGCATGGCCGGTAGCTTGAAAAATACCCTCGACTATTATCGCAAAGAATACGAGTGGAGGCCCTTCGGTGCGGTGAGTGTGAGTGTTGGTACCTTGGGTGGGCAAAATGCCATGAACCAACTGACCCACTTCGCTAGTTACGTGCAGGCCTGCTTGATGCCCAATCGACTGCTCGTAAGCCAAATCAATAAAATCGACGAAGATGGTCCGGCAGCCAAACTATTCCATGACAACGCCAAGGCATTTAGTGCCGACATGGTGCGGTTTAGCAAAGCCATTACCGAGTCGGGTTTGCGCAATTAAAATATTTTTTGCAACTTAGTGGCATGATAAAAACACCTGCCATTATTCACAAATTGCGAAATATCCTGGAACGCATTGGTTTTGATGTCTGTAATCGACTGGGAGAAATCATCGGCATTCCCGCCAATAGAGTGCGGATGTATTTCATTTATGCGTCCTTTGTAACCTTTGGCTCGCCCTTAATCATCTATCTGATTCTCGCTTTTTTTCGCCACGTCAGACAGTATTTGCGAGAAGGACGGCGTAGGATGTGGTTTGATGTTTAGCTGCATGGGCACAGAGGCTCAGGTGGCCTGACGGCCGTACAGGTGTGTTGTCGCACGCACAGTTGCGCTTCGCGCGCATGGGTTGCTGCGCAAGCATGGGCTGCTCCCCAGTCGCCAAAGGCGACTAACCTATGTGTTCTTATTTTAACACGTAGCAATATTCCGTCTCAATTCTATGTGATTCTATGTGCCTATGTGTTCTTATTTTAACACGTAGCAACATTCCGTCTCAAATCTATGTGATTCTATGTGCCTATGTGGTGAAAAAATTGTGGTGAAAAAAATGTGGTGAAATAAAGACGCACTGCCGTGCATCTCTACAAAGGCGCTTTAAAAAAAACGAAAACGCACATACCAACAAAAAATCATCAATCTGAAATCCAAAATCAAAAATCACCAAAAACAACTACTTTTGCACTTTACATAAATCCAAATAAAATAACATGTACGACAGTTTGCAACCGCTTATTGAACAAGCTTGGGAGAACAGAGAAAAGTTAGAAGATCAATTAACGCGTGACGCCATTGAATCGGTGGTGGAGGCGTTAGATGCCGGAAAATTGCGCGTAGCAGAGCCAACAGACGACGGTTGGAAGGTCAACGAATGGGTGAAGAAAGCCGTTATTTTGTATTTCCCCATCACCAAGATGGAAACGGTTAAAGTAGGACCGTTTGAGTTTCACGATAAAATTCCTTTGAAATCCAATTATGCCGAGGCTGGTGTACGTGTGGTTCCACACGCCATTGCGAGATACGGTGCTTTTGTCAATAAAGGTGTGATTATGATGCCTTCGTATGTGAATATTGGCGCGTATGTGGATAGCGGTACGATGGTAGATACCTGGGCTACGGTGGGCAGTTGTGCGCAAATTGGTAAAAATGTGCACTTGTCGGGCGGTGTCGGTATTGGTGGGGTGTTGGAGCCTGTACAAGCGGCACCGGTGATTATTGAAGACAACGTATTTGTGGGTTCGCGCTGCATTGTGGTCGAAGGTGTTCGCGTGGAAAAAGAAGCCGTATTGGGCGCAAATGTTGTGCTGACGGCTTCGACGAAAATCATCGATGTGAGTGGTGAAGAGCCCGTAGAATACAAAGGCAGAATTCCGGCGCGCTCTGTGGTTATCCCCGGATCGTACGTCAAGGAGTTTCCTGCCGGCGATTTCAGTGTAAGCTGCGCCTTGATTATTGGTAAGAGAAAAGAGAGCACCGATAAGAAGACCTCTCTAAACGACGCCTTGCGTCAATACAACGTTAGCGCATAACGCCCATGATAGGCTTCGACGCAAAGCGCGCGTTCAACAACGCATCCGGTTTGGGCAACTACAGTCGCGATCATTTGCGAATGTGCCATAGTCACTTACCTGAGCAGTCTTTGTGTTTATTTACGCCCGGTAAAAAAGAGCCATTTACAAACTTTGCCGCTGATTGGGCAAATACCGAAGTAGTCATGCCTCGTCGTGGGTTTGGCAAATTGTCACCGTCTTGGTGGCGCAGTTTTGGGTTGATGCCCGAACTGCGCCGTCGAGACTTGTCCGTTTTTCACGGTTTATCGGCCTCCTTGCCGGCCGGTATTGCGCGTTGGCGCGGTAAAAAAGTGGTGACCATTCACGATTTGATTTTTGAAAAATATCCTCGTTGGTACAAGCGTGCCGACCGCGTCATTCATCGGAGAAAGGTGCAGCATGCGGTAAAAGTCGCCGATGTGGTGGTGGCTATTTCTCAGGAGACGGCCGAAGATTTAATGCGGTTTTATAAAGTTCCCGGAGGTAAGATTCGCGTTATATACCAAAGTTGTCACCCGGCGTTTAGAGTGGTGGGAGAGCCCAGTGGATTCACCGACGCGCTACCCGAAAGATACGCCCTTTACGTTGGCACCATCGAAGCCCGCAAGCACTTGGAAGAATTGTTGGAAGCCGTTGCGAAAACGCGCGACTTGCCCTTGGTGGTGGTGGGGCGAAAAACGGCATATTTCAAGCAGATATCTGAGCGTTACGATGCTTTGCAGCAAGCCGGATTGCTTTATCACATTGAACCCAATATGGCCGAATTGGCGGAGGTGATGCGCAAGGCGTTGTTTGTGTGCTATCCCTCACAATCCGAAGGATTTGGTATTCCCATGGTCGAGGCCTTGTTCTCCGGTGTCCCCGTATTGGCCGGCAGTTCACCATGCCTCCGCGAGGTGGGTGGCGATGCCGCAATGTATGTCAATCCCTTTGATGTGGAGGGGCTTGCGCAAGCGTATCACACGCTTTCAACCGATGTGGAAAAGCGTTCAGAGATGGCAGAAGTTACACGTGAGCGGAGAAAGTTATTTACTCCGGAGGTGTTGGCAGAGCAGTGGAGGGAGGTGTATGGTGTTTAGATTGGATTTGTTTAACAGAATCGTATTATTGTTAGGTGCTTGATTTTTCGTAGTTTTGCCATTTATTTTACGTATGCAAAATTTCACGCAGAAGAATATGCGGATAATTATTTGGGGTTTTTGTGTATTGCTCTTTAGTGCTAGTGTTGTTCACGCCCAATCAAGAGAGACATATCAGGGGCCATTTACTTTAAATAAAGACACCATTACCGGTGAAGCCAATTATAGGTATTTCCTTGAAAACAAAGACACGATTTTTGACGGCTCATTTGAATTTCAGCGCGTTCGTTTAAATACATTAAAAAACGGTAATACCGAGGTAAACTCATTCGAGATATTCGGAAAATTTGAAGAAAATAAAAAATCAGGAACATGGGTTTACTTTAATAAGCGATTGGTTCCCAGCACTAATGTTCGTGTATCTGAATACGACGTGTCATATCCAGCAAGAGGACGTTCATTTTTCATTCAATCGAGATTTAAAAATGGAGCGCCTTCGGGAGACTGGACCTTTTTAAAGAAACGTATAGAGGCAGGCGCTCCTAGTGATACGCTTAGATTTGGAAGGCTGGCTTTTTTGAATGAAAAACTCAATAAAGCGGTTTTTTTAAAATCTGCCGATACCATCGTAGAAGGGCGTTTTACCAATAACTTACTTGACGGAGATTGGACGTTTAACGCCCACGACTCATGTGGAACTAGAGAGTTGAAAACATTCGATAAAGGAAGATTACAGCGCCACAGGGTCACTTTGTGTGAAGAGGAAATCACTTTTACTTATCCGTGGTTGGCGGAGCTGGATACGGCCTTGCTTATTGATACACTGGAATACAGTCAACTTGTAACCGATATCATCGCGTTGTCACTTAAATCCCAGCTCAGCGGCAAAGGGGATGACATGAAGTTTGTTGATTATTCCATTGCAACAAATCTTTTTGTGCAAAGTGAGTTGAAAGACTTTTGGTACGATGGAAAAATTGATGTTTGGAATGCCGTTGGTCAACCCAAAGTAAAACCAACGTATGGTCAAATGGTTGTCAATCAGTTTCCTTTTGAAGAAGGCGAGCGAGCTGTTTACGAAGAACTGATTGCAGCGATTGATTCGTTTGAGTTGACGCTGAAGCTTTTAAAGGATAATCCTTATCTGGAAATCGGAAAGTACGCTTACAGCAGAATTGCCATACTATCGGCGGTGCTTTCAGAATACAAAAAACACACCGATGCTTACAAGTACATTCGTCAGTTACTAAAAAACGACGCCTTGCTTTATATCCCGAGAAAAGAACTCCTCAGGCACTTGATTTTCGATGTGACCTTCCCTGATTTTATTGCATATGAATTTAAGGAAACCCAAAGAACAGAATCTTATGATTTTGTGCAAGTTCAAAGCAGTTCACTCAATAATATCGAAGGATTCAGGGCGCTTACAGCTTCTATAAACAAAGAAATCAATAATTTGTCAATGGAATTGGATGTTCTTCTAGAGGTGGTGCGCAAAGAATTGGCATTAACCGAGTTTGAGGAGGACATGGTGATTAAAAAGGACTCCATCAACAAACTGTTTGCTGGAGCGTTTGAGGATTTTAACGATTATCATCGAGATGTGGCCGAGGAAGTGAAGGGATTTACCGAGCGCCAATTTAAAACCTATATCAACCTCGATGTGGAACAAAAAAGAGAGGTTGTTGACGATTATATCGCCTGCTTTCGACATGCCATTAGACTTTACGAGGAACTCTCTGATTTGCCGAGAAAACTTAGTCGCTTGGATGACGTTTACACGCGAACGGTATGGAATGCCTTCCTTATGGTGGATATGGACGAGCGGGTAAAAGAACGGGTCTATGAACCTGTTGTCAATATACTTTATCCGTACCTCATCAATGAATTAAAAAAGGATATTAATTGTGAGATTATTAAACTTCACTCCGATCTTATTACGGAGGTGTATTCAAATATGTTAGACTTAAGAGATGTGGATACAAGGGATTTAGAGCGTCTGTTAAGGCGTGAGAGAAATCCCTATGTTATTTTAGAAAATGTACTTAATCCAAGCTTGAGACGATGATGGGTAAAAAGTATATATTATTAAGATTAAGTATTCTACTTTTGATGTTTGTTGACACAAGTCCCGTTTCAGCACAAGAAAGACCCACCAGTTCGCAGTTTGAGGATGCAAGTACTTTGATTTGGCTGGGAACATATGGCATCGTTCGATTGGGCGATAAATTATTTTGGGATGCGCAAACGCATTACAGACGTGGCAGTTACAATGGAGTGCCTTGGGTAGGACGTATGACGCAGATATACAACCGACACGGGTTGACCTATCAGTTTACCAAAGATTTCCGTGCCACTATTGGTGGGGTTTTACGTTTGAATTTTACACCTGACCCATCCGGTTTAACGGAAACAGATTATAAGTATATAACGCTTGAGCCGCGTATTTGGCACGAATACTTATTCAAACAGCAGTTTGGAAGGGTTCAGGTCTTTCATCGCTTGCGCATGGAGCATCGTTGGAATCGTGGCAATGAGATAAATTCAGAGTACATTTATCGTGACCGCTGGCGTTATAAGATTTTTGCCAACATTCCCCTCAATAAACCACGCTTTGAGCCGGGCACTTGGTTTTTTACTCCGGATGTGGAAATCATCATGCAAAGCGGAGGCCCAGTTATTGATGCGCCTCTTGAAGATTTGCGTATTCAGCCCATTATCGGCTATGTGGCTAGCCCACAAATGAAGTACACCATGAGTATGATGTATACTCTTGGACAACGCAGATTTGATGGTGCAGTATATCGCCAACGTTGGATATTTAGGTTCAACGTTTACTTTAACATAGACTTCCGCTCGAGCGATAGTAAAATGCCCATCATGCAGATGTTGGATTAGAAAAGAATAAAGAGATATGAGTCAAACTAAGAATCCAAAACGCTATAGAGGCTTGGTCGTCTCCTTGCTTTTGCTGGTATTAATAAGCTTAACGTACTTGATTGTACTTGAGTTGCAAAGCAAACAAGACTCAGGTTCTTGGGAAGAGTTTGAGCGTAAACTCGCTGAGCAAAAAGACGTCAACGAGGCCATGAAAGTATTGATTGATCTCGATGAATTTGCCCTCAATGAAACCGATAAATCAAAAGTCGTTGAACAATTTAAGCAATTTAAAAGCGAAAACAAACACTTACCATCCAATTGGATAGTTAAACGCATCAACTATTGGAGCAATCAAAATCTGTCTGAAGGCGAATTGGAACTAAAGGTGAATCAATTGAACGAACGCAATAGATTTGTGAGACAAGAGAGAGATGATTTCAAAAATAAAAATGAACAACTGAGTAGCGAGTTAAATAAAAAGATTAAACGAGTTGATTTGCTTGAAGATTCTGTTGCGTCGGTTAACAGGCGTTTTGCAGAATTTAAAGCCCGTAAAGAGCGGGTGAGAGTTATTTCATTTACCACCAAGTCGGGCAAGAAAATCCACTACATAGGCGAGGTTGATAACGACATGGCCAATGGAAATGGCGTGGGTATATGGAGCAATGGCAACATCTATCGCGGGGGGTGGAAAGACAACCTCAGACACGGAGAGGGTTCGTACGAGTGGTTTGAAGGCGATAGGTATGTTGGGGAGTTTAAGGATGGTGAGATTGAAGGCGAAGGCACCTATTATTGGAAAAGTGGCGAGAGGTATGAAGGTACTTTCAAGAACAATAAAAGAAATGGCGAAGGAACTCTCTACGACCCTGATGGCAACATTAAAATCAAAGGCATGTGGAAAAACGATAAGCCATTATAATCGACAGAAGTAAAGAAAACAGCTTTATGGTGTTTAACGTCAAAATGAATTTATTTGGACCTGTAGCTGCACTGTTTCTGACATTGCAAGTCTCAATGAGCTTTGCTCAACCCCGTTTAGATGAACCGTCAATAAATCACCATCACTCGTATTACGAGCTGTTGTATGCCGAGGAAGATACCACCAAAAAAGAGACGTTTTTTAAACGATATGCAGAAAGGTATAAGCTGGATAACCTCCCTTATTTTTATGATGATGTCATGATCATTGGCGGAATCAATCAGTCAAGCTTGCATTTCAGTAACCGATACAAAGAACTGGGAGTAAAAGGCGGTTGGAGCTTAGGAATAGAGGGTTACTATCCCATTTTGGAGCGCGCATTTTTGGTCAGCGGAATCAATTTTGCACAAGTTGGTTTTGCACATAAGGAACACGACGTCGATTTTACATTAAGTCAAATCAACATTCCAATTCTCGTTGCCTATGAGCTTCCCGTTCTCCGCGATTTTGATTGGCGTTTGTTTATAGGAACACAAATTTCCTTGTATACAGGCGGTAGAGCAGATGGTGAATATAAGGATACCGATGGAGACTTGGATATGTTTAGGTACGACCTGGATGACCTAACTCCCTTTGATTTTGGATTTTCATTTGGCTTGAGCTGGGAGCGCAGTAATTATTACCTTAGATTGAGAGGCTATATGGGGGTGATGAAACGATTTGCAACCCTAGACCCTAACACAGGCGTTGGGGATATGGGAATGATGCAATCATTTAGCATCGAGTTTGGGTATTTGTTATTCAGACCCCTGCGAAAATTTTAATGCAATGAACGCTCTGTTCCGCACAGACAGTACGTTGCTATCACAAATTAATTGAAAAATGGACTTATCTATTGACTACACATTTGGAAAGTTAAAAACAAAGTGGCTAATACTACTTTGCGTTTTCACTTTATCCAATGTTCTCCAAGCACAGCGATTGCAGTTTTATAATGGCAATTTTACGGTGATGGACACCGTAACCGGTAATGCTACCTATGCCTTTTATCAAATAGACGAAGATTCCATTCAGCTGCAAGGTGAGTTTGATTTTTTATCGGATCTGTACCAGGAAGAAGATGTGTTAAATGTGAAAAAGATATCCATAAAAGGAAATTTTCGTAGAGGTGTGAAAAGAGGGAATTGGGAATATGAGCAAAGCTATTACACGGTTACGCTGGATCGCATCAGAAATCTGAAGTTGGAATCAACTCTCAACGGAATGCAATTGAGAATCACCGGAAACTATTTGGACGGCAAAGCCAATGGGGTATGGCAAACCAAGCGCATTCAGGTGGTAGATAGCAAAGCTCAAGGGAGTTCGGTAAACTCAAAACTAAACTTTGTCAACGGCGTTGCCAACGGAAACTTCACCTACGAAATGAAAGTAGATGGTGAGCCGCTTTCCATTTCCGGTAAATTTAGTCAGGATGGCTTTATGGACGGGGTGTGGAAAATGCGATATACCAGAGATAGCATCATCATTCAAGAAGAGAGAAAGTATTCAGATGGAATCCTCACTGAGCTTTTGAAAGTAGAATTCTATAATGAGGACAAAAGCGATACGGTTGCCTCCGTTTCATTTTATGATGCAAAAGACCGGTTGGTGGGAATTCTTTCAAAAACAGAGGAATTAAATTTTAAGCTGGGCGATAAAGGCTTTGGTGTACTATTCGATAACGGGTATCGCCGTAATGACATCAGACGTCGCTCACAAGAAGAGGGGAACGAATTTCTAAAAGAGGTATTCAGAGTCTTTGATGCAAAGAAGTCGGTGATTGGCGCGGTTGCAGACCCTACGCCACCCACCATCAATTTCACCAGACGTTTTGAATATGTGTATCCGGAGAATGAAGACTCCATCATCGATGTCATAAAGCCATTGCTCGATATAATGTCGAAGCGTGTAGATACGTTACTCGATAATCCTACGTTCGATATCAATCGAAGAACCGATACGCTTTTGGCTAAGGGATATGCCTTCGTTCGTTTGGCACAAGACAAAGTAGAAAGAAGCAAAGAAGTCATTGAAAAAATCAATAATGGCGATTTTCGCTACACTTACAGAGATAACTATTACGGTAAAGGAGTGCCCGGATTAAACGAAGCCGACACGCTGGAGTACACCGTTGAGGGGAAAAAGAAAACACTCGTTTTTCAGTCAGATTATTATGTTGACTCTCCCGACAACTTGGTTGAGAACCTCTACAAGTTTTTGAGAGATGTAGAAAATCAGCTCAACGATAAATTAAAGAATGTGGAAGGGGTGATTGTCGAGCGCCAAAAAGAAGAAAAAATATACGAGATGGACTTAGCACTGATCAAGACCTTTCGACAGTTGTCATCTATTTATGGTAATGTTGAAGCATTAGATGATACAGCGGTAGCCATTCAAGACCCTTTGGATGTGGAAAAGTTTTTTTTGCAAGACAAATCCAAACAGGCCAGTCCACTTCAGTTGGCGCTATACGAGCGCTTTGTCGACAACAAAAAGGATGAGCTGTTGACCAAGTATTCGGCCGAGGAAGGCTATGAAGAAAAGCTGATAATCGGGGAACAGTTGTTAGACATAATGGGTGCTCTTATAGATGTTAACCCTTTGCTTTACGATATCGACCAGATGCCGGAACAACTTGACTCCGCCTTTACTATTTATACGGAGAATCCCTTTTTTGACCGAATGATGGAGTCGAAGATTTTGACCAACATCTACGATAAGGGTGTTACGCGCTTATTGCCTTATTACATTGACGAATTAAAACGCTATAGAAGTGGCAGCGATATTCGCAAACGTGTTGATGAAATTTTTGCGCTTAGAAACCGGTTAATAGAGCTGTCTGAAACCAAAGAAGGCGATGAAGATGTAAGACGGCTCGATCGGCGTTTGCGAAGAGAAAATGTGCCCGATAGAATTAGGCGATTACTTGGATTATAAATTAAATGGTTGAAATAAATATTTAAGTGCACATTTAATGACAAGATTTTTTTTCGCTTTAATGGCAACTTTTTGCTTGACAACAATAAATCTAAAAGCACAAGACTTAGATCGAGAGTTTTTAGATAACCGTATCATGTACACTAAATACACGCTGGCCGACTTCTTCAACGACTCCACCAAGTGGGTATGGGAACTTGATGTGGTGTACCGTCGGCAGAGTGAAATGGGAGAAACTGATTTTTGGTCAAATCCACTGCGTACGAGCATTCGTCCTTGGATTGCTTATCAGTTTACCAAGTTGACTCGCGTTAGCTTTAACCCTATAGGTATATTTAGCTCCGCACCACGTTTCTCTACAGATGGTAACCGCGATGATCCATCCCAATTTGAACGTGAACTGCGTACAACACTGCAAATCAATAATTACGCCTATTATGGTCGCTACAACTTTACCCATCGACTTCGCTTTGAATCGCGATGGCGGGGTATTGATAATTCTGATTGGTCTAATGAAGGGTCGTCATTAAATAGGCCGGGTCAAAATTTTAGAGTAAGGTACAGGTTAAGAACGCGCATCCCTCTCAATACCGACTATTTTTACACCAATAAAACGTGGTATATCAGTCAGTACTCGGAAATCCATGTAGAATTTGGTAAGGATTACGGCAGCAATTACTTCAGTCAAAATCGTAACTTTATTGGCCTTGGCTACCGTTTTTGGGATTGGGCAAGAATTGAGCTGGGTTACTTACACCAGTATAATACCAGAGGAAACAACGTGCAAATTGACCTGAGTCGTGGTCCCATGTTTTACTTATTTATCGATATGATGAGTAAAACAAGACACAGAAGATAATTCACTGTTTTGAAGCAATTTCTAAAAATAGCTTTCTTGTGCTCGTTGCACATTCTTTCGCTCCAAACCAAGGCGCAGTTTGAAGAAATTGAGAACGAGGTCAACGAGAACCAAGTGTTGTACACCAAGTGGAATTTTTCTGATTTTTTCTACGAAGGATCAAAGTGGAACTGGGACATGGATGTTGTGTATCGTCGGCAAAGTGACCCCGGTAGAAGCAACATTTATGAGAACCCCTTACGCATGAGCTTTCGTCCTTGGGTGGGGTATCAGTTTGCCAAGCTTACAAGGGTGAGTATTTCGCCTATTGGCTTGGCCAATACACAAGGCCGTTTAACGGTGAGTGACGACGACTTTACCACCGAGCGCGAATTGCGTTCAACACTTCAAATAAATAACAATGCCTATTATAACCGGTATAATTTCACCCATCGCCTGCGTTTTGAATCGCGTTGGCGCGGCATCGATCGTCCGGAAATTGACCAAAACTTTAGGGTGCGTTACCGCATGCGGGTGCGGATTCCTTTGAATTACGATTATTTTTATGTGAATAATACGTGGTACTTAAATCTGTATTCGGAGGTGCACGTCGAGTTTGGCGGAGATTTTACGGGAACCAATTACCTCACCCAAAACAGAAACTACGGTGGCCTAGGCTATCGCTTTTGGGATTGGGCGCGGGTAGAGCTGGGGTATCTACACCAGTATGTGCCACGTGGCAATTACTACATGGTTGACGTACTTCGAGGGCCAATGTTCTACTTGTATATTGATTTGTTCTCTCGACTTAAAAGCTATCGCTAATCATCCCCCCAAACGTGCCCTTCGCCGTAAAATGTGCCAAACGGAACCAAGGATAACACAAAGGAAAAGGTCATTTTTCCCAACCTCCAACGCATTTGTCTCGCTGCAAAGAGCAATAAGATTACGTAGGCAATAAACAATACCCCGTGTGCCATGCCAACGACCATATTGGGTTCAGGTATGTTAAACCGGTACTTAAGCAGCATGGTAAACAACAGGAGGATATAGGAGCTGCCTTCAAAAAAGGCGACCACGCGAAAGGCGCTAAAGCCATCGGAAATTTTAAACGGTGGAATGTATCTTTTTAAAGAAGCCATAAAGTAATCTGATTTTTTGTTCAGTTAAGCATGTAACAGCGTTTTAGTCAGGATGACGATGACGATGACGATGACATTGACGATGACTTAGTGTGCGGTTAACATAGGGGGAGTTTTTGGTGATTGTATTTGGCGGGTTTGTGATGGATGACATTGACGATGACATTGACGATGACGATGACTTAGTGTGCGGTTAACATAGGGGGAGTTTTACTGACTGTATTTGGCCTGTCTGCATAGTCACATTTACTCATATACTTACGTATCGCCCAGTCTTAGTCAAAGTCTTAGTCTTAGTCAAAGTCATAGTCTCAACCTCTTCGGCAATTTGGCAAAAACCAAATCATAGGAATGATCGATCC